>JAAXXI010000006.1 GCA_013334565.1 Chlorobiaceae bacterium
GCCCTCCGCAATTCGGTTTCAAAAGAGATCGCCGACATCAAGAAAAGCAGAACCGGTTCAGCCGATGAGCTGATCGTGAAGATGAAATCGGTTTCCGATGAAATCACGGGAATGGACAGCACACTCGGGGAACTTGAAACGGAAATGGAATCCATTCTGCTCGGCCTGCCGAACAGGCTGCACCCTTCGGTCCCGACGGGACGATCGGCAGAAGATAACCTGGTCAGCAAGGGGCCAATCGAATTCAGCCACAACCTCGATTTCAAGCTGAAAAATCACCTTGAACTGGGCAAGTCGCTCGGAATACTCGATTTCGAAAGGGGAGCGAAAATCAGCGGGGCAGGTTTCCCCGTCTATACCGGCAAGGGCGCACGGCTTGAACGCGCCCTCATCAACTTCATGCTCGATCACCATACGTCAAACGGCTACACCGAAATATTCCCTCCGTTTTTCGTGAACCGGGATTCGCTGAGGGGAACCGGACAGTGGCCCAAGTTCGCCGACCAGGTATACTATATGCAGGAAGATGACCTCTATGCCATTCCAACGGCAGAAGTGCCGGTCACCAACCTGCACCGTGATGAAATGGTCGATGTCAACGCGCTTCCGATATCCTATGCCGCATACTCGGCCTGTTTCCGGCGTGAAGCGGGAAGCTATGGCAAGGATACCCGCGGGTTCCTGAGGGTGCACCAGTTCAACAAGGTTGAAATGGTCAAGTTCACCCGGCCGGAAAACTCATACGAAGCGCTCGAGGAGATCAGGGAAAGCGCCGAAGCCATCCTTGTTGCGCTGAAAATCCCCTACCGGGTCCTGCTGCTCTGCAGCGGCGATATCAGCGCGAATGCGGCTAAATGCTATGATATCGAAGTCTGGTCTCCGGCTGAAGGAAAGTTCCTCGAAGCTTCGAGTTGCTCGAATTTCGAGGATTACCAGGCAAGGCGGGCAAATATCCGTTTCAAGCCGGACAGCAAGTCGAAACCCGAGTTCGTCCATACGCTGAACGGCTCGGGCCTTGCGACATCACGCCTTATGGTCTCTATCCTCGAACATTACCAGACACCCGAAGGCACGATCCGGGTCCCGGAAGTGCTCCAGCCCTACACCGGGTTCACCGAGATCGCTCAGGCGGCCGTCTGAGCTTCCCGGGCCCTGCGGTCAAGGAATTCCCTCACCATACGGCTCACCGTTTCCACGTCGATCAGGAAGGCGTCGTGGCCGTATGGTTCCTCGAGGTAGAGCAGCTTCGAGTTCGGCATATGCTGCGCCAGTTCCTCCTGTTCTTCCTTCGGATAGAGCACATCGGAATAGATAGAGAGGATCTCGACCGGCAAATGCATGGAACGGAGCACCTCCTCGTAGGCTCCCCTTCCCCTGGCAAGGTCATGCATATCCATCGCTTTCGTGAGGGTGACGTAGGTGTTCGCATCGAAACGCTCCACCAGCTTCCGCCCCTGGTGGTGGAGGTAGCTTTCTGCCTTGAAGGTGTTTCCCTGCTGGATCTGTCTGCCGAAGCGCTGCTGGAAGTTCTCGAAGCTCCGGTAGCTGCACATCGCCATCATCCTTGCTGCGGCAAGGCCTCTCGAGGGCGGAAGGTCTTCGGTGTACCAGCCGTTGTTCCAGTCGCGGTCGGCAAAAATCGCCTGGCGCTGAGCTTCGCTCTGGGCGATGCACCATGCGGAATGGCGTCCCGAAGCGCCCATGGGCATGAGCGCCTCGACGACATCGGGATAGAGGAAACCCCATTCGAGCACCTGCATCCCTCCAAGCGAGGCACCTACGGCAAGCTTGACCCTGTGGATACCAAGGGAGGCAAGCAGCCTTTGCTGCACATGCACCATGTCGCGGATGGTGATGAGCGGGAAATCGGGGCCGTAATTCCGGCCTGTCGCAGGGTCCAGGGAAACCGGCCCCGTCGTTCCGTAACAGCTGCCGAGTACATTGCTGCAGATGATGAAGTCCTGCGTTTCGTCAAACGCACCACCGGGGGAAAACATGCCTTCCCACCACGAGTCGGCATCGGCAGACCCGGTAAGCGCATGACAGACAAGAATGACGTTGTCTTTGCTGTCGTTGAGCGTCCCCCATGTCCTGTAAGCCACGCGAAGAGAGGGAAGGCTTCCTCCAAGTTCGCAGAAATAGGGTTCGTCCGATTCGTAATATGTTGTCTTTTCCGATAAAAGTCCGGTATATGCTTTCATGCTCTTATGACAGTTTAGCGAATGCCTGTTCGAAGTCAGCGATAATATCGTCGATATGTTCAATTCCGCAGGAAACCCGGATCATGTCGGCAGAAACCCCCGCGGATTCCTGTTCGGCCGTGGAAAGCTGCTGGTGGGTGGTCGAAGCGGGATGGATCACCAGCGTTTTCGCATCGCCTACATTGGCAAGGTGGCTTGCGAGCTGCACCTTGTCGATGAAGCCGACCGCTTTTTCATAACCGCCCTCGATACCGAACGTGAGGACGCCCCCGAAACCGTGCTGCAGGTATCTGCCCGCCAGGGCATGTGTCGGATGGTTTTCCAGGCCCGGATAGTTCACCCACGAAACCGCGGGATGGCTGGAGAGCCACCTTGCAAGCCCGAGGGTATTGTCCGCATGGCGCTGTACCCTCAGGGAAAGTGTCTCGAGACCCTGAAGCAGCATGAACGAATTGAAGGGGCTGATTGCAGGGCCGATATCGCGGAGCCCCTCGACCCTCGCCTTGACGATAAACGCGAGATCGCCGAACGTTTCATGGAATTTCAGTCCGTGGTATCCTTCCGATGGTTCGCTGATCAGCGGAAACTTTCCATTGCCCCAGTCGAACGTCCCTCCGTCGACGATCACGCCACCCATCGAGGTGCCGTGCCCGCCGATCCATTTGGTGGCGGATTCGACGACGATCGACGCTCCGTGGTCGAGCGGGCGACACAGGTAGCCGCAGCAGCCGAATGTATTGTCGACGATCAGCGGAATGCCGTTTTCGGCAGCGACCGATGCGACCGCCTCGAAATCGGGAATATGAAATGCGGGATTGCCGATCGATTCGAGATAGAGCGCCTTGGTGTTCCCGTCGATCGCCCTGCGGAAGCCTTCTGCACCGCAACCTTCGACAAACTTCACCCCGATGCCGAGGCGGCGGAACGATACCTTGAACTGGTTGTAGGTACCGCCGTAGAGATAGCTCGATGATACGATATTGTCTCCGACCTGGCAGAGGGTCGTCAGCGCGATGAACTGTGCCGAATGGCCGCTCGCCACGGCAAGCGCTGCCTTGCCGCCCTCGAGCGCGGCGATGCGCTGTTCGAGCACATCGGTTGTCGGGTTCATCAGGCGGGTATAGATGTTGCCGGCCTTTTTCAGGGCAAAAAGGTCCGCGCCATGCTCCGCGCTCTCGAAAATATAGGAGGTCGTCTGATAAATGGGCACCGCCCGGGAATTCGTCGCGGGATCGGGCCTCTGGCCTGCATGAACCTGCAGGGTTTCAAAGTGGAGTTTCGGCTCTTGCTGTATCATAACTGGACGTTGACTGAAAACAGGCTACCGGTCCCGAAACGCAGGAAACCAACCCCTGAAGGGTTTGCGGATATGTAAGGAGTGAGGTATGAAAATGCCGGGGCATGCATACCACCATCTTTCCCGGCATACGCCGGGTGGAATTGGCACCTCTCATTGGGAAATGAAGGTTGCCAAGGCTTCTCAGGGCCAGTCCCTCCGCCTTTCTGGATGATAGCTGGAAAACAAATAAAAGAACGTTAAGTTCGATTAACATACGACAGGGAATGCTATTTTACAAGTCGCCTGAATAAAACACGTTAGAAAAACCACACTCCATTCCCGCAATGAAAAGCGCTCGCGAACTTGCCCTCAGGGTCCTCCAGGCCATCGATACCGGCAAATCGAAATCGGACAGCCTGCTGCACAAGGCCCTCGGCGAATCAAAACTGGAACGCAACGAACGAGCGCTTGCCACCGGCATTGTCTACGGCGTGCTCAGGTACCGGATGCGGCTCGATTTCATCATCGGTCGTTTCTATCACCACGATTTTTCGAAAGCGGCACCGGTCCTGCAGAACATCCTGAGGATCGGTGCGTTCCAGCTCCTTTACCTCGACAAGGTCCCGGGCTGGGCCGCAGTGAACGAAAGCGTGAAACTTGCCCGGAAATACAAGGGCGAACGGATGGCGAAACTCACCAACGGCGTCCTGCGCAAAATCACTCCCGAAAACGTACACATCGAGGAATGGCTTCAGGAAAAAGAGCTTCCGGAACGCTATGCGCTCCTCCACTCACACCCGCAGTGGCTGGTCGAACGATGGCTGAGCGCCTTCGGCAGCGAAAAATGCCTCTCCATGCTTGATTACGACAACAAACCGCCCCTGTTCGGCTTCAGGGTGAACCGCCTGAAAACATCTCCGGAGGAGTTTTTTTCCAATGCCTCTGTTACTGGCGCTGAGCTCGAGGCCTGCCCCCTCGACCATTTCTTCTTCTCGAAGGATTTCAGCAGCTTCGAAACCGCGGTAAGGGAGGGGCTGCTGTCGGTACAGAACCCAACCCAGGCCTTGGCCTGCCTCCTCCTGAACCCTTCGCCCGGAAGCACGGTGCTCGACCTGTGCGCGGCACCCGGCGGGAAATCCGGCATGATGGCGGAAATGATGATGAACACCGGTTCGATCACCTCCATCGACCGCTTTGAACAGAAACTGCAGAAACTCGCAACCCATGCACAAGCCCTCGGGATTTCGATCATACAAACCAGGGCCGCGGATGCAAGGAGCTACCGTCCTGAAGTGAAGCCCCGTTTCATCCTGCTTGACGCACCCTGCTCAGGCAGCGGCGTGCTCGGCCGGAGAGCGGAACTGAGATGGAAAATCGACGGGAAAATGCTTCGGGAACTTGCAGAGCTGCAGCGGGAGCTGCTGGAGCATGCCGCAACGATACTCGATGAAGGGGGGGCCCTCGTCTATGCCACCTGTTCGGTAGAACCGGAAGAAAATGCCCTTCAGACAGCCTCGTTCCTCGAAAGGCACCCTGAGTTTGAAATCGATACCGACTGCAGCGGTATTCCCGAACAGTTCAGGAACAGTGCGGAAAAAAACGGATATCTCATGACCCTTCCGGGCGATCTGCCTGGATTTGACGGGGGGTTCTGCCAGAGACTGAGGAAGATCTGACTGATCGGTCGGATCGGGCCGATTTCACTCGTTGCCCGCTATATCCTCGTCCCACAAATCCGGCCGGGACCTGATGAATTCGCTCATGAGCGTCATACAGGGCTCATCCTGGAGCAGCGCGACTTCGACACCATGTTCCAGCAGGAAAGGGATATTCCCCCGGAAATTCCTGTCCTCTCCCACGACCACGCGCCTGATACCGAAGTGCACGATCGTACCGGAACACATCATGCAGGGAGAGAGGGTCGTATAGAGGGTGACGTCTTCGTACCGGGTCCTCCTTCCGGCCTTTCGGATGCAGTCCATTTCGCCATGCGAGACAGGATCGCCGTCCTGAACGCGCCTGTTGTGCCCTGAAGCGATAACGCGGCCATTTTCGACCATGACCGCGCCAACAGGGACTCCCCCCTCTTCATAACTTTTCCTGGCCTGCTCCCACGCCAGCCTCATATAATCGCTGTCAGTGTTCATGGTGTTTTCCTGGTTGGGCCGATACGACCGATCGGTCTGATCCTTCATGTTAAAAATACCATGAAAACCTCAGACTTCAACACTCCCGTTGCATTCAGGATAACCGGTACAGCCAAAGAACTGCCTGCCGGCACTGTTGCCTTTCCGTACCGTACGCAATACCATCGTTTTACCGCATTTCGGACAAAGAGGAGGAGGATCGGACTGATCGGACATATCCTGTTTCTTTCTGTTCCGTTCTGCAAGACGTGCTGCTGAAAGCTGCCCGCTGTAACCCCCGTCTTCGATGAACTCCCGTTCAAGAGCTTCAATCTTGCGGTCGAGAAGCCAGATTGCCTGGTGGATCAGGCATATGATGGCATTTGCCCTGATCGATGGTTCCGCGTGTTCAAGCCATCGCTTATACCGTGAATAGTGTTTATCGTCGGAGTTCCGTGTGGCGGACTGTTCTGTCCGATTGAACTGATCGGCCTTATCTGACTGATTTTCGGCGCGAACCTTTCTCACCTCCATGGCTTCCGGCGAATCGTATGCCCACTGCGGCAGGCCCCTGTGGCGCAAATAATCCTCATAATCGAGCAGCAGTTCTTCAAGGCTGGATCTGGCGACATTTACCAGTCTCAGCTCTGTCTGCGACGAGGCCGAGGATGCCCTGCTTCCCTCTGCAATGTTCTGCCGGCCGCTTCTGGCAGCCTGGGTCATCCGGTCACAAATACGCGACCGCGCATCAAGGTATTGTTCACAAAACCGCCAGGTCGCATCGTAAATGACCGTTGCCATCTGGAAACTCCTCAGTTCACGATAACCTCCTCCGGGCCTGATCCTTCCCATATCCTCTCCGATGTTTTTTTTTCAATGCGGCGCCTTTCAATATTACGCAATATTTTCGTTTTTTACAATTTACCCGACCTATCCGACCCATCCGACCGATCTCTCCGATTATTGTCATATCTTTCTTTCTTTAAACACCCGCACCTTGCAACCATATGCCTGAAGCCAGTTCCATAAAGGTGCTCGAAAGCTTCCTCGACTACCTTTCCATCGAACGGAACTTTTCGGAAAACACCCGGCTCTCTTACCGGAACGATCTCGAACGCTACCTTCGCTTCATGGAGGACCGGCAGAAAGCGCTCGCGGACATCAGGCCGGCCCATGTCCAGGAGTTCATTTCCTGCCTGCACGCTGCCGGGCTCGAGGCAAGTTCACTGGCCAGAAACGTTTCCGCGATCCGCTCATTCCATAAATTTCTTTCAAGGGAAAGGCTGCTTGGCACAAACCCTGCCGAGAACCTGCACCAGCCGAAACAGTCACGATACCTTCCGGCAGTCCTGTCGCCGGAAGAGACATTGCGGGTCCTCGAAGCACCCATGAAACAGGAACCTCGCGGGAAATTCGACCTCAGGGACAAAGCGGTCCTCGAGATCCTTTATGCAACCGGGATACGGGTAAGCGAACTGGTTGAGCTGCGTTTGCAGGACCTTTTTTTCGATGCCGGTTTTGCGAGGATTTTCGGCAAAGGCTCGAAAGAACGGCTCGTTCCGGCAGGACGCTCCGCAATCGAATGGACGACACGATATGTCAGCGAGCAGCGTATCTCGCTCACTTCGCGTGATTCCGAAGATTATATTTTTCTGAACGCACGAGGGAAAAAACTTTCACGGATGGCCATATTCAACATCGTGCGGCAGTATGCAGCCGGTGCCGGAATAACAAAAGAGATCAGCCCGCACACCTTCCGACACACGTTCGCAACCCACCTGCTCGAAGGAGGTGCAGACCTTCGTTCGGTGCAGGAGATGCTCGGGCACAGCTCGATCAGCACCACGCAGATTTACACCCACATCGACAGGTCCTTCATCAAGGAAGTGCACAGGACTTTCCATCCGAGGGGCTGAAATCCGGGATCAGATAATCCAGGTATCCTGGCGCTCCATGATCAGTTTTTTCCTGTCATGGCTCTCCATTTCGATCCTGAACGCTTCGAGGCTCAGATTGATATCCGCGAAAAAGAAAACCAGCGTTCCGCTCAGACAGAACATGCTCGCCGTGAAAATTGCTGCGATGACCATCGGAAAGTCGAAATCGGCAAGTGCGCTGAAAAACAGCAGGATGATCAGGACCGAAGCACCGAAACAGGTCATGCATGCAAGCAGGATCGCCGTCCTGATATATCTCGCCCGTTTCCAGAGAATGGCGACCTCCCTGTTTATCCTCAGGACATACTGTTCCGGCTTCGATTCGAGGTCATCGAGGAGGGCCCGGGAGCGGTCGATGATCCGCCCGAGCCTGTTTGTCATGGTAAGAAGAAGAAGACCGAGGCCTGAAATTAGGATCATAGGGCCGATCGAGGTCTGAAGCACAGGGACGATCTCCCTGAAGGTATGGATGGACATGAAACGTTTTCTTATTAATATTCCGAACTGCTCTGCACATCATGCGCTTTAAAATCAGCACACCGTAACAATTCAAAATAGAAATAGATAACTGCCGGGCAACCCCGGAATGATGTTTTTGCAAAAAAGACACCGATCCCCGAACGGGTTTCTTTCACTTTTTGAGTGAAGCCAGATCGATAATTTCTCCCGCCTGGGGAATCGAAGCGGCCAGGCCAAGCTTGTCCATAATTTTCTGCCTGAAAATTTTCTTGACCTCCTCATCGCCATGCACCACATAAACCGACGGATTACTGCGAAAACCGCCCAGCCAGCGCAGCAGGTCATCCTGGTCGCCATGGGCAGACAATCCCCCGATCGTATGCAGGGTCGCCCTGACCGGTAATGACGTTCCGTGTATCGTCACCTGTTCGGCACCTTCGACAAGCTGCCTGCCGAGTGTGCCTTCCGCCTGGTACCCGGTGATGATCACCGAACATTCCGGGCGGCTGATGTTATGCTTGAGATGGTGCAGGACCCGTCCTCCGTTGCACATGCCGCTTCCTGCAATGATGATCGCGCCGGTCCTGATGGAATTGATCGCCTGCGACTGGTCGGCCCTCGAGGTCATGTGCAGGTTTTTCAGCAACGGCATGCCTTTGTGACCGTTCCGGAACAACAGGGCTTCCTCGTCATAGAGCTCGGGATAGTCCCAGTAGATCCTGCTGGCCTCGATGGCCATGGGGCTGTCGAGAAAGACCTGCCAGCGCTCGAGGTTCCATGCATCGAAATTTTGGGCGAAAAGATAGAGCAGTTCCTGGCTTCTGCCGATGGCAAATGCCGGGATCAGGATATTGCCGCACCGATCGCATGCCGAACCGATGATCCCCCCGATTTCGGCAAGGGTCTCGGGAAGTTCCCGGTGAAGCCTGTCCCCATAGGTACTTTCGACAATCACCGCATCCGCTTCGTCGATTGCGTCCGGATCTTTCAGAATCGGGCTGCCATACTGGCCAAGATCGCCGCTGAATACGAGCTTTCTCGTTACTCCCCCTTCTTCGATCCATACCTCGACACAGGCAGAACCGAGAATATGCCCCGCGTCCTGGAAACGGACCGAAATGCCCGGAAGGATCTCCTTTTTCACATGGTAGGGCATCCCGGAGAGCGTTTCAAGGGCCCGGAGGGCGTCCTCGCGGGTGTAGAGCGGCTCGGCATGCAGGTCCTTGCGCGTTTCGGGTTGCTTCCTGCGGTAAGCTGCGTCGCTCTCCGCAAGCGATGCCGAATCAAGCAACAGCACTCTGCACAGGTCTATTGTCGCCTGCTGCGTATAGACAGGCCCTCTGAAGCCGTGTTTGACAAGAAGCGGCAGGCGTCCGGAATGATCGATGTGGCCATGGCTGAGGACTACAGCATCGAGCGATGAGGGATCGAAGGGAAATGAAGATCGGTTGAGGGCTTCCTCTTCTTTCTTCCCCTGGATGAGGCCGCAATCGAGAAGGAGAGTGCGACCGGCTGCCCTGAGGATATGGCATGAACCGGTAACTCTCTGTGTCGCGCCGTAAAACTGAAGTTCCATGGTTGCCTCCGTGTGTTCCTGATTGGCTCTTGCCAGCGATGAGCGTACGATATTGCCGGATTCAGGAATGCCTCAGTATTTCCGAAACCGGCATTTTCATTACTGAAATATAATGATTAAAACAGTCGGTAACGCAGGGGTGCGGATCGTCGAATGAGACAGGAAAGAAAACCTGTGAAGAAAAAAACAAAAAAAACGGGGAGATAAATCCCCCCGTCATGAACAGCTTTCTACGGACAAAACCGTATCGGAAAATGAAAAGACAGCGAAGCCTTTTGACGCTCAGCCTTTCCTCTTTTTCTTGTTCTGGCCGGTAAAAAAAGTTGCTTCTTTTCCTGCCGGTTTGAACGGTTTCCTTGGACTTTTCTTTGCTCCGTAAGGCGAATAGCGTTCCTGATCTTCCATTTTCGAAAGCCTGAGCTGACGGCCGCAGACCCTGACTTTACGAAGTTCGTGAAATACATTGTCGGGCATACCTTTGGGCAGTTCGACAGAACTGTAGGTGTCGCTGATTGAAATCTGGCCGACCATTTCGGGATCGAGTCCGATTTCGTTAATGATGGCGCCGAGAATATTTCCCGCCTTCACTCCGTGCTCGCTGCCGACCTCGATACGATACCGTTCTTTCGCCTCATCTCCGTAAGACTCGCCACGGGATCTCTTTTTTACCGGGCCACGATCCCTGTCCGGCCCCCGGTCCCTGTCGAAACCACGGTCCCTGTCAGTTCCCGGACGATCTTCACGAAATTTCGCCTTTTCCGGCTTGTTGGACAACAGAAGCGGCGTATCTCCCTGGAGCAGTGATGCAAGCGCTGCGGCAGCATCGAGCACGGGAACGTCATGTTCGTGGCAGTAGCGTTCGACAAGGGTGGTATAGAACCCCAGGTCCTCGGCCGCAATCCGGTCGGTAATCCTCTGGTTGAATTTTGCAACCCTCCTGTCGTTTATCACTTCGGTGGATGGCAGCTCCATCAGTTCGATACGGCTGCGTGTCGCTTTTTCGATGGCATAGAGCATGCTTTTCTCCCTCGGCGACACGAAAAGGATGGCCTCGCCGCTCCGTCCAGCCCTTCCGGTGCGGCCGATACGATGCACATAGGATTCGGTGTCTGACGGGATATCGTAGTTGATGACGTGGCTGACCCTTTCCACATCGAGCCCTCGAGCCGCAACGTCGGTGGCGATAACAATGCTGAGGGTGCCGTCCTTCAGCTGCTCGACGGTCCTTTCACGCTGAGACTGGGGCATGTCCCCGTTCAGGGCTGACGCGGCGTATCCCCTCGCCTGGAGCTTTTCCGCCAGTTCCAGTGTCATGGTTTTCGTACGCACGAAAATGATGATGCCATCGAACTGTTCAAATTCAAGGATACGGGTAAGGATATCAAGCTTGTGACTGCCACCTACAACCCAGTACCGCTGGCGGATAGTCTCGACGGTAGCCGTTTTTTTCTGAATGGTTATTTCAGCCGGGTCTTTCAGGTACTTCTGGGCAATCCTGCGGATCTGCGCCGGCATGGTGGCTGAAAACAGCGCAACCTGGCGGCCTTCCGGGGTTTCGGAAAGAATCCATTCGACATCATCGATGAACCCCATGCGAAGCATCTCATCGGCCTCGTCAAGGACGATGCACTGCAGCGAATGGAGGTTGAGCGAACCGCGGCGCATATGGTCCATGACCCTTCCCGGGGTTCCTACCACGACGTGAACGCCGCGTTTGAGCATGCGGAGCTGTACACCGTAGTCCTGCCCGCCGTAAATCGGAAGCACGTGGAATCCCTTGAGGAACTCAGCGTATCGCTGGAACGCCTCGGCCACCTGGATGGCAAGCTCCCTTGTCGGAGCGAGTACGAGCGCCTGGGGTTCGGCCAGTGCAAGACGGATGTTCGCGAGGACGGGAAGGGCGAAGGCTGCCGTTTTACCGGTGCCTGTCTGGGCCTGCCCGAGCACATCGCGTCCTTCGAGAAGAAGCGGAATGGTCTGGGCCTGGATTGGTGTGGGGTTTTCGTAACCGACCTCTTCAAGCGCTTTCATGAGAGGCTGGGGCAGCTCGAGGCTGCGGAAATCCGTAAGTAACGGCTGATTGTCGTTCATGTTCTTTTCTGTTCCGGTCATTGTTTGATGAAATGCCCCGCCTGTAACGGGGGTGGCAGCAATGCAGGAAAGAAAAAAATGAAGATGGGAGGTTCTCCCGTAAGAACACCCGCACGGCCCGGAGGCGGCGCTGTTCCGACATCGTTTCGTAACAAAATCCCCGCCGGAGGATGGCTTCAACGCCTTTTTTCAGCCGGGAAATCCTTTCTTAGCATATACACCACGCACTCTAAAACGTCAGCATAGTACGATTTTATTTTGTGAAAGACGAATTTAACCATACTCACCCTTATTTTTTATACCCAGCCATGGCGGCACTCAATGTTACCGAAACGCTTTTTCATGCGCGCTTGTGGCGAGATGATGCCCTCTGCCGGAGAATGAGCGCGGGTCCCGGGCAGTGTCCTGCCTTTTCCCGGAAAGATATCCGTATGCAACCCCTCATGTGTCAAGTGTTTCCCGATCCATCTCATTCGATGCGAAGGAATAAGGCAGCACGGAGAAAGCCTCCAGACCGAACTGCGCAGCCATCAGGACAGGGAACCCGCTTTGCGGCGGTCTTCCAGCCAGTTGCAGGTATGGACTACAGTTATTTATATTTACTTTTATACCACCATAAAATCACACAGGATTTCATCCCGGAATCATAAACGCGGAGGGCGACATGTCCATAGACCTTGCAAAAGCGTTTCTGAAAGAAATTTCCGCTGACGAAGCATTGAAGCGTAAACTCCTTGACTTGTCCACTGCCGCCGAACGGATGCAGCTGGCTGCCGAGAGAGGATTCGACTTTACACCTGAAGAGTTCAGGGATGCGCGTGCAGAATTATACGAAGATGAGCTCGATACGATAGCCGGTGGCGGCATCTGCTGCTCAAATTCATGTGAGAACGAGACTCCCTGCGAACTCTACTGAGAAGCTGTTTTGCAGTGTTACGCTCTCTTGCGGCAGGCATGCCTCTTCCGCAAACCGGCAAATTCACTGCAATAACGAAGCTTGAACCGTTTCGGTAATGAATCATAAGGAGAATGCCTCATGTCAGCAGAACATGCAACAGCATTTCTGAAGGAAATCGCCGATAACGAAACCGTCAGAAAGAAACTGTACGCCTGCTCCACAGCAGAAGAACGCAGGCATCTTGCCGCAGAACTGGGGTTTGAATTTACGGCTGAAGAGTTCAACGAAGCACGGTCCCGACTTTTCGAAAAAGAACTTGATTTCGTTTCCGGAGGCAGTTGCTGCGGTCATACCTGCGAAAATGAGGATTGTTCCGTTAATGGCATGGGGTGAACGAAAGCTTTCCGCCGTCTGTGTCAGCTGATGAAAACGGGGGAATGCACCATGCACAAAGATCGCCCCTGCAAGAAAAAAGGGTTCCATCATCAACCGGCGTCTGGTTGACCGGATACCGGTATGGACCTCAGCGACCGGTATAACCGGCATTCCTGCCGTCCTGAAACCAATCAGTTACAATCCGGATGATAACGGACTTCCGGCAATGGTTCCCACCGGTAATTGGCGTCAAAACCTGCTACCGGACGGTAAATCCTTTCTCATGCTTATACACTGACGCACAATAAATCGCAAGAGCAGGACGATTGATGTTCTGAAAAAAATCCGTCGCGCAATCTGCCATCATAAAAGCGCACAGGGCAATGTTTTCCGACCTGATGCGTCAGGATTTATTTCATGAACACGTATCTCTGTTTCCTGTGATCTTCAGGAACAATCGTACCGAAATAAATCCCGTGCAATTCGAGGCCTCCGTCTCTGCGGAAGCGGTAAAAGCCCGAAAGGTCGCAATCCGCGGGCTTTTTGTTGCCGCCCTCGATCGTAAACGCGATGGTTTTCTTTTTCAGGTCGAAGGTAAGGTGGCCCCAATAATCCTTGTAGACTTCGAACGGGTAAACGGTTACCGAAAAGCTGCGGTCAGGCCTTATGAAAAGCTCCCGGATGTTCCCTCCCTCCTCTTTCCAGTTTCCGATGAACGGATTGGCTTCCTTCGTGTAGACATACACACTGTTCTCCCGCACGGTAACGCCTTCCCGCAACGTCGCCCCGACCGAAAAAACCGTTCCGTCTTTCACGTCACGCCCGATCACGATCATGTTCCGCTGCCCGTCAAGCTGCACGCCAGACGAAGGGGCCACATTCCAGGCAGGACTGACATCGACAGGCTTCCCGGCCATCGGGAAAAAGAAATCCCTGTTGACGGTCATCACCTTGAGCCTTATCGTATCGCCGGGACAGGCATAGATCCAGCCAGGGCTGTTGATGAGAAGGTCCTCACGCTCTTCCCTGGAAAGTGATGCCCATGTCACGGCATACAGCGAAACGGGAATACAGGGTGCAAGGATGAAAACCGCCTGGAGGAACGACATCTTGAGGAAGTATCTCAAATCGGGTATCATCGTGATTCGTGATGAATGGTTCCTTGAAATTTCACGATTGTTCAAAGCCCTTTGCGGACACCAGGCATAATGGCACGGGGAATGCCGGGATACTTCCGGGCAAGTTTCCTGAAATATCCGGGACTGTCCAGACAATCGGGATTGTCCGGTTCGGTACAGGGGATCTCGACAATGGTCCATCTTCCCAGCTTTTTGTGCAGCAGGGCATAAAAATCCTCATACCTTCCTTTTCCGTCCCCGGATTGCGGCAGCGTATGCACCCATGCCCATCCGCTGCCGACATTCATGGTTTTCACCACGAAGACGACGTCGAGCTCGTGGAGTTCCCTGATTTTCTGGCGCATCGCATCGAGGATTTCGCGGCGCTCCAGGCTTGCCGGTGCAGGGGTATGCACAGGCGGCGATATTGCGTATGCGTCCTGAAGAAGAATACGATCGAAAAATGCTCCCGCCGTCATGAAAACCGCGGCAAGTAAAAGATTGCCCATTGTTTTTTTCATTGCAATCCATCGTTTTTTTGTCCGAATGGCGCTTCGCATAAAACCCTGTACTCGGCTCCGGAAGGTTTCAGAATGGATTCATAAAGGCAAAGCCTTCGAAAGGTCGCTGTCCAGGAAACAGGCTCTTCGAGCTTCATGCGCGCAAGGTCATGCTCATCTTCATGCCGCACGCGCGCAATCGTCAGGTGGAGCAGGAACGGCCGGTGTTCAACGGGAACAAGCGGCAGCCGGGCGCTCAGTTCGTCGCGCAGGGCGGGAAAAAATGAAACCGTCTTTCCGACAGCCCACACAAGACGGGGCCTTGAAGGTACGGGACCGGGCGTGACCATGGTAAAGGTTGCATCGGCAGCCAGAAACCCTGAAGCCGTTTCCCCCAGAATACCGCAAATGCTGCCGGGGTTTTGGGACTCCCAGGGCGGAACAACCGTAAGGTGAAGGTAATCCGGCCTTGTCCATCGGACACGGAGCCCGGCATGCCGTTTACGGAATTCCATGACCTGGGCAATCAGATCCTCCCCCGCGGGAATACCGATGAATACCCTCTTCGGACGTTTATCCACAGAACAGGTTCCTGCTTTTTATTGCGATTGTTCTCTCCGGGATCGTTTACCTGAAATTATGCAAAGTCGGGCACATTCCAGCCGGAGGTAAAAATCCGTTTCCGCCGGAGAGTGTTAAACCGGGGCAAATGCGTTATCTTTCATGGAAAGACAGGAGTTTTTCCATGTCCCGTCGAAAATCGCACGGTCAACCTGAACCAAAAATGTACGGCCATGTTCAAGATCACTACCATTCTCTGCCCGGTTGATTTCTCCGATGCTTCTCTCAAGGCGGTCAGCTACGCAAAAGAATTCGCCGCGGTTTCAGGTGCGTCGATTTTCCTGCTTCACATCGTGGAACCGGTGCCGATGCCGCCGGTGGACACATCGCTGAACTATATGGAAGTGGAGGAAGTGCTTGAAAAAGCTGCGAAAGAAGATCTCGACGCCCTTATAAAGTCAATGAAAGCAGAAGGATCAAACGTCGAAGGAACAATGGAGATCGGGAAGGCCGCGGATATCATCCTCGACAAAGCGGCGGAACTGAACGCCAATTTCATCATCATGGGCTCGCATGGACGAAAAGGCTTCAACCGGCTCATCATGGGCAGCGTGGCCGATGCCGTCATCCGCAGGTCCGACTGCCCGGTCCTGATCGTCAAGAACAGAGAAAAAGAGTTCATCGACGAAAAGTGACTCGCACTCCCGGAGCATGGTAAAGCAGGTCCGGCAGCAATTTCAGCAAAACCTGCAGTTGTTAGGAAAACCTTGTCAGTCGTTTTCCTTCTAACGGGACTTTTTATCTGGCATTACGGCTTATTCATCCTTGCAGGACCCCTTTCCGGAACCCTGCCGGTCCTGCTTCGGAGAAAACTGAACGGCAGGTACGACCTCCATGAAAGCCGGAAAATGACTCCTCCCGCAAGACACTACGCCCTCTTTCCTGACTGCGTGCTCATGTTTCCGTATTCGCCTGCACGGGATTGTTGCGTAATATTATTGCTATATTTCAGGGTTAACCTCTCCCTACATCCGGGAGCGTTGAATACAACCGCCGATCCTTACCGGCAAAGGAGTCCGTCATGTCCATAGAAGCTGCAAAAGCCTGCATCGGTAAAATGAAAAGCGACGAAAGTTTCAGGGAAACGATCATGTCCTTGAAGGATACTGACGCACGCCTGAAGGCAATCCGGGATGCCGGTTTTACCTGTACGGCCGAGGAACTGCTTCAGATAAGTTCGGAGATCGATCCTTCGGATATCGTAGCGGGCAACTTCGGAATGTCCGTCGTCAACATCATGATCTGTTAGCTTATTTTCCCGACCATTTCCGTAAATGATGCCGCGTATTTCCAGCCGACGGACTCACGGTCAGCTTTTTCGGCCGGCATGCGTTGTGCGAGCCATACGGCTTTCAGATATCCGATTTCGCCAGCCGGATAGAAACAATACGGAAAAATGGCAAGTCGGTATCTTTTTCGCATAAGACAACCCGCCTGTACGTATCCTCATTACGCGATGAGAATTAATTGTATAACGTCCATCGAAAACAGCAAAAGCCTGCATCGCCAGATTGAAATCAGAGAAAGCAGTCAGGGAGCGAGGAAGTAAGAGCCCTTGCTGAAAGCGCTCAGTCATGTTCCAGCATCGACTCAAGAGGGTTTTCCCCCAAATTCAGATTTCCCCTTTCCGGCTGCACCATTCTGTAACCGTTCAATTTCTCCGTTCCGGAACCTTTCCCGAGCAGCTGATTGCAGATTTCGAGGCTTCTCCGGGTATCGATGTATGCCTCAAGAAACGGCACCAGGGAGTTCTTCAGCACAGAACAGTATTCCATGCCTTCCTGTCCGTAATATTTAGCCCGCAGGCGCTTGCTTGCGCAACCGCCCCCGCAGAGCGGCAATACCGGGCATTCCATGCAGGTTTTGTCGGTGAACGGATCGACGCCCGTACTGTACCTGGCAACCATTTCCCGGTTGCTGACCGGTTCAGGGGCAAAGATGGAACCGACAACCATCTCCCTGTTGCCGACATCTTCAAGGCATTTGTATATCTCGCCCGCCGGACCTATCACATACCCGTAGCGGGATGTCGCCAGACAGGTATTCGAATATCCGGGATAAGGAAAAAATCCGCCCCTGGGAACGATACCCTTCCGGCTGTAACTCTCGAGCAGAAATTCCGACCATTCGTCCGGACACAGGCCGCAACGGAAATGATAGGGGTGGATCGGATACGTATTGACATGGCCTGGATAAACCGACACTTTTTTACCGTTGAGACGCTGCATGAGTTCCTCCCTGAGTGAAGAGAACTCATCCATGTTGGACCTGTCGACATTTATCCTCACGGCCAGTTTCCCCCGCCATCGAGAGTTCATGAGCAGGTCGATGTTTTCCATGATTTTCCGGTAGGTCGGACCACCTCCGTTCAGCATTCTCCTTCCGTCATGGACTGCTTCTCTGCCGTCGAGCGTGACCTGGATATAACCGATTCTGAGTTCGTCCAGCACCGCTATCCACGTTTCATCGAGCAGGTAGGCGTTTGTCACCATCCCTGCATTGCCGTAACCGGGAAAAAGCTCCAGGAACCGGCATGTCAACTCCCTGACAATATCGAGAGAGAGGGTCGGTTCACCACCGAACCAGGTGACACTGAGGTTCCTGATGTCTTTCTGCTTTTTTACGAAGGAAACAAGCTTTTCAATCGTCTCCCTGTCCATGGTTTTCACTTCGCCCCTGCCGTGCTCGTAGCAATAAATGCAGCTGAAATTGCATGAGAGTGTCGGGCAGATGCACAAACCGAGGGTGGAAGTCCCGAAGCATGCCGCATTCCGGTTGTAATGCAGCTGCATCAGCGACGAGGCATCTTCCTCACTTGCGGCAAGGAAACCTTTTTCTTCGAGCAGCTTCAGGAATACGGAATCCGTTTCATCCGGAGGGTTTTCCACACCGTCACGTAACGCTTTCGACCGTTCGTAATGCCGGCGGTCCAGCTCAAGCATCGTCCCTGACAGTGCATTGAAAAGAAAGAAGCCAAACTTTTCCGAAGAAAAAAGCGTGTTGTAACGGGACCAGGGCTTCATGGATTTCCTGACAGGCAGGTTGATGTTTGGTATTCGATAAATATAGCAATAAATTACACTAAACAAGGCTGCGACCGGGAAGCGCCAGATTTGGCAAGACAAGCTCGCACCCATTACAGGCAATATCCATTCTCCTGTTCACTTGTCCCTGCATGGCTATCGAGTTCAGAAAGGAAGCCCTGAAAAAGCTCAATTCGCCGGATGACCTTGACAGCCTCATGCCGGTGACGGACCGGAAAGGCTGGATAGCTCTGCTATCGACGGCCCTTTTCATCGTCGCGGTGCTTGTCTGGGGATTCCAGGGCAAGATATACACGACGGTAGACGGGCAGGGAATCACCATGAGCACGGAAACCATACAGTCTATCGCCGCAAGATCGACGGGCTTCGTGACCGGTCTGTCCGTCAGGGACGGGCAGACCATCCAGGAAGGTGAAATCCTGGCGATCATCGAGCAACCGGAACTGAAACAGGAATTTCTTTCGGCATTTGCCACCTATGAGTACCTCTCTTCCCATCAGGCTGAAAAACGGTATTTCCTGAAAAACCAGATCACACAGCTTGAGAATAAAGTTCAGGACACTCACCGGCAATCCGGCGGCAGCTTCCCCGGAAAAAGCCTCTCCTCGGAACAGTCGCTCATGGAGCTGAAAAACAAACTCTACGTTCTGGACAAGGAGCTTTCCGACGCCGAGCGTAACCTCGATAAATCAAGGGAAAACTATAAATGGCGTTCCGCGGTTATCGCACCGTTCACCGGGAGGGTCACTGAAATAAAAACCACGAACGGCCAGGAAGTTTCCCCGGGTTTCGAGATCCTTCAGGCCGAACCCTTCAACAGCCAGCTCCATCAGGATGTCAGGCTCGACCTCTATGTTTCGTCGGGCAACGCGAAAAAGATCCGCAAAGGCATGGAAGTCTACGTATCACCGTCCACGGTAAAACCGGAGGAGTACGGCTATATCGTCGGAAAAGTCTTCTATGTCAGCGAATACCCGGTCTCCGAACAATCGATTGCCGCCGATATCAGGAACGAAGGCCTCGCCCGCAACTTTGCTTCGGGAAGCCCTCCCTACAAAGTCACCATAAGGCTGATCAGGGACCCTGCTAACAGGAGCGGATTCAGGTGGACTTCGGGAAGGGACCCGCAGACAACCGTCACTTCAGGAATACTCTGCAAAGGGAAAATCATTGTTGAAGAACAATCTCCGGCAGAGCTGGTCATTCCGTCCCTGAAAAAAATGGTTCTGGGAGACACCGGTTCCTGAACAGGAGGTTCAAAGAGCTGCAACCGTTTGAACGACGGGTTAGTGCAATGCTCGGGGAGTTTTGTCAATTCATCGTGCAGAAAACATGAACAGCCGGCAAAATCCATTCACCATCGATTCCCCGGGAGGGTCCCTCGAATGAGTTTCATGCTTTTTCCCACCGAAAAGCTCTGGGATGAAAAACGGGTAAGGACACCGACTATCCTGCAGATGGAAGCGACAGAATGCGGTGCGGCCTCGCTGGGAATGATCCTTGCATGGTTCGGCCTTTATGTGCCGCTTGAACAGCTCCGCATCGACTGCGGGGTGTCTCGGGACGGCAGCAAGGCGAGCAACCTGATCGTAGCCGCCAGAAAATACGGGCTCGAGGCAAAAGGCTGCCGGCTGGACATCGACGACCTGCAAAGGAAAAACCTCCCGATGATCCTGTTCTGGAACATGTACCATTTCGTGGTTCTCGAGGGATTCAGGAAAGGGTGTTACTATATCAACGACCCTGCGAGAGGAGAGCGTAAAGTGAGCCTGAAAGAATTCAGCGACTCCTATTCGGGAATAGCCATCGCCTTCGATAAAACCGCAACATTCAGGAGCGGCGGACAGCCTTTCAACCTGTTCGAAGCATTGAAAAAACGGTTGCCCGGCCTTGAAAAGGCGATGACGTACATTATCCTTGCCAGCTTGCTGCTCGTCGTTCCCGGACTTCTTGTTCCATCCTTTCTGAGGATCTACATCGATTATGTCATCGTGAAGGGAACGACCGGCTGGATACAGCCCCTCATGATCGGCATGCTGCTTACCGCATGTCTCCAGGGCGCATTGACCTGGCTGCAGCAGTTCTATATACTCAGGGCCGAGACAAAACTGGCCATGGTATCATCGGCAAAATTCTTCAACCATGTCTTCGCGCAGCCCATGAGGTTTTTCACCATGCGCCAGGCAGGTGAAATATCCAACAGGGTCCAGCTGAACGACCAGGTTGCGACCCTGCTCGCTGGAGAGCTTTCGACAAGGTCGCTCAATGTCCTTCTTATGGTCTTCTATGCGCTCCTGATGCTCCGGTATGACATCATCCTGACGCTTGGCGCAGTCGTTATCGCGCTGATCAATGCATCTGCTCTCTTCTACGTCTCCCGCAAGCGCATCAGCCTGAACCAGAAATTCATGCAGGATAACGGCAAGCTGATGGGAACGACATTTCACGGCATACGGACCATCGAAAGCCTGAAAGCTTCCGGCAATGAACAGGATTTTTTTTCAAGATGGGGCGGGCTTTTCGCCAACATGGTGATCGGCAGGCAGGAACTGCAGACAGCCACGGTTTTCCTGCTCGCACTTCCTCCGTTCCTGCAGTCGATCGGCAATATTTCCATCCTCACCCTCGGCGGGCTGCGGGTCATGGAAGGCAATCTCTCCATAGGCATGCTGGTGGCGTTCCAGAGCCTGCTGCTTTCATTTCTCGCGCCAGTCAACCAGATGGTCAGCCTCGGTCAGAAACTGCAGGATACCAGGGCCAGCCTGCAGCGCCTCGATGACGTCACGAACAACGAGAGCGAACTCTCCATCGAAGACGACACCGCGGAGGCAACGAAATTCAGAAGGCTGGAAGGGAATGTCGAACTGAAAAATATCACGTTCGGCTACAACCTTCTCGATCCGCCCCTGATTGAAAATTTTTCACTTGTGATCAGTCCCGGCAATCGCGTCGCGCTTGTCGGAGGTTCCGGCTCCGGGAAATCCACAATCGCGAAACTTGTCGCGGGGCTTTATGAACCCTGGACCGGCGAGGTGCTGTTCGACGGAATACCGAGAGAGAAGATACCCGGAAAGCTGCAGGCTGCCAACATCAGCATGGTTGACCAGGAAATCAGCCTCTTCGAAGGAACGATAGCGGAAAATATCGCCATGTGGGACATGACGATACCTCATGATGATATCGTGCTTGCAGCCAGGGATGCGGCAATTCACGAAATGATCATATCCAGGACAGGCGGCTACCAGTCCCGTCTCGGAGAGGGAGGCAGAAACATAAGCGGCGGTCAGCGGCAGAGGATAGAAATCGCCAGGGCACTCTCCCAGAACCCGTCCATCCTCATCCTTGACGAAGCGACAAGCGCCCTGGACCCGCCGACAGAAAAGATTATCGATATGAACATCCGAAACCGCGGTTGTTCATGCCTTATCGTCGCCCACCGGCTGAGCACCATCCGTGACTGCGACGAAATTATCGTACTCGATTCGGGAAAGGTCGCTGAACGGGGCACCCATGACTCGCTCATGGCGGCAGGCGGCATCTATGCGGGACTTGTGGCAAAAGGTTAGACGCTCCTTTCGGGCACTGATATTCAGGAATGAAAAACAGGTATCGTTTCTGACCGATGAATAAAGAGAAGGCTGCAGCACTTGCAGAAAAAAGGTTCACTGAAAAAAACCGTTTTCAGACTGAACGTTACCGAAAAGCGCTCGAAGGGCTTTCGGAGATCCTCGTCGAAAACGATAATGGCGATGCTGCTGCCGTGTCGGACCCGCTGCTCGCCGCATGCATGCTTGTGGGACTGGCTTCTCATATCGTCATCAGCGAACCGCCCTCGGAAATCGACGCTTCCCATGAAGATCCCCTTCAGTTCATCTGCCGCTTTTCGGGCATCCGCGCACGCCGGGTAAGTTTTTCCAGGGGAGGCCGATGGTGGTTGCATGAAAACGGCCCGCTTCTTGCCTTCAGGGGAAAAAAGATGAACCCGGTAGCCCTGCTCCCCGGGAAAAAAGGATACCGGCTCATCGATCCGCAGACTCATGAGAACCTGGAGGTGGATGAACTGCTTCAGGAGGAACTCGATCATGAAAACGCATGGATGTTTTACCGCCCGTTCCCGGAAAGGGTCCTGCATTTCCGGGACATCGTCCGTTACGGCATTTCGGGAAGCAGGTCCGACCTCGCGATCATGCTTCTTTTCGGTTTTGCAGGCGCGTCTATCGGACTTCTTGTCCCCATCCTGACCGGCATACTCTTCGATACGATCATCCCCCGCTCCTCGAGCGGGCAACTGCTGCAACTCGGCACGATCCTTGCAGCGGGCATCACGGCGTCATGCGGCTTCGAACTGGCCCGCCAGATCCTGGTCATGAGAGTGCAGTCACGGCTTGACATCAGGCTTCAACCGGCATTTATCGACCGCCTTCTCAACCTGCCCAGCACCTTCTTCAGGAATTACTCCTCCGGCGACCTTGCGACCCGCATTCTCGGTATTTCACAAATCAGGGAGGTCCTGAGCAGCGCGGTACTGACCGCACTTCTTGGGCTGGTATTCGGGTTCATGAATTTTTTCCTGCTTTTTTTCTACAGCTGGAAACTTGCCTTCGTCGCCGCAGCAATGACCATGGTCCTTGTCGGCATCACCGTCTGGGCAAGCTACCGGCAGCTGGGGCTTAAAAAAGCCGCTTTCGAAACACGCGGGAACATTTCGGGTCTGCTCGGCAACCTGCTGACCGGAATAGCGAAAATCAGGCTGACGGGAACTGAAAAGCATGCATTCGCAGAGTGGGCGTCAAGGTTCCGAAAAGAGCGGAGCATATTGCTCAAAGCCGGCAGCATGCAGAATATGCTGGCTGTAACATCGGCATCGTTTCCGGTCATAGGCCTCGCGATCATTATATTTTCAGCGGGTAGCACCCTTACCGGAGAACATCTCAGCTGCGGCTCGTTCATCGCTTTCACCACCGCGTTCACCACGTTCCAGAGCGCGCTCCTGCAATCAGCGATGACCATCATCGGGAGCCTCGATGTCGTACCGCTCTACGAACGGATCAAGCCGGTCCTCGATGCCCTTCCGGAAACATCCTTCACCCGTTCGCACCCTGGAAAACTTCAGGGCGAAGTGGAAATGCAGGGTGTGAATTTCAGTTACACGCCGGACGGCCCCCAAATTCTCAATGACATCGATTTCAAGGCGGAACCGGGAGAATTCATAGCGATAGTCGGCAGTTCAGGTTCAGGAAAATCCACCATCATGCGCCTCCTTCTCGGCTTCGAAAAGCCTGCCGCCGGAACGGTGTTCTATGACGGCGTCGATCTGGCGACCCTGAACGTACAGGCGGTGCGCCGCCAGATAGGAGTGGTCCTGCAGAACGCACATCTTCAGCCCGGCTTCATTATCAATACAATTCTCGGCTCATCGACCCTGACGGCTGAAGATGCCTGGGAAGCCGCAAAAATGGCAGGTATCGACGAAGATATCAGAAAAATGCCGATGGGCATGTACACCATCATCAGCGAAGGGTGTGAAACCATATCGGGAGGACAGAAACAACGGCTGCTGATTGCCGGGGCCCTTGTCCGGAAGCCCGGAATGATTTTTTTCGATGAAGCGACCAGCGCCCTCGATAACGAAACGCAGGAAATAATCAGCAGAAGCCTCGAAACGTTGCAGTCAACCCGGATCGTGATCGCCCACCGGCTGAGCACCATCCGAAATGCCGACAGGATCTACTGCATCGAGGGCGGACGCGTTGTACAGACAGGCAGATATGACGAACTTATGGCTGTGGAAGGTTTTTTCAGGGAGCTGGCCAACCGTCAGATCGCATGAGGAAAAAACCCTTAGAAGCCGCCTTTTCAAACAGGGAAACTGAAAAACAATGAAAAAACCCGAAATCGGCAGACTCCCCCTGGTCCAGCTTTCCATCATTTTTGCCGTGCTGCTGACATCGCTCGTCATATCCTGGACGATGCTGAGCCGACAAGCCATGAACAGCGGCAGAAACCTCATCAACCTGAGCATGCTCCACATTGCCGACCAGATCAGGCAGAACGACCAGACGCTCTATACCCTCAGGCTCGAGTCCGACGCCCAGTCGATCGCAAAAGCACGCGCTTTTGCCTACATGATACAGCAGGACCCTTCCCTGATCCACGACGAGCAGAAACTCGAAGAGATCCGAAAGCTCCTCGATGTCGATGAACTCCACGTCAGCGACAAGAACGGCATCCTCGTCGGCAGCACGATCCACAGTTTCATAGGCTATAACTTCGCATCCGATCCGCAGTCGAAGCCGTTCCTGCTCGCCATTTACTACAGGGATTTCAAACTGGCCCAGCCTCCGATGCCGAAAGGTTTCGACAAAACCATATTCCAGTACACCGGCGTTTCACGTCTTGACGAACCGGGAATCGTTCAGATCGGGTACAAGCCGGAAAGGCTCTACCGGGCGCTCGCAGCCGCAGATATCGCAAAAGTCGCCTATGGCTACAGGACAAGGCAGACGGGCACGATCATTGTCACGGACCTCAACGGCAAAATCCTGAGCAGTACGGATGGCAGGTTCACAGGAAGGGATGTATCCGCTTACGGATTTCCCCGGAACTGCTTCAGGGGACCGGAAGGGATGTTCACTGAAACCATCGGCGGACTGAAATCGCTCTTCATCTACAGGGTCTATGACGATTATATGATCATCGGCTCACTCGGGCTCGAAGAGCTCTACCAGCGCAGGAACCAGTCGATGATCGTCCAGGTCGTGACCAGCATCGCTGTTTTTTCCCTGATGACGCTGTTTCTCATCCGGAAAAACAATAAATCAGAAACCGTGTCAGCCTGACGGGCACTCCTGTTTATTGCTGTGGGAAGCTCGAGTGCAAGGCGAAGAAAATCCTGACAATATCGGGATATACTTCGTAACCGGATTGTACTCGTGGCAGATGAGGTTTTTGATCCCGACTCGTCGGAACCAACCCGAGCTACAGTGCTTCGAAACAAATACACAGAGGTTCCCTGATGCGATATCACTGGCTGGTTGCAGGCTGACTTCAGCCGAACGGTCCAAACTGCCACCGCCATTCTATTATCGTGTCCGGCAATGATCTGCCGACAGCAACCTATTGCCTGCACGCCCCTTTACACCTAAAATAAAAAAGAAACTAACTCGAAAGCATACATAATACTTTCCAATTATTTTTATCTTTCCTAAATTATTTAGTCCCATCAACAAAAACCCTATTTACCTGATTCGTCAAAGCGCATCTCGCTATACCATCAAATAAATAACGATCGACAAAGGAAAAGCATGCCCGGAAAAGAGGCAGATCCCTGTTCAGGTTTGGGAAGCCCAGGATTATGAAGCAATAAACAAACGCCGCCATGATAAAGTCAATTAAGCGAATGGACAGGGACGAAATGATCCTTTCAACCTGCAGTTCTCCTCTTACAAAAAAATCGACCGGAAACGGCATCCCGCTCCTGAAAAAAGGAGCGCTGAACCTGTACATGAACATGCCGTGCCCGCTGAAAGTCACCGCAAAAATGGTGATCGGCGAATTTGCCGAACTCTACAACAGATCGCACGAAGTCCCCATCTACTCGCCCATGCTGCTCGACGGCGACTCGAAGGGAATCGAAGGAGAATTGAAAGCGGCGCAGAGTGAGGATGAAATCCCCGAAATCCTGATCGCTTCGGGACTTCATACCGTGCTTTCGAAAGATTTTAAAAAACGCTTCATCGATTCAGGCATCTACACTGGAATCACCAGTGAAACTGCACTCGTGAAAATGCCGGAGTCATACAGAAAAATAGCAAAGGAAAACAATATCGGCATCTTCAGCATCGGCCAGTGGAGCATCGTCTGCGATCTCTCGCTCAATACACCGGCGCCATACCCCAGGCGCTGGACTGATCTTGTCGATCCGCTCTACAAGGACCTTGTCACGGTTCACGGGTACAACGGAAAAGCAAGCATCGCCGCCCTTCTGCTTGTACTGAGGGAACAGCTCGGAAAAAATGCGGTCATCGACTTTGCAGGCAACATCCGCAACGTCTGGCATTTCGCGGAAATCCTGAAAAGACTCGACTCTTCCGAACCTCGCCGCACGCCGTTCAACCTCCTGCCGAATGCAGCAACCGTTCAGATGCCCTCGAAAAAAAACGCGGCCATTCTCGAATTCGAGGATGGGCCGGTACTGGCCCCGATGCTCATGTACGTCAAGACGTCCCGGATGGATGAATGCCGGCCGATAATCAACTTCATGCAGAGCACGGCGATCAGGCGTGCGCTGCGCAGAGGTGATTTCTTCCTTGCGGACGAGTTCGACTGGTCGCAGCCGTTCAGTTATCCTTCGTGGGAATACCTCATGAAGAACGACTACGAAGAACTGGTGGCAGAACTTGACGTGGAACTGAAAAAAGGCCTTAAAGCAGATGTATTTCAGACCTGAACATCTATCGATCATACAGAAAATTTTACCATGAAACTTGTCACTATTTCCGGCCCGCCCTCTTCGGGAAAAACAGCGGTGCTCGCGGGAGTCATAAAATCGCTGAAAACCTCAGGGCTGCGACCGGGCGCACTCAAATACGACTGCCTCAGCACCGACGACGACGCCCGATTCAAATCACTTGGAATTCCCGTCCAGACAGGACTTTCCGGAAACCTCTGTCCTGACCACTATTTCGTCAGCAATATCGAGGAGTGCCTCAAATGGGGTTCCGGCCTCGGCCTCGATATCCTGCTTTCGGAGAGCGCAGGCCTCTGCAACCGTTGTGCTCCTCATATCAAGGGAGTGCTCGCCGTGTGCGTCATAGACAACCTCATGGGTGCGACGACCCCGAAAAAAATCGGACCGATGCTCAAGTATGCCGACATTGTCGTCATCACGAAAGGCGACATCGTATCCCAGGCGGAACGGGAGGTATTCGCATTTCAGGTCCGCAGGGCAAACCCCAAAGCGAAGATCATGCATATCAACGGCATCACCGGCCAGGGTGCGAGCGAGCTCGCATCGCAGTTCATGAAAGCTCCTGAGACCGTGAACCTCGAAGGCGAACGGCTTCGTTTTTCCATGCCCGCCGCCCTATGCTCCTACTGCCTTGGCGAAACAAGGATCGGCATGGAATTCCAGTTGGGAAACATCAAAAGGATAAAACTGCAGGAGAGCGCTTCATGAACTTGCTGAACGAACAGAAAATAGAAGACCTCTTCACCGAGATACCCGGAATATCAGGTATTTTTCATGATTATGGACTTTTTCCCGACAACCGCGAACTTTCCCTGAAAGAGTATCTCGGCTCCCTCTCGGAAGAAATCTATGAAGACCTCGGCATCGACCTTTCCGGGCTCCTGGAACAGATCGAAGGCTTTATTCAGCAGCGGCATGAAACCCTGAACGGCAAACTGCCTCCGGTCAATGAGATCACCATCGCTGGCGGGAGGGACAAGAGCGGCAATGCTGAAGACATCCTGCTCCGGCTTGTCCGCGGTTCGGTAACGAGCATCGTCGGCCCAACGGGTTCCGGCAAAAGCCGGCTGCTGGCCGACATAGAATGGATGGCCCAGGGCGATACTCCGACAGGACGAAGGATACTGGTCAACGGAGAGGTCCCCGACCCTAACCTTCGTTTTTCCCTTGAATACAAGCTGGTCGCACAGCTCTCCCAGAACATGAATTTCGTGATGGACACCACGGTTGCCGATTTCGTAGCCCTGCACGCGGAAAGCCGCATGATCGCCAATGCCGATGAAGTGGTCGGCGATATCATCACCCAGGCCAACATGCTCGCCGGCGAACAGTTCGGTCCGGAAACCCCGGTCACCTCGCTTTCGGGAGGACAATCGAGAGCGCTGATGATCGCCGATACGGCATTTCTCAGTTCGTCGCCTGTCGTGCTGATAGACGAAATTGAAAACGCAGGCATCGACAGGAAAAAAGCCCTGTCGCTTCTCGTCCGCAAAGAGAAAATCGTGCTGATGGCAACCCATGACCCGATCCTCGCCCTCATGGCTGAAAGGAGGCTGATCATCAGGAACGGAGGAATACACAGGATCATCGAAACGACAGACAAGGAAAAAGCCAATCTCGCGATGCTCGAAGAACTTGACAACAGGCTGCTTGCCCTTCGCACAAGGCTCAGAAGCGGAGAGTTGATCAAAGATATCGACCAAGGCTAATACGGCATTGATTGAAGCGTAAAGACAGAAAAAAACTCCCCGGTGTCATCTGAACCTCCGGGGAGTTTTTTATGATTACTATACTGCATGCAGAATACCGTCAGTCAGCGCAGTTGCCCGGCGATTTAAAATTCGGGTCATAACTGTCCCAGAGCCAGCCGGCAACCGCTTCGAGTTCCTTATCGGACAGAGTCATCGCCGGCATGAGGCCGAAACGGCTGATAGCGGCCGCTTCGAGTTTCGATTGCTTCGCATCCGGCTTTTTCATGAACTTCACCATATGGACCACCCCATCGTTCCTGTCGGCAAAGGCCTGATGGTAATGCCTGGTAATCCCAAGGATCGGCGGAGCCGATTTGGGGGGAGGGCTCATGGAATGGCAGATGCTGCAGTGCTTGTCGTAAAGCAACTTGTCCTGGGTCCCGTCCGGAACGGCATGAAGGGGGCCTGCCGTCAACGTGAGCAGCAAAAGGATAAAAACGGATCTGTTAAACCGGATCATGAATTGAGATTTTAAACGTTTACAAAATGATTTCGCAGCTGAAATAATCTAAAAAGCGCACATGATGCCGCCGTAGAAATACGTACCCGTTGATGCCGCGCCTCCGCTGTTGCCATAAGCCGCGTTTGCCTCGACATTGAAGATATTGTCAACGCCCAAGAACAGCTCCGAATTGCTGTTCACTTTTTTTGCGAGGTAGCAGTTCACAAGCGTATAGGGATCGGTACGGCTCGTTTCGCTGGTCCACTGCCGTCCTGTGGTAATGACCCTGATATTGCCGCTGAATCCATGCCCGCTCTTGAATGCAAGTTTGACGGTGTTTGCTATATCCGGAACAAAGAGCAGATCGTGACCGGTCGTTTGATCTTCGGTATCAAGAAATGTAATTTGATCGGAAAGCGTGAACCCATAAGGAAGTTTGATGCCAGCCGATACTTCGAGTCCCTGCGTCATGGCTTTCGAAGTGTTTCTCAGTTCATAGATCGGGATAGCCGGTTTCGATCCGCTATAGCTGTGGGTGAAGAATTCCGTTATCATATCGCGCATGTCGTTGCGGAACGCCGTAATGCCGCAGGTAAACCTGCTCCATGTCCCGTCGGCACCTATTTCATAGGAACGTGATTTCTCGGGATCGAGGTTCGGATTGGCATAGATGATTTTTTGTTTTGTTGAGGTAGATCCCGTATAAAGCTCGTAAAGCGTCGGGGCCCTGAACCCTTCGCTGTATGATCCCCTCAGTCGCACATGGTCGTTGAGCTTCAGCCATGCACCGACTTTTGGACTGAATGCGTTGCCAAAATCCGAATGATCGTCATACCTTGCGCCGATCACCGCACCGAAAGGATCGGCAAGCTGCAATTCATCCTGCAGAAAAGCAGCGAAGTTATGTGCATCATGAGAAAGACTGTTATCCGACCTGTTTTCAGTACTGTACTCCATCCCGGTCGTAATCCGGTGATTTTGAGCGATCGTTGTCGTCCACCTCCCCTCATACTGGTATGTATCAACATCGAGTGTCGTTGTAGTCACCGTCCCGCCGGCAACCGGCTGCATATCTGATTTCCAGTCATAAGTGGATTTCCAGCTCCGAAGCGTCAGTTTGGATTCTTTGCCGGTATCGATGTCAACTCCGAGATAACCGAACAACCGGTCGGCATTGACCGTCCTGTTCTTGTAGCCATTATTTGAACGGATTCCCTCCAGTTTCGTATCGGCAAAGTTGACACCTAACGAAAGATTGCAGCCCGGAGCGAGAAGGTAGTTCAAGGCTGCAGAATAGGCATCGAACCGCCTGTCGTCACCATCGGTATCAAGGGTGCTTTTATCCCTGTCATAGCGATCCCTGTTATTGTAGGTTGCAGAGGCAACATATCCGAGCTTTCCCCGGGTACCGCTCACATAACCGTTGGTGTTGATACTGCCCGCTTCTCCGTATGTGCTCTCGCCCGTATAAATGTTGAGGCCGGCATGGATGTCTTTCGTCGGTTTTTTCGTGATGATGTTGATGACGCCTCCGACAGCATCGCTGCCATAAAGGGCGGAGCCTGATCCTCGGATAATTTCGATCCGTTCGATCATACCGGCCGGAATTTCCCCCATGTCGAGCAATCCCTGGAATCCGCTGTACATACGCATGCCATCGACAAGCACCAGCGTGTTCCTGCTGTTGAGTCCGCGCATCCTTGCTGCACTAATCCTCCCGTTCGAGGGTTCAAGGGTGATACTCTGTGCTTCGGTCAGCACATCGGAAAGTGTCGTGGCACCACTTTCATTTATCTCCTTCCTGCCGATCACCTCGACTGCCGCGGGGATCTTCGAAACCGGTGTTTCGCTGAGTGTCGCCGTCACGACAATTTCCTCCGACTGCCCGCTGTTGAGTGACTGCGCTGATGCTGTTGCCTCTGAAGAAACCGCCGAACTCAGCAGTGCAAAAAAAATGATCAGTTTACTCGATCTGTTCTTCATCGTTGAAAACTTCTTTTGATTTATGAAATGAATTGGATATCGAAAAAAACTCCTGATCGGCGAATCCGGCTTTACATAAACAGTCGTTCACGATCACCGCTATATCTCTGAACATATAACGCTATAAGCACGAAACAGGTCTCCATTTATTCCTTCAGTGCATTGTGTCAACCATTACAGCGTCCCGTACAAAAAATGCAGCTTTAAGCAGATAAGACATCATAACGGACACTGATTCAGACCCTGCCTTCTCAAGCTCAGCTGCGGCTGAATTTCCTCAATGCGTAGAAAAGCAGGATCGATACAACGCCAAGCATCAGGGACAGCACTGCCGCTTTTTCAAAATTCCCCTCGAAAACAGCATTATAGACCGCAAGCGATACCGTTTCGGTCTTTCCTATGATGTTCCCCCCGAGGATCAACGTTATACCGACCTCGCCGAGCGAACGCCCCATAGAAAGGATGAGTCCGGCGATCAGCGCACGGCTGATGGTCGGCAGAACGACGGAACGATAGGTCTGGAACCTGTTTTTCCCCAACGTCCAGGCAGCCTCGACAAGTGAAGGATTCATTCCCTCGACAGCCGCCTGAACCGATTTGCACACAAGCGGAAGTCCGGCAATGAACGATGCGATGAATACACCGGATTTGCTGAAAATGATTTCCTGACCAACTGCTGACAAGGGTGCGCCTATAACCCCGTTCCTTCCGAGCAGCATAAGCAGCAGAAACCCGGTAGCTATCGGAGGAAAGACCAGCGGAAGGGTAATGATGGTATCGGCAACGGATATAACGAGGTTCCTTTTGCAGGTAAAAAAATAACCGGCACTTATTCCTGCCGCCAGGTGAAGCAGCAGGGTGACCAGTGAAGTCTCGACGGTCAGCATGAGGGATGCCGTCATTCCATCGCCTGAAATAATACTGAAATAATGTCGCATCAAAGTCCGTAATGCCTGAGAATGGCAATACAATCCTTATCCTGCATGAACTTCAGGAATGACCTGACTACGGATTGCTTTTCGAAACCGCTGACAACACCTGCTTCTATAAAAATGGGCGTATAGAGCGACTGCTCTGCTGGAAGGTAACCGCCGATATTTTCCTGTATGCCGATCGCATCAGTCACGTTGATGAAACCGGCATCGATTTCGCCCGTCTGCAGGTATGAAGAAACCTGGGGCACAGTTGCAACGATGAGCAGCTTGCTTCCGAGATGTCCCGCGAGTCCCGATTTCTGCAGATATTCCGCAGCTGCCTTCCCGTAAACCGCTTTCCTGTCATCAGGCATGGCAACTCTTGTAACGGCACTGCTGCCGATGTCGCTGATCTTCTTCAAAGCAAGCCCCTTGCGCCAGGCCAGCACAAGTTTTCCCTGGCCCAGTGGATAGTATGAAACGAAATTGATCCCCGACTGCTCGAAAAAACTTTTTTCCCCGAACAGGACCGCTATCTGACCGGTCATCCTGGATTGGGAAATAATCTGCTGCATGTGACCGAAAATTGCATCGACATGATTGCCGGTCTTTCTTTCGAATTTTTCCGCAATCTCCATAATCGGCCTCTTGTACCCTGCACCGGCAGCGATCGTTATGGATTCGGCACGAAGGGTCGCATAAAGGAAGAACGACACGATGAACACGGCAAACAACAGGAACTTCTTCTGCATTTCTGTTAACTTTTTTGTTATTCGGAAAAAACTCCCGGTGTCTGAACATGCCGGGAGTAAACACAAGCGAAAGAACACGAAGAAAATATGTCAGTAATGGAACGAAACCGATGCCATGACGGTGAACGGAGCTCCCGGCAGGTACGAGGTTTTCAATGTCTTGTAATCAGACGTGCTGATCAGGCTGACATATTTCTTGTCGAATATGTTCAGGAACGAGAGCGAACAATCGACATTTTTAAATCCGAACATCCCGCTGCTCCAGGTCAGGTCAAGGTCATAGAGCGTGAATCCGGGTATTCTTTCCGTGCTCTTGACATCACCATAACGAACCGAGGTGTACCTGACTACAGGCGTAATGGTCAGGTTTCCCGTTTTGTAGCTGACCATACCTTTGGCAAGGAATTCGGGGGCATCCGGAACCTGGTTTCCCTTGACATGAATAATCCCGTTCCCTGTCGCATCGGAGTTTATATCCTGTGAAAAAAAGAACCTGTTCCAGGAAAATGAACCATAGAGCCTGAGCTTGTCTGCCGGTTTGTACTCGCCTTCCAGTTCGATCCCGTACCCCTCGGCTTCCGCATTGTTCATCGGATAGTAGGCGTCAAGTGATTCGTCGTGGAGCACGGCCTGCTTGTTGTCATGCTTCGTATAATAAAATGTGGGTACGATACTCCAGTTACTTCCCTTCGCATTGATGCCAAGCTCGAAATTCTTCGAAATCTCCATCACTTTCCTGTCCCAGAGCTGCCCGAACGTAATCCCTTTAGGGCTGAAATAGGCAAGCTGCTGCATGTAGTAAGGATAGATGTCGACATGGGTGACATAGTTTTCACCGTAGGACGCGAAAAGAGTGACGTTGTCATTCAGGGTCCTCGACAGAGTCACATCCGGAAAAAGACGCCTGAATGTTTTTGCATCCTGAGCGCTTTGAGAGGCAATGACGGCAGGGTTGACCGCAAGTGCATCCTCATAGCTGACATCTCCAATGCCAGTTGTGTTATAGGTCAGGATAGAAGGCAGTGAATAGATGACATATTTCAGGCCGGCCTCGATCTGGTAGTCTCCGATACGATGTTTCGCCTCGATGAACGGTGTATGCAGCTCATGGCTTGAGGAGTTTGAAAGCAGAGAATATTTACTGAAAACAAGTTGACCGCCTGTCTGATTATAAACCTTCCATGAAGTTGGAGGACCCGGCCTTTCCTGGGAATGGTAAAGGTAACCCAGATCGAGATCTGCACCGGCGACATTCGTCCTGTATTCCACCAGTATCCCTTTCAGATCGTGGTCAATATCCCACCTGCGGATATTTTTATCTGCTATTCCCTCAAGGTAGTACCCATTGTCACTCCAGTAGTAGGGTTTGATGGAAAGGGTAGAACGATCGCCTGTTTTGATCTCGAGGTTCGCCATTACCATCCAGTCCTCGAATTCATTTTTGTTGTAATCGTAATAGTCATATTTCTTCGGATCGATGCCATAATCGGTCGAATAGGCATAGTCAAGGTTGCTGATTTCCGAATAGGTGAAAGGCTTGTAGTTATGTATCGTTCCCTTGCTCCAGGTAACGAAGGTTTCAAGCTTCACGTTGTCCCCGAACTGTTTGGACACGCCGGCCATGAAGTTTTTCCTCTTGCTGTCTCCTTCCCCTTTCCATTTATCTGCCGATACATCGGAAAAAGAAAAGAACGCCCTGACATCACCCGGCAGCAATCCGGTATCCACACGCAGATATGTACGACGAAAACTGTCGCTGCCGATGCTCTGTTTCAGCAGCATATCGAATTTGTCCTCGGGACGGCGGATTTCCATATTGATTTTTCCGCCCACATCCGCAAGGCCAAGCCCTGCATAGGCGGGCATGACACCGGTATAGATATTGATAGTGCCGAAATTCTCGAGATCGTAGATGGTCGCTCCACCCCCGGGACGGCCTGTCAGCGGCAGACCCTCGATGTTGACGGTCGTTGCCGGCACGCCCCCTGCCGTAGCTTCGACACCCCTGAAACGGAAAGATTCATGGTAGTTGACGATATCGGCCAGGCCCCAGGGATCGACGCTCTGCTGGTTGATCGAAGGAAGGAGGTTGATCGCCTTGTAGACCGACATCTGGGAAGGGTTCAGCACTTCGGTCTCCTTACCGGTAACGCGCTGAAGAACATCCCCCTTCCTGCCCTGAACGACGAGCTCTTCGGCAGTCACCCCATTCATTGCCACCATCTCCACGTCCGGCTTTGCTCCGGCGGCTGAAAGCGATTCAGAAACAGAAAGAAGAAAAACAAAAAGAAATATTTTTTTCATGAAAACGGAAGTTTCGCTATTTCCGAAAATAATAACGTTTGTTAATAAAAAAGGGAACCCCGGTTTCCCTTATGGACCTGCTCAAAAGCCACTGCTCATGATTGAGGCGCGGGTTCGGCCCGCAACACATCACACAACAAAACGTTATATCTAAAAGCAATAACGAAACACGGACGCATATACATCTAAAACGATTGGCTTCCGGGGTAAATATCAGACAACAAATCTAATTAAACAAATTATTTCAACAAAATTGCCGTATCTGGTTATGAAATCAACAATCATTACCTTATAAAATCAGGCAAAACAAGGCGCCATCGCATAAAGCACTCACAGCATTATCAGAAAATGGGAGCACGTTTATACCGATTTCGAACAAAACCGGTTATTTTCCCGGAAAGCACATGTATTTGGACCATTCACGCTAAAGAATCAGGATGAACAGTTTTTCGGCATCGATTCTTCGTGTCGAACGCAAGGATTCATTATGTCTCCTTGAACTCGACGCTTCGGGTATCATGCTCTGCATGGTGCTGTTCGACCTCGATCCATCTTTTTGTTGCAATTGCCGGGTCAACATCCTCTTCAAGGAGACCGAAGTGATCCTTTCGAGAGAACCCCTGCCGGAAACGACCATAATCAACTGTTTTCCGGCCACAATCAGGACAATACGTGCCGGACAGATACTCGCCGATATCGGAATGCACTGCGCTGCGGGAGCCGTTTCAGGCATCATCAGCAGAAAAGCGCTCGATAGGTTGCAGTTCACGGAAAACGAAACGGTGACGGTACTGATAAAAGCGGACCAGTTGACGCTTGAAACGGTTCCGGAAAACGGGGAACGCGTCTGATGGTGGTTCTGGAGGTAAAAAAAACACTGGCAGGGTCCGATGGACCCTTCGATCTTTCAGTCAATCTTGAGATCAGGCCTGGAACACTGCAAACCTTGTATGGAAAATCAGGAAGCGGAAAAACCACCATTCTTCGTATACTTGCCGGCCTTGCTACTCCGGACACCGGTTATATTGAAGTGCACGGCAGCGTCTGGCTGGACAGCGTGAGAGGTATCAATATCCCTGCCCGGAAAAGACGTGTAGGGTTTGTGTTCCAGGATTACTCACTTTTTCCGAAAATGACGGTAAGGGAAAACCTGTTGTTCGCCCAGAACAAAAAAAACAGCCGCAAGATTGACGACCTGCTTGATCTGATAGACCTTGCGACCCTCGCAGACCGTTATCCATCTATGCTTTCCGGAGGACAGCAGCAGCGGGTCGCACTCGCACGTGCCGTACTCAGAGAACCGGAAATCCTGCTTCTCGACGAACCCCTGTCCGCGCTCGACCAGAAAATGCGGGCAAAACTGCAGGATGAAATATTGAGGCTCCATAAAGAGTTCAACCTGACCACCATCCTGGTCTCACACGACAAGCAGGAAGTTTTCAAACTGTCAGACAAAGTGGCCTTCCTGGAAAAAGGCGGGATCATTCGCGAAGGAAGCGTACTGGATGTCTTTCTGAACAGGAACACGTCAAACAAGTTTTCATTTGCGGGAACAATCCTGAGCATCAGGAAAGCCGATTGCATCTATCTCGCCGTCATCGGGTCCGGCAACGAGCTCTTCGAAGCGGTGCTGACGGAAAAGGATATCAGGCACCTCATGCCGGGCGATGAGGTGCTTGTCGCGTCAAAGGCTTTCAATCCAGTTGTCATGAAACTTGAGAACGTCAGAAATTCCTGATCCTGAAAACTCCCGTCACTCGACAATCCCGACCCTGAGATGAAGCGGCCAGACAAGGAGCTTTGTTTCCGACGCATTACCCCAGGCATATCTCAGTTCGGCGTCCATCATGTCGAGGATATCGATTCCTCTCTTCGAACGCATCTCTTCGGCTGCCGACCAGGTGGAAAGATAGCCGAGAAACCGGTCCAGCCCCCAGTGGGCCTTCATGCTGAATGACGGAACAGCTATCTCCCTGAAAGGAAACGACATGGACCGGTAACCGTCATCGACCTTCTTCCGCTCCGGCGGCCAGTATGGAGCGAGGACATCGTAATAGAGGTGCAGCAGCAGTTCGTCGATTTTATCATTGACCGTCACCAGGCCGTACGAAAAAGCCGAAAAAACGGCCCCGTCCGATGCGACACGACTGACTTCCCTGTAAAACCGGTCGATATCGAACCAGTGCAGAGACTGTGCCGCAACGATAAGGTCGGAACTTCGGCCGGGAAGTCCTGTCGCTTCGGCCGGTACAGCCATATAAGTTATCTTCGGGTCCTGAACGGCATTGGCTATCTGCGCCTTGCTCGGGTCAACCGCGTATACTTTCTGAAAATATGCGGCCAGCCCCAGGGAAGCCTGGCCTGTGCCGCAACCGCAGTCGAGAGCAGTTTCGCAACGGGGAGAAATCCCTGCAAGCCATTTGAAAAGTTCCTTGGGATAAACCGGCCGATACTGCCTGTAGGATTGCGATATATTCGAAAAGTAATCCTTGAATGAGAGGCTCATCTCGACATCTTTACCGTATGTATTCATGATGATAAGGATAGTGTTAGAAAAATAAATCCCTGTTGCGGATAATGGAAATCCTCCCGATCCTCAGACCTGGATCAATGCGACGCTTTTCTTGAACCTCAGGTGCGCGATGCCAAAAAAAACAGTTCCGATAACAACCACTGCGGCAAATTGCGGCCAGACAACCTCGAATCCGGCGCCTCTGTAGAGAATTGCCTGAGAAAATTTCACGAAATGGGTGGTCGGGGCTGCAAGCATGACATCCTGCACCAGTTTCGGCATGCTCTCCCGTGGCGTCATGCCTCCCGAAAGAAGCTGCATCGGAATGATGACCAGGATGACAAGCAGGCCGAGCTGAGGCATGGAACGGGCTATCGTACCGAGAAAAATGCCTATCGACGTCGTTGAAAAGAGATAAAGCAGCGCCCCGAAAAGGAAAAGAGGAATGGAACCGTGTATCGGCACTCCCAATATACCCTTCACGACCAGGAACAGCGAGATCGCGGCACTGAAAAGGATGACAAGGCCGTTCGCCCATATTTTCGCAACCATGATCTCAAAAGGCGACAAGGGCATGACCAGAAGATGCTCTACCGTGCCATGCTCCCTTTCCCTGATCAGGGCCGCACCGGTCAGGATGATCGACAGCAGGGTGATATCGGTCATGATCTCCATGATTCCACCGAACCAGATGCCGTCGAGGTTGGGATTGAACAGGGCATGGATCACGAAATTGACCGGTGCAGCTGACGATATCGCCCCCCTGCCCACCTGGCTGTTGATTTCACCGGTGATGATCGACCTGATATACCCCGCCCCGATAAACGCCTGCGTCACCCTTGTTGCGTCGATGTCAACTCCGATCTCGGGTTGCTTTCCCGATAAGACATCGTGTTCGAACGACGGCGGTATATCGACCACGAACGTCGATTTCCCGTTGTTGAGCTCCCGGTCGACCTCCGACGCCGGAATAATTTTTGGCCGGCTGAAAGATGGTTCGTAAAAAGCTTCGACGATCCTTCCGGATAACGGAGATGCGTCTTCATCGACAAAAGCTATCGGTGCGTTGTGCAGTTCAAGTGAGCTGGAGTTCGCTCCGGTATGGATGCCGACGGTGAACATGAACGCGATGATGACGAGCAGTGCCTTGTCATGCCAGAGGCTCTGCAGTTCCTTGATGCCGAGTTGCCAGATATTGTTCAGCTTCCTCATGGTCATTTTCCCTGTTTTTTCAGGAGAACCAGACTGAGCAGCAAAAGCACCGGAATGAAAAGCGCTATTGCGCCCAGATAGGGATAAAGCTCGACAAGGCCGAGCCCTTTGGAAAAAACCCCCCTTGTCACAAGCAGATAGTAGGTTTCCGGATAGCAGGTCCCGATAAGCTGCCCTGCGGCATCGAGCGACGAAACCGGCTGCAGGAGGCCGCAGAAACGGACTGACGGGACCAGCGCGGTAAAAGCCGTACAGGCAAGGGCGGCGATCTGTGTCGAGGTGAACGACGAGATCAGCTGCCCGAACGCGGTCGTTACCATGACATACAGCAGGGTCGCGAGGGTGAGTGTCAGGAAACTGCCCTTGACCGGAACATGAAAGAACGCCACGGAGAGCATGATGAGCGAGAAATAGCTCACCATGCCGATGACGATATATGGCACCTGTTTGCCCACCAGGAACTCCAGGCGCGTAACGGGAGTGACATAGAGGTTCGTGATTGAACCGAGCTCTTTTTCCCTCACGATGCCAAGGGCCATCAGGATCGACGGAATGAAGAGCAGCAGGAGCGGTATCACGGCGGGCACCATGATCGGAATACTCCTGAAATCCTGGTTGTAGCGGTAACGGAACACGATATCCGCAGGAGATAGTTTCGGACGTGGATAACCGTTCCTGACGGCAAGCTCTTCAAAATACCTGAGTGCGATGAGCGAGATGTACCCTTTCATGGTTTCCCCGTAAAACGGCATGGCGCCGTCGATCCAGATCGCGATCTCGGGTTTCCTGCCGCCCTGAAGCTTCCTGCCGAATTCAGGGGCGATCTCGATGCCGATCTTGAGCTCTCCGCTTTTCATTCTCATGAACAGATCTTCCGAAGACGTTGACGGGCGCCGCTGGAGAAAATAGTTCGACCCGTCCACAGCCTCGACAAACTCCCTGCTTGACGGGCTCTGGTCCATATCGAACACGGCAAACGGCACATCCTTCACATCGAAAGTTATACCAAGCCCGAGTATCAGCATAAGCAGCATCGAACCGGCAAGCGCAAAGACAAGCCTGACCGGATCGCGCATGATCTCGATGCTTTCACGCAGCACATACCCGTAACATCTCCTGAAACTGAACGCAGGGCCAGCGCTGCGTTCACGCTTTTCGACGGTAACGGCAGTACTTTCAATGCTCTCCGGAACCGGTGCCTGTTCCCGCGAGGCTTCTTCGAGGCACATGATAAATGCCTGTTCAAGGTTCGAAGCTTTCTTCGAAGCAACGATAGTTTTCGGGGCATCGCAGGCAAGCACCCTGCCGGAATGCATGAGCGAAATCCTGTCGCAGCGCTCGCCTTCGTTCATGAAATGCGTGGAAATGAAAATGGTCACCCCATGGTTCCGCGACAGGTCGACGAGTATCTCCCAGAAATGGTCCCTGGCGACAGGGTCCACACCGGAGGTGGGCTCGTCAAGGATAAGGATAGCCGGATCGTGAACGATGGCGACAGCCAGGGAAAGGCGTTGCCTTATACCCATCGGCAGGTCTTCGGCAAGATGGTTTCGTGATTCAACGAGGCCAAAGCGTTCGAGAAGCTCTTCGACACGGAGGGTTATCTTTGATTTGTCGATACCGAAAAGGTTCGCATGCAGCCTGAGGTTCTGTTCGACGGAGAGCTCGCTGTAGAGCGAAAAAAGCTGGGACATGTAACCGACCTTCATGCGGACCTCGTCGCTGCTGTGCTCGACAGGGCTGCCGAAGAGCGATGCTTCGCCTTCAGTAGGAGGAAGCAGGCCGGTAAGCATTTTCATCGTGGTGGTTTTTCCGCAGCCGTTCGAGCCGAGGAACCCGAATATTTCACCTTTTGAAATCCGGAAACTCACCCCGTCGACAGCGGTAAACCCGTCGAACTTTTTTGTCAGCCCGTCAGCCACAATGACCAGCTCCGACTCCCTGAAATCGCGGGAAACGATTTCGAGCCGTCTGTGACCGGAGGTCTTTTCACAGGGAAGCAGCGCAATGAAAGCATCTTCGAGAGAACCGCCACCGGTCCTCTTTTTCAGCTCCGCAGGGCTTCCGACAGCCAAGATACGGCCGTCGTCCATCGCTGCCAGCCAGTCGAACTGTTCGGCTTCGTCCATGTAAGCGGTAGCGATAAGCACACTGAGCCCGCTGTTCCGCTGCCTGATCCGGCCGATCAGCTCCCAGAACTGCCGACGGGAAAGCGGGTCGACGCCGGTTGTCGGTTCATCGAGTATCAGCAGGGCCGGATCGTGGATCAGCGAACAGCAGAGCCCGAGCTTCTGTTTCATGCCGCCGGACAGTTTTCCGGCCGGCCGGTCCCTGAACGGAAGCAGCCCGGTGCTTTCGAGCACCTCGTTGATTCTCCGGTTTCTTTCGGATGCTTCCAGACCGAACAGCCGGCCGAAAAAATCGATATTTTCGAAGACCGAAAGGGTGAGGTAGAGGTTCTTGCCGAGCCCCTGGGGCATATAGGCAATGCCCGAAGAGACCTGCTTTCGGAAGCCTGCATCCCGCATATCCCCCCCCAGTACCGAAACCGATCCGTTGCGGACTGCGACTGCCCCCGCAACGATGCCCAGCAGAGTCGATTTGCCTACCCCGTCCGGCCCGATGAACCCGGCCATGCACCCCGCAGGAATTTGAAGTTCTACATCCCTGAGCGCCTGGACCTTACCGTAGGAATGTGATAGCGAGGAAATCCGGGCAACGGGTGTAGCCGAAGCGTTCATTGCTTCCTGTGCAGCTGGAGGTTATCAGGCCATACGGCTTTTGAAGAAATGCGAACGTATGCAACCCCGGTAAGCCCCGTTTTAACGCTGTTCAGGTTCGTCCTGAGCACTGCCGGATCTATTTTCAGCTTGATCCTGTACATGAGTTTTTCCCTTTCTGTCCGTGTTTCGACCTCTTTCGGGGTGAACTGCGCCCGTGGAGAGATGAACGAGACCGTGGCCGGGATCACTTCCCCCGGGGCCGCATCGAGAACGATCCTCGCTTCTGAGCCGATAGTCAGGGCCCCGGCTTTCTCGCAGGGCAGGAAAATAGTCATGTACACATCGGTGAGATCGAGCACGCTCAGGACCTTCCCTCCTGCGCCGATGACTTCGCCCGGTTCTGAAATACGGTAGAGCACCCTGCCTTCTACTGGTGATTTGAGCCTTGAATCCTCGATATTGTTTTTTACAATCTGCGATTTCGCCCGGATCACCTCTATCATCGATGAAGCTCCCGCAATCTGCGCTTTCGAAGCCTTCACCGTCGCGGCATAAGCCGAACGTTTTGCGGTTGCCTGGTCGAATGCCTGCCGGGACACGACATCCTGCCGGTAGAGTGACTGGTAACGGACGAAATCCTTTTCGGCCAGCAGGCTTTCGCTCTCCTGCTGGGCGGAAACCGCACGGGCTTTCGCCAGGTCCGTTTCCGCGGCATGCACCTGCGCCTCGCTTTCCCGCAGCGTGGATCTGAGATCATCCATGTTCATGACCGCCAGCACCTGGCCCGGCTTTACCGGATCGCCTTCCTGAACAAAAACCGAATCGATCCGGCCGGCGATTTTTGTACTGACGGCATACTCCGTCGCTTCGATACGGCCGTTCCCCGACAGGATGCCTTCGGGCAGTTCAGGCTTTGCAAAGAAATGCCATAATACAAATCCGCCGGTAGCCAGTGCGATGATCAATCCCGAGAAGACGGCCACTTTTTTTGCCGATACAGATGATGGCATGATGGTTTTCAATTGGTTCGTTCGAACAGTGGTCAATATTCAGTCCTTACCTTTCCCCTGCTTTTTGCCGGAGCGCGGAACAATCTGGCAAAACCGCACCCGGTCAGCAGTAAAAGTGTGGAGATCAGTCCGATCAGTAAAGGTTTCATATTCATGTTCATATGCGCCTCCATCGCTTGTTTTGTATTTCCCCCCAGCCCTGTCATGTTTCATCCCTGTATGCACATCCGTGAAAAAAATACGGGAATCGCCCGCATCATACTGTCCGGCTTAAAACCAGTTGATGCCCTCGGTCCTTTCCCCTTCTTTCTCTCCACCGACACCAGCTTCTTCTGTTTTTGCCTCGTGAAGGGTCTTTATGAGCAAAACCGGACAATCGGCATACCGCACAACCGTTTCCGCAGTACTGCCCATGACCAGATAAGGAATATCGGATTCGCCATGCGACCCTATCGATATCATATCGGCCTTGCGCTTTTTTGCGTATGCAACGATCACATCGGCAGGTGAACCATACCCGTCAAGCTCCTGAACATCGAGTTGATAAATGCAGTCATACTGGTTCAATATTTTTATATAACTCGAAAACATCTTGTACCGGTTTTTCACGGCATCGCTGCACTCCGGAGGGTTCCGGGTACAGACATGAAACAGTATCAAACCGGAATCCTTTGCATAATACTGGGCAAGTTGTTTCAGCGCCGCCTCGGAAGGCGCTGAAAAATCGACCGGGCAAAGAATGATTTTCCGCAGTTGTGATGATTTCTTTTCCATAACACAGGGATTTATCGGTTGTTTATTGATCCAGCAGATCACCTGCTGCTCGTCTGAAGGCATAAACATTTACGACATAATCATATCGGGCCTTGAGACCTGCCAGTTCCGCCTCGGCAAGCTTCGCTTCGGCATCGAGCAGATCGAGCGTTGTCCCGATGCCGTTCTGGAAACGGATTCTCGCCTGACGGGCGGCAAGTTCCGCCTGGGAATACTGGAGAGCGGTTGTCCCGATCTTCACCTTGCTCGAACGAAGCGTGTTGAGGGACTGGCTGATCTCGGTCTTCACCATCTCCTCGGTATCGAGCTGCTCCTGTTCCGCTGCCCGCATCAGTGCTGCGGACTCCCTCGTCGCAGCCTGAGTTCTGAATCCGGTAAAAAGAGGTACCTGCAGTTCGACGCCCGCGGCAATGTTTCTGCGCATTTCGTTGATATCGGGCTGATACCCGTTGGCTGTGCCCCACGAGGCCATTCCATAGACTTTCGGCAGCCCTTCACTGGCAGCTGCTGATTTCCGGAACGATGCCGCACGTAAATTTTCCCTTGCAATCCTCAGTTCGGGACGGTCATGGACCGCATCATCCTCAGGTTTCAGGCTCTCCGCATCAAGACTCGGAGTATCGAACGATCCCTTCAGCTCGAAAGATACTCCGTCGTTCAACCCGCATAAACGCCGAATATTGAGACGCTGGTTCTCAAGTTCGGTCTGCAGGTCGATTTTACGGTTACGCGCCGCTTCAAGACGGACTTGTGTCGAAAGGATGTCGAAACGTGTCGCTATACCCGCCTGGTACAACTTTTCGATATTATCGAGGTTCCGCTGCAGAGCGACGATTTCCTTCTCCTGAACCCCTTCGGCATCCTGCAGGAAAAGCACGGCATAAAAAGCCCTTACCGTGGCATATGAGAGCTCCCTAAGCACAAGATCACGCTTGCCCTCCACCGCCGACCTGCCGGCAATGGCCATATCGACGCTCTTTCCTCTTCCTCCGAAATCGAAAAGCAGCATCTGGGCGGTAATTCTCGCATCATAGTTGTCGTGAGGCATGAATTGCAGAGTATTGCCGAACATGTTGATTTCCGAAACGGGATCGAGGTAGCGGTACCCGGCCTTTGCGGTAATCTGCGGGAAAAAGGCGCTTCGCGCTTCGGTTACCCTTGCCTGGGCAGCTTTCACCTCTTCACCTGCCTGCTTCCCTTTCGGATTCATTCCCCTTGCCAATTGTATTGCATCGTCAAGAGTTATCACCGTTGAATTTTCCGGCTTGTTTTCCGCTGAAAAAGCTGTTCCGGTTGAAAAAAAAACGGAGAGCAGAAGCGAAACGAGAAAAATGATACCTGATTTCATGGTTTGTCATGATTATTGTCCCGAATATGATCGATCAATAACCATGCCATCATGCAGCGTCACCGAGGAAATATTTTATTGTATTGATTTATAATTTGTTAACGACTCGTCGCCACAAAATTGAATACATTATTTTTCTGATTATTCAGAAATATCTTTAATTACGACATCTGAAAACTCAGAAATCCGACCATGAAAAGGAATGCCCCGTCAGAATCCCGCCAGCTGCTGAAATATATCAGTGATGCCATAGGAACGATCCGGGACCCGGGTGAACTGTTCAGGACGATCATCAACCGACTCCGCCTGATGTTCTATTTCGATTCCGGAGCGATCATCACCCTGAGCAGCGAAGGCCGGCATCTTGAAATTTTTTTCGATACGTCGAGGACCGTGCTTCCGGAATGGCTGCAGGAGCAGAAACAGCTGATCGCCGAAGCCCTGATCGAAAACCATCGGGAAGACCACGAGGTGAAGGCGCTCAGCATCGAGAACGACTCCTTCGGCGAGAATGAAAAAAGCCGGAAGGTCCTGCAGTCGTTTCATGAGCACGGCATACGCCAGATCATCCTCTCCCCCCTGCGGCCGGGTGGGAGGCTGATCGGATTCCTGACGCTCATATCGAGGCAACAGACGGAATGGGCCCAGGCCCAGAAAGACCTCCTTGCCGACATATCCCTTCCGATTGCCATGTCCGTCAGCAATGCCCTCGCTTATGAGGAATTGCGGCAGAAAGAGGCTGAAACGTCCATGCAGCTTACCATCAACAACCTCCTGCTGACCATAAAAGACCGGCACAGCATGCTGCTGGCTGTCTGCGAAGAGATAGCGAAACTTGTCTCATGCACGTTCATGGGGATCAGGGTTATCGGCCAGAACGGGAAGTTCCTTGTCGCCGATAATTATATGCTTGATTCCGGAAAACGGTTCAGGCATTTCTCACCTGTCGAGTACCTCGACCCGGAACAGGAAAACGGAAGTATCGCACAGGAAGGCGTCGAGCTGATTTCAAAATCGGGAATCTTTTCCAACCGGGAGTTCATCGAACTCTCCAGGGAGTATAAAATCATCGAGCTGCTCAGAGAGAGGTACCGCATCTGTTCACTGATCTCCCACCAGCTCTGGCAGAGCTACGGCAGCAAAGCCGGGCTCTTCATTGCAGCGACCGACCGGGCGTTCAGCAATGAGGACATGGAAACGATCAGGCTGATCGTTCCCCAGCTTTCGCTCTCGCTCCAGAATTACCTGGCTTTCGAAGAGATCGACTCGCTTCGCCGGAAGCTCGAGGGAGAAAAAACATACCTGATCGAAGAGATACGGTCGGCACACAACTTCGAAGAGATCATCGGCAACAGCGATGCGCTGGTGTCGGTACTGCAGAAAGTTCGGCTTGTCGCGCCGACCGACGCAACCGTGCTGATGCAGAGCGAGACCGGCACCGGCAAGGAACTTATCGCCAGGGCGATCCACAACCTTTCCCCCCGAAAAGAGAGCGTGCTCGTAAAAGTCAACTGTGCGGCACTTCCGGCAGCCCTCATCGAATCCGAACTGTTCGGGCATGAAAAAGGAAGTTTCACCGGGGCGATAGACCGCAGGATCGGAAAATTCGAACTTGCCGACGGAGGGACCATTTTTCTCGACGAAATCGGCGAACTGCCGATCGACCTTCAGGCAAAGCTGCTCAGGGTCCTGCAGGAACGGGAGCTTGAACGTATCGGCGGAAGAAAAACTATCCCGGTCAACGTACGGGTGATCGCTGCGACAAACAAAAAACTGGAAAAGGAAGTCGCAGAAGGGCGGTTCAGGGAGGACCTCTATTTCCGCCTCAATGTCTTCCCTCTCTTTCTGCCACCGCTCCGGGAGCGCCGAAGCGATATCCCCCCGCTTGCCATCCATTTCGCCATAAAGTATGCCCGTGAGTTCGGCCGACCGGTGCGATCTATCCGCGAGTCGGATATGAGGGACCTGTGCACCCGCGACTGGAAGGGAAATATCCGTGAGTTGGCACACTGTGTCGAGCAGGCGGTCATCATGTCCGAAGGCGAAATGCTTGATTTTTCTTCGATCGTCACCCCGAAAGCTTCGACAAAGAGGGCACTCGACCCTTCGGGAAAGCTCATGACTCTGCCGGAACTGGAAAAGGAACAGCGGGAAAAAGAACTTTCGATCATCCTTGCCGCACTTGACCGGGCTGCCGGACGGGTAAGCGGAAAAGGGGGGGCGGCTGAAATCCTCGACATCAACCCGAAAACCCTTTTTTCCCGTATCGACGCCCTTGGCATCAGAAAACGCTACACACCCTGAATCGATCTTCATTGACCGGCATTGTTCAACAACCCAACCGTTATGAACTGATGGTGTTATCGGCAATACTGTTGCCTTCCGGTCCATAAAACCATGAAAAAATCACACAATCAGCAAAACCCTTCACGTTACAGGTCATGCATGCCAAACCATCTTGAACAAGATATTGACTGAAGCCGGGAAAGATTTTTTAAATTCATTCTTCAGAAGCATCGCGAGAACATTCATCATCTCTTCCCTCTCCTGCTACAGACTGACGGCAGTCCCGTTTCTGGACAAAACCGTAAAGAAGCAGTCGGGCTTGATGAGCAGCATTCAAACTGAAAACTGGAAACGATTATGTTCAAGGAATTCAAGGAATTTGCCATGAAAGGCAACATGATCGACATGGCTGTCGGTATCATTATCGGCGGTGCATTCGGAAATGTCGTGACCGCACTTGTTTCACAGATCATGATGCCTCCCCTCGGCCTTCTGATCGGCGGAATCGATTTTTCAAACCTCTATATTCTCCTCAGGGATGGAGCAAAAAACCCCGGTCCCTACTCATCGCTGGCCGATGCTCATGCAGCCGGCGCCGTAACGATCGGTTACGGTCTGTTCCTCAATTCACTGATCAGCTTCCTGATCATGGCTTTCGCCGTATTCCTGCTGGTCAAGGGCATCAATACGTTGCGAAGGGAAAAACAGGCACCACCGGCGTCGCCCGAGACAAAGGAATGCCCATACTGCTTCTCCAGTGTGCCGCTCAAGGCGACACGCTGCCCGGCATGCACATCGGAAATAGGGAAATAACAATAAACAGCCTCCATGAAATACTTCATCATCGGACTTATTACGCTGCTTGCCGCCTTTGCTCCCGCAAGTTCATCTGGTGCGGCACCGACACCCACGGAAATCAACCTGCTCAAGCAAAAAGCATTGAAAGGTGATGCCGAATCGCAGAACAGCCTCGGGCTCTTCTACCATTTCGGCCAGGGAGTAAGGAAAAACTATGCGGAAGCCATGAAATACTACAGGCTCGCAGCCGCTCAAGGCCATCCCATGGCACAGAACAACATCGGCGAAATGTACCGCAACGGTGACGGTGTCAGCCAGGATTATGCCGAAGCGCTCAAATGGTTCAAACTTGCTGCGGAGCAGGCCCTTCCGCTGGCGGAAAACAATATCGGCACCATGCATGCCCAGGGCCAGGGCGTACCCCTGGACTATACCGAAGCATCGAAATGGTTTAAAATCGCCGCTGCACAGGGGCTCGATATGGCGGAAAACAACCTTGGATACCTTTACCAGAACGGTTTGGGTGTAACAAAAGATTATGACGAGGCGCTGAAATGGTACCGCCTCTCGGCTGAGCAGAACCTCGACCTCGCGCAGAACAATATCGGGACGATGTACCTGCTCGGCCAGGGTGTAAAACAGGATTTCAGCGAAGCCATAAAATGGTTCATGCTTGCCGCGGAACAGGGTCTCGACCTGGCGCAGAACAACCTCGGAACCATGTATGCACAGGGGCAGGGCGTCAGGCAGGATTATGCCGAAGCGCTCAAATGGTTCAAACTCGCTGCGGAGCAGGGTAACGAACTTGCCGTGAGCAATCTGAAAATGATGCAGGAACAGGGGCTTGGCGGAACGAAATAAACCTCAGCCAGGTTTCTTTCAGGCATTCCATGAAACAGCCCTTTGACATTCCGTTGCCCGTTAATCAGGAAGCTGTTTTCGCTGGTTCTGAAAAGAAGACCTTCAAGCCTGACAGCAAAGATTCAACAAACATCGAACACCATGGCGCGAGTGCACTTTTTTGATGAGAATTACGAATAGAAGGGAGAAGGATTTCCGACAATTCGGGATAACGCATGAACAGAGGTTCCCACAAAAAAACAACGATGTTGAATATCCTGAACTTGCGGCCTCTTTTCGTCGGTGCAAATAAGAATATCAGCTTCGCCCTGCAGAACACGCGAGGCACCCTTTCTGCATATGTCACCGTCCAGCAAGGCATGTTTCCTGGAAAATTTCATCTGCCCCCGCACGACCTCATGAATACTTCGCGAACATCGACATTCACTCCGTCATGACAAAAGCATACCGTATCGCCGTCATTATCGGAAGCCTCCGCAAGGAATCGCTGAACCGCAAATTCGCCAGGGCACTGATGCAGCTCGCCCCCGAAGATATGCTGTTCAGGGAATCGGCAATCGGAGATATGCCTCTCTATACCGAAGAAGAGGAAAACAACCCGCCCGCACCGGTCATCCGCCTGAAACAGGAGATCAGCGAATCCGACGGCGTCCTGTTCGTCACCCCGGAATACAACCGTTCGATACCCGGCCTGCTGAAAAACGCGATCGACCAGGCTTCGCGCCCTTACGGCAGAAGCTCCTTTTCCGGCAAACCGGCCGGAATCGCGGGAGTTTCCCCCGGAGCTGCCGGTACAGCCATGGCCCAGCAGCACCTGCGCAACGTCCTCGCGTTTCTCGACATGCCGACCCTCGGCCAGCCCGAACTGTTCATCCAGGCAAAAGAGGGGTTGTTCGACCCCGAAGGCAATTTCGGCGAGGCCAGCCGTCCTTTCCTTCAGGGATGGATGGACCGTTACAGCTCATGGGTCCGGCATCATTCACACTGACCGGCTGGCCCGGCCTGCAGATGATTCCTGCCGATCGGCGCTGAAACCCGCGAATTGACGAATAACACGGCCCAATAAACCCGGTTTGAAGGGAGACCTTTATTTGTACATGAAGAACCGCCCGCTATAACGTAAATACTGTTACCCATGAAAAAAACCTGCTGCACCATCGCTTGCGCCTTTGCGCTCCTGTTTCCGAAACCGGCATCGGCATCGACATGGACTATCGATCCTGACCATTCCAATGTGGGATTTTCAATCAGGCACCTGACGATAACGAATGTCAAGGGAGATTTCCTCAAGTTCAACGGCACTGTCGAGCTGGATGACAGGAACGTCACCCGTTCGACAGTCGAGGCGACTATAGACCCCGCCTCGATTTCGACAAATGTGCAGAAAAGGGACGATCACCTGCGCGGTCCCGATTTCTTCGATGTCGCAAAATACCCGGGCATGAATTTCGTTTCGAAAAAATGGTCGACGGCGGGAAAAGGCGAACTGCGGATTACCGGAGACCTTACGATCCACGGCATCACGAAAGAGGTTGTCCTGCATGCCGAACCCTTCACCAGGGAAGTGAAAGATCCGTGGGGCAATATCAGGCGTTCCACATCGGCGACGGCAAAAATCAACCGCAGGGATTTTGGGCTCGGCTGGAACCAGACGCTCGAATCAGGTGGTGCGATGATCGGTGATGAGGTCACGATCGATCTCGAAATCGAAATGGTCAGAAAGCTGCCGAAATGATATCTGAGGAAAAGGCCGATCCGTTCTGACCGATTTTCCTACATTATTGTATTTTCTTAAAAAAGCCGGCATGATGGACAAATAATGTTCATTTGCGGCCCGAAAAGACAGCAAAGCTGTAATGCTGGTACCAACAGTTCACATCCCTGAACCCGGCTGTCCGCAGAAATCCGAGCTGGTCTTCGAGGGTGCCCATCCGGTCGGCTTTCATCCTTTCCCTGGCCGCCGCGAAATCCTCATGCGTGATGCCGCTTTCCAGTACCTGCCTTATCCACGTTTCGCGGTAGATGCGATCGATCTCTCCGGTCTGCCCTCTTACCTGGTCGGCGTTGATGAACATGCCTCCGGTTTTGAGGACCCCGCAGACCGATCTGAACAGTTCCGCTTTCCGCTCGTCTTCAAGATGATGAATGGAAAGCGCGGAAACCACAAGATCGAATGATCCTCGCAAGTCTGCGTCATAATCCTGGACTATAAAAGAAAAACGGCCGGATTGCCCGGAAAATCGTTCGCGTGCCTTCATGAGCATGTCGCCCGAAATATCCATAAGGGTAAAACAGGCATGGGGAAAGCGATCGGCAATCATCATCGACAGAAGTCCGGTCCCCGACCCCAGATCGAGCACGCTGAAAGCATGGTCCGACTTGAACGGAACGAGTTCGGCTGCGGTCCGGTAAAACGCTTCGAAACAGGGAATAAGCAGCCGCCTGTTCCTGTCATATCTCTCGACCGAACGGTCAAACAGTTCTTTAACTGAATCAGTTTTCATGGCATCCCCGATTGAATCAACGGCTTGATCGATATTCGGAACAGGTTACCGATAATGCCGGAAAAAGAAAAGTGCTGCCCGGAGGAAGACGCATTATTTCCTACATTAATGTAGCACAAGACCATTCCCTACACGAATGTAGGTATCTTCGCATCCCCTGATTACGGTATTTCACTACCCTGCCCGATCCCCTGAAAAAAAATATCGCCTTCCGATAATTCGTAACCTCTTGTAAAACAAGCTTCAAGCGACATCTCCCCCCTTCTCCCGATTTTTTCTTCGGAAAAACTCAACCTGTGGCACACGTTTTGCAAATAACTGACAGAACTATTCAGGACGTCGAGCAAGTTTGCCTGAATATTTATCACCAACAATAACGATAACCTAAATAAGTACAACTATGAGAAAGGTTGCTATCTACGGTAAAGGCGGCATCGGCAAATCGACCACGACACAGAACACCGTCGCAGGTCTCGCTGAAATGGGAAAGAAAGTCATGGTGGTCGGCTGTGACCCTAAAGCCGACTCGACACGTCTTCTTCTCGGCGGTCTCCAGCAGAAAACGGTTCTCGATACCCTGCGCGAGGAGGGCGAAGAAGTCGAACTCGAAGACATCATAAAAGAGGGATACAAAATGACCCGCTGTACCGAATCCGGCGGACCGGAACCTGGTGTCGGCTGTGCGGGCCGCGGTATCATCACCTCGGTCAACCTGCTCGAACAGCTTGGAGCATATGATGACGAATGGGACCTCGACTATGTCTTCTATGACGTTCTCGGTGACGTCGTGTGCGGCGGTTTCGCCATGCCTATCCGCGACGGCAAGGCCGAAGAGATCTATATCGTCTGCTCCGGCGAAATGATGGCCATGTATGCGGCAAACAACATCTGCAAAGGCATCCTGAAGTATGCCGACGCAGGCGGTGTGCGTCTCGGCGGCCTCATCTGCAACAGCAGGAAAGTTGACAACGAGCGCGAAATGATCGAAGAGCTTGCACGGAAGATCGGTACGCAGATGATCCACTTCGTGCCCCGCGACAACTTCGTCCAGCGTGCCGAGATCAACCGTAAAACAGTAATCGACTACGACCCGACGCATCCTCAGGCTGACCAGTACAGGGCGCTTGCCAACAAGATAGACCAGAACGACATGTTCGTCATTCCAAAGCCCCTGGAAATCGAGGAACTTGAGACCCTCCTCATTGATTTCGGTATCGCCAACTGATTACTATTTCAAAAACCCGGCTCTTCCGAAAAACGGTTTTATGGTTTGGAGGAAGTGCCGTCAACAAATAAAGGAGAACAAACACATGTTAATGATCAGGACAATCGTCAGACCGGAAAAAGTACATGAGGTCATGCAGGGGCTGCTCGATGCAGGGTACCCGGCCGTCACAAAAATTTCGGTGGTCGGACGAGGCAAGCAGCGCGGCTTACGCGTAGGCGATGTCGTTTACGATGAACTTCCGAAAGAGATGCTTTTCGTGGTCGTACCCGATGTGGACAAGGATTTCGTGATCCGCGCGATCCTCGAAAATGCAAAGTCCGGCCCTGACGGCAAGTTCGGCGACGGCAAGATTTTCGTGTCGGCTGTCGAGGAGGTCTACACCATCAGTTCCGGAACGAAAGAAACCGAAGCTGTGATGGCAGCGAAGGAGGACTGATGAAAGAGATCATTTCAGTCATACGGATCAACAAGGTGAACGAAACCAAGAAAGCGCTCGTCGATGCGGGAATACCGGCATTCACGGCAACCGGAAGGGTTATGGGAAGAGGCAGGGGCCAGGTGCATTTCGACATCCTGCACGGCGCCGAGGAAGGCCATCCCGAAGCCATAGCACAGCTCGGCAACGCACCGAGGCTTGTCGCCAAAAGGATTCTCACCGTTGTTGTGCCGGACGAACTCTGCCAGATGGCGATCGATACGATCATCAGAACAAACCAGACAGGCAAACCCGGCGACGGCAAGATTTTTGTCACCCCGATCCTTGAAACCGTCAGGGTCAGGACCGGAGAAGAGGGTGACGAAGCATTGAACTGAACAGGAACCGTCTTGACGGTAACAGGAGAACAACTATCACAAGGTGTAAACGGAGAGAGTTAACAATGGAGGCAAAAAGTATCTATCAAGATCCTGCTGTGATCAAACAGGAACTGATCGACAAATACCCGTCGAAGGTTGCCAAAAAACGCAGCAAGTCGATCGTGATCAACGACCCGGAAACGATCCCTGAAGTTCAGGCGAACGTCCGTACCGTTCCGGGCATCATAACCCAGAGGGGCTGTTCCTATGCGGGCTGCAAAGGCGTGGTGCTCGGTCCTACCCGCGATATCGTCAACATCACCCACGGCCCGATCGGCTGCAGTTTCTACAGCTGGCTGACGCGCCGCAACCAGACGAGGCCGGAAAGCCCGGAACATGAAAACTTCATCACCTACTGCTTTTCGACGGACATGCAGGAAGAAAACGTGGTGTTCGGCGGTGAAAAGAAGCTGAAAGTGGCTATCCAGGAAGCATACGATCTCTTCCACCCGAAGGCGATCGCCATCTTCTCGACCTGTCCGGTCGGACTTATCGGCGACGACGTCCATGCCGCGGCAAGAGAGATGAAGGAAAAGCTCGGAGACTGCAATGTGTTCGGTTTCAGCTGCGAGGGCTACCGCGGCGTCAGCCAGTCGGCCGGCCACCACATCGCCAACAACGGTGTGTTCAAGCATATGGTCGGGCGCAACAGCAAACCTGCCGAAGGGAAATTCAAGATCAACCTGCTCGGCGAATACAACATCGGCGGCGACGCCTTCGAGATCGAACGCATCTTCGAAAAGTGCGGCCTTACCCTGGTTGCCTCGTTCAGCGGCAACTCGACGGTCGGACAGATCGAGAACGCGCATGTGGCTGACCTCAACGTGATCCTGTGCCACCGGTCGATCAACTACATGGGCGACATGATGGAAACCAAATACGGCATCCCATGGATGAAAGTCAACTTCGTCGGCGCGGAATCGAGCGCGAAATCGCTGCGCAAGATAGCCGAATACTTCGACGATGCCGAACTGAAGGCACGAATCGAAGCGGTTATCGCTGAAGAGATGCCGAAAGTAAAGGCTGTCATCGAAGATATCCGTCCGAGGACCGAAGGCAAGACCGCCATGCTGTTCGTCGGCGGGTCGCGCGCCCACCACTACCAGGACCTCTTCAGCGAGCTTGGAATGACGACGATTGCAGCTGGTTACGAGTTCGCCCACCGCGACGACTATGAAGGCCGCCAGGTCCTGCCGGGCATCAAGATCGACGCCGACAGCAAGAACATCGAGGAACTCAAGGTAACGGCCGACCCGGAGCTCTACAACCCGAGGAAGACTGAAGCCGAAATCGAGGAACTCAAGGCGAAAGGCCTCGAAATGAACGGTTATGAAGGCATGATGAAGCAGATGCAGAGAAAATCGCTGGTTATCGACGACGTGAGCCACTATGAGTCCGAAAAGCTGATCGAGATCTACAAACCCGACATTTTCTGCGCCGGCATCAAGGAAAAATATGTGGTCCAGAAAATGGGCGTGCCGCTCAAGCAGCTCCACAGCTACGACTACGGCGGACCATACACCGGATTTGAAGGTGCGGTGAACTTCTACAAGGATATCGACCGCATGGTCAACAACCCGGTATGGAAGCTCATCAAGGCCCCGTGGGAACAGGCGGAAACCGACCCGCTGGAAGCCAGCTATGTCACACAGTAACGATAAGGAGATTACAGTACCATGTTATTAAGACACACGACAAAAGAGATCAAAGAGCGCGAAGGGCTGACGATCAATCCGGCGAAAACCTGCCAGCCGATCGGAGCCATGTACGCAGCGCTCGGCGTCCACGGATGCCTGCCTCACAGCCACGGTTCCCAGGGCTGCTGCTCATACCACCGCAGCACCCTGACCAGGCACTACAAGGAGCCGGTCATGGCCGCCACCAGCTCGTTCACCGAAGGCGCTTCGGTGTTCGGCGGACAGGCCAACCTGCTTGCGGCGATCGAAACCATTTTCGCGGTATACGACCCGGAAATCATCGCCGTGCATTCGACCTGCCTGTCGGAAACCATCGGCGACGACTTGCAGCAGATCACCAAAAAAGCAAGCGACGACGGTAAAATCCCAGAAGGGAAACGGGTCATCTATGCCAGCACACCGAGCTTCGTTGGCTCGCACGTCACCGGTTACGCCAACATGGTGACGGGCATCGCCGAACAGTTCGCCGAATCCACTGGCGAGAAAAAGGACCAGGTGAACGTCATCGCCGGATGGATGGAGCCTTCGGACATGCGCGAGATCAAGCGTTATGCGAAAGAGCTCGGTTCTAAAATCGTTCTCTTCCCGGACACATCGGACGTGCTCGACGCGCCCCAGACCGGCAAGCACGAATTCTACCCGAAAGGAGGTACAACCACTGAAGAGCTGAAAAGCACCGGTGACAGCAAAATGTCGCTCGCTCTCGGCTGCGTCAGCGCTGAACCTGCGGCTATCGCACTGGACAAGAAGTTCAAGGTACCTTTCGAAACGCTTGAAATCCCGATCGGCCTCAGGGCGACCGACCGGTTCATCGTCTCGCTCAGCAAAGCTGCCGTCGTGAAGGTGCCTGCTGAAATCACCAGCGAGCGTGGCCGCCTCGTGGACGTCATCGCCGACATGGAGCAGTACTTCCATGGCAAAAAGGTGGCGCTGTTCGGCGACCCCGACCAGCTGATCCCGCTTGTCGAGTTCCTGCTCGACCTGAACATGAAACCGGTGCACATCGTCAGCGGCACACCGGGCATGCGGTTCGAAAAACGCATGAAGGAAATCCTGGAAAGGGCACCGTACGCGAACTTCAAAAACGGCCTCGGAGCAGATATGTTCCTGCTCCACCAGTGGATCAAGAACGAACCGGTAGACCTGCTCATCGGCAACACCTACGGCAAGTACATCGCACGCGACGAGGACATCCCGTTCATCAGGTTCGGGTTCCCGATCCTCGACCGTATCGGGCACAGTTACTTCCCGAGCGTCGGGTACACCGGTGGGCTCAGGCTGGTCGAAAAGATCCTCGGAGCGCTGCTTGACCGGCAGGACCGCATTGCTGAAGAAGAGAAGTTCGAACTGGTCATGTAAAGGCAACGCCAATCAGTAAGTACAAGGGACATAAACAAACCTCCCGGCATGGCCGGGAGAAGTCCCTGCAATACGCAATTATTTATTCAGTAAGGGGTCAGCGCCATGAAAGAAGAGATCAGGATACTTGAAGGCAGGGAAAAACAGGTCTACGAAAAGAAAAGCGGCAACACAGAGATCGATATCGCATGCGATACCACGAGCCTTTCAGGTTCCGTGAGCCAGCGGGCCTGCGTCTTCTGCGGTTCAAGGGTGGTGCTTTACCCGGTGGCGGACGCCATTCACATCGTGCACGGACCGATCGGATGCGCCGCCTATACCTGGGACATCCGGGGTGCGGTTTCTTCCGGCCCTGAACTGCACAGGCTGAGCTTTTCGAGCGACCTCGGGGAAATGGACGTCATCTACGGCGGCGAAAAGAAATTATACCGTTCGCTCATCGAACTGATCGACCAGTACAAACCCAATGCGGCTTTTGTTTATTCAACCTGCATCATCGGCCTTATCGGCGACGATATCGACGCGGTCTGCAGGAAAGTTGAAAAAGAGAAAGGTATCCCGGTCATGCCGGTTCATTCCGAAGGTTTCAAGGGCACCAAGAAAGACGGTTACAAAGCCGCATGCACAGCCCTCATGAAGCTGATCGGCACCGGATCGACAGAAGGGATCAGCAAATACAGCATCAACATCCTCGGCGAATTCAACCTTGCAGGGGAAGCCTGGATCATCCGGGAATATTATGAAAAGATGGGAATCCAGGTCGTGGCCACCATGACCGGTGACGGCAGGATCGACGCGATCAGGCGTTCGCACGGCGCATCGCTCAACGTGGTCCAGTGCTCCGGTTCGATGACCACCCTGGCAAAGGAGATGGAAGAAAAATACGGCATCCCGTTTATCAGGGTATCCTATTTCGGTTTCGAAGATATGTCGAAATCGCTCTACGACGTCGCGCAGTACTTCGGCGAAAAGGAAGAGATTATGGAAAAAGCGAAGGTGATCGTCCGGGAGGAGATCCAGCGCTACTATCCGGAAATGCAGAAGTTCAAAAAAGCACTCACGGGAAAAAAGGCCGCGATCTATGTCGGCGGGGCATTCAAGACATTTTCGCTCATCAAGGCGCTGCGCACCATCGGCATGTCGGTTGTGCTCGCCGGATCGCAGACAGGCAACAAGGACGACTATAACCGGCTGAAAGAGATGTGTGACGAAGGGACCGTGATCGTTGACGACTCGAACCCGGTCGAGCTCTCAAAGTTCATTCTTGAAAAAGAAGCCGACCTGCTCATCGGCGGCGTCAAGGAACGCCCGATCGCCTTCAAGCTCGGTGTCGGGTTCTGCGACCACAACCATGAGCGGAAAATTCCGCTGGCAGGTTTTATCGGCATGTACAATTTCGCAAAAGAGGTTTATGAATCGGTGATGAGCCCCGTATGGCAGTTCGCTCCGAGAAAAGGAGGTTTACAATGATTACGGAAACGACAGCAAAGACAGCGACACAGAACGCATGCAGGCTCTGCAACCCGCTTGGCGCATGCCTGGCATTCAAAGGTATTGAAAAGTGCGTGCCCTTCCTGCACGGCTCCCAGGGGTGCGCGACCTACATCCGACGCTACCTGATCAGCCACTACAAGGAGCCTATCGACATTGCGTCTTCGAACTTCAACGAGGAAACCGCAGTCTTCGGCGGCAGCCACAACCTGAAGCTCGGCCTGAAAAACGTGACGCAGCAGTACAAGCCGGATGTGATCGGTATCGCGACGACCTGTCTTTCGGAAACGATCGGTGACGACGTGCAGATGATCCTCAGGGAGTACGAAGCGGCATTCGGCAGTGACGGACCGATGCCGGAGATGATTTTCGCTTCCACGCCGAGCTACCAGGGAAGCCATATCGACGGGTTCCATGCAGCAGTGCGTTCGGCGGTGAAAACGCTGGCCGAGGGAGGAGCGGAAAAACACCTGGTGAATATCTTCCCGGGCATGATCTCTCCGGCGGATATCCGATACCTGAAGGAAATCTTCACTGACTTCGGACTCCCTTTCGTGCTGCTGCCGGACTATTCGCAGACCCTCGACGGCGGACCCTGGGCGGAATATCACCGCATCCCGAAAGGAGGAACTCCGAGAAACGCGATCGCCTCCACGGGCAGTGCAGCGGCAAGCATCGAGTTCGGCTCGACCCTCGAAGCCTCGAAATCCGCGGCAGGATACCTCGAAGAGCGTTTCGGCGTCCCTCGCCTCGATATGGCCATGCCCATCGGCATCAGGGAAACCGACCGTTTCTTTGAGATAATGGAAAAACTGACCGAGAAACCGGCCCCGGAAAAGTACCTGGATGAACGCAGGCGACTTGTCGACGCCTACGCAGACGGGCACAAATATGTCTTCGGGAAAAAAGCCATCGTTTACGGAGAGGAAGACCTGGTGATCTCCATCGCTTCATTCCTCGATGAAATCGGCATCGTACCCGTACTGTGCGCTTCAGGCGGGAAAAGCGGCCTCATGAGGAACAAGCTCGGGGAACTGATTCCCGATATGGAAGAAAAAGGCATCAAGGTCCGGCACGGCGTCGATTTCGTGGACATCGAAAACGAAACTGCCGTGCTCCAGCCCGACCTGCTTATCGGAAACAGCAAAGGGTTCACCATGTCGAAAAAAAGCCGCCTTCCGCTGCTGCGCATCGGGTTCCCGATCCACGACAGGTTCGGAGGACAGCGACTGCACCACCTCGGATACCGCGGCACCCAGGAACTGTTCGACCGTATCGTCAACACCATCATCGAACAGCGCCAGAACGCATCGCCAATCGGCTACACCTATATGTAACGGAGAACAACCATGAGTATCGACATTAAAAACCATCCTTGTTTCAACGATTCTTCGAGGCACAAGTTCGGGCGCATCCACCTGCCGGTCGCACCGAAATGCAACATCCAGTGCAACTACTGCAGCCGCAAATTCGACTGCATGAACGAAAACCGGCCGGGTGTCACCAGCAAGGTGCTCTCGCCGAAACAGGCGCTCTACTACCTCGACCAGGCATTGACCCTGTCCCCCAACATCGCGGTTGTCGGCATCGCCGGGCCAGGCGATCCGTTCGCCAATCCTGAAGAAACCATGGAAACGCTCCGGCTCGTCAGGGAAAAATACCCGGAGATGCTGCTCTGCGTTGCCACCAACGGTCTCGATGTGCTTCCGTACATCGAAGAACTGGCCGAGCTCCAGGTGAGCCATGTCACGCTCACCATCAACGCGGTCGATCCCAAAATCGGAGCGGAAATCTATGCGTGGGTCCGATATAAAAAACGTATGTACCGCGATCTCGAAGCCGCCCAGCTTCTGCTCGAAAACCAGCTCGCTGCCCTGCAGAAGCTCAAACGGTTCGGAATTACCGCCAAGGTGAATTCGATCATCATTCCCGGCATCAACGATACGCATATCATCGATGTCGCCAGGCAGGTCGCTTCGATGGATGCGGACATTCTCAACTGCCTGCCTTACTACAACACGACCGAGACCGTGTTCGAGAACATAGCCGAGCCCGATCCGAAGATGGTGAAGGAACTCCAGGAAGAGGCAGGAAAACTGCTTCCGCAGATGAAACACTGTGCGCGCTGCCGGGCCGATGCGGTCGGCATCATCGGCGAACTCAACTCGCCCGAGATGACGGCGAAAATGAACGAAGCTGCACTTCTGCCGAAAAACCCCGGAGAACACCGGCCGTTCATCGCCGTAGCCAGCCTCGAAGGAGTGCTGGTCAACCAGCATCTCGGTGAAGCAGACAGGTTCCTGGTTTATGCGCTCGACAAGGAAAGACGGAGCTGCGCTCTCGTCGATTCCCGCGAGGCACCCCCTCCGGGGGGAGGAAGGGACCGGTGGGAAGCTCTTGCTTCGACGCTGTCGGACTGCCGCGCTCTGCTCGTCAACAGCGCGGGAGATTCTCCGAAATCCGTCCTCACCGCACGCGGCATCGAAGTCATGGCGCTCGAGGGGGTAATCGAAGAAGCGGTCTACGGTGTCTTTACCGGACAGAACATGAAGCATCTTCTGAAGAGCAGCCAGATTCATGCCTGCAAATCAGGCTGCTCCGGAACCGGCAACGGATGCGGATGAAGTGCCACAGCAATGAGCAATGAGCAACGAGATTTTCTGATCTTGTCCAGAAATTCATCACTCATCACTCATCACTCATCGCTCATCACTCATTGCTCATTGCTCATTGCTCATTGCTTTCAACTTAATTAACACCATCTAAACCATCATGGACAAACCGAAACACCACATTTTCGTCTGCGCGAGTTTCAGGGCGCAGGGAACCCCCCAGGGCATCTGCCACAAAAAGGAAGCCCTCGGACTCATACCCTATATCGAAAGCGAACTGTCCGACCGCGGCATGAGCGATGTCGCCGTATCCGCGACCGGATGCCTGAACCTCTGCGAAAAAGGCCCGGTCCTGGTCGTCTATCCTGAAAACTTCTGGTATGGCGAAATCGACAGTACCGACAAGATCGACGAAATTCTCGATGCGCTCGAAGAAGGTGAAGCATGTGAAGACCACCTGATCAACTGACAGTCAGAAGGGGCATTAGCTTTAGCTCATAAAGAAAATGCCCCTTTTCCGGATTTTTCGTTATATACCAAACAACATATCGAATTAATGGAAGGTTAAAAAAAACATGAAAATACCGGGAACACAAACTATCATCGAAAGTAACGGAACGTCAGGTTCTAACAGACGCGGATATCGCTCATGCGGAATTTTTTTATCCACCGCTATGGAATAAATAACATAACGCAATCCACACACACAATCATGAAAAAAGCAGTTCTCCTTGTTCTCCTCCTTGCATGTCCCGAGATACGGGCAATGGCGGCAGTTTCGTCCGAATCGCCCGATACCGGCAAAAACGTGTTTACCGCCGGTGAAATTCTCGTCAACGGCAAAAAACACCATGCGAATGAAAAAGTCACTTCGGCCGACATTGAAAAGCTCGATAAAAAAACCATAACCCAGGCGGCGAACCTGCTGCCCGGCGTCAACATCACCAACGTCGGCGGCAGGAACGAAGGAATGATCTATGTCAGGGGCTTCGACATGAGGCAGGTCCCGCTCTACCTTGACGGCATCCCGCAATACCTGCCATATGACGGATATATGGACCCGAACCGATTTGTCACCTTCAACCTGTCCGAAATTACCGTTGCAAAAGGATATTCTTCGGTTCTCTATGGACCCAATACCCTTGGTGGGGCCATCAACCTCGTGACAGGCAAACCTGAAAAGACGATCGAAGGCTCGCTTGCCGGTGGCATGGTAACGGGCAGGGAAGGAATCGCATCGCAATTCGGCACCCTCAAATTCGGTTCTAACCTGGGCAAATGGTATATCCAGGGAACGCTGTCAGCGATTGACACCGATTTCTGGCCTCTTTCAAAATCCTTCGATGCTGTGACGAAAACAATCAACAATGTTTCCACGGTAATCGAAGACGGTGGTAAACGGGACAACGCCCGGTCGAAAGACATCAGCGGTGGCATCAAAGTCGGCTACACCCCGAACGCGACAGACGAATACACGTTCGCTTTCAACGGTATCACTTCGGATAAAGATGTCCCTGTCTATACAGGATCCAATGCTGCCACCCCGACCAGGTACTGGAAATACAGTGACTGGGACAAGGCAAGCTTCTATTATATCGGTAAAACGGTACTCTCCGGCAAAACATACCTGAAAACAAGGGCATACTACGATCTGTACTACAATGTTCTCGATACGTATACCGATAAAACGTACTCGAAGATCTCTTCAAGCAGTGTTTATGACGATACAATTTTCGGTGGTTCTGTTGAATTGGGAACTGAAATTCTGAGAGACAACCTGCTTAAAATTGCCGTTCTCGAAAAGCGGGATATCCACAAGGAATACGACAAAGGCAGCTTTTACAGCAAGGGGGATGAAGAAAACACGCTTTCTCTCGCGGCTGAAAACACCTGGACGGCATCGCCATTTCTCACCGTCATTGCTGGTATAAGGCAGGACTTTCAGCATATCGTAAAAGCCGAGGATTATACCTATTCAGGTAAAACAGTCAGCGGTACCACCTCCTTCCCGCTCAAAAACAACCAGGCGACCAACTACCAGCTTGCACTGGTGGGACATATCAGTGAAAATCAGGAACTGACAGGCTATGTGGCTCGAACGACCAGGTTTCCGACCCAGAAAGACCGCTATTCCTATAAAAATGGCAAAGCGATACCAAACCCGGAACTGATTCCTGAAAAGAGCTGGAATTACGGACTGGATTATTCGATAAAACCATCCAATGATCTGAAAATCGTGGCCTCACTTTTCCAGAGCAGCATCACCGATGTTATCCAGCAGGTTGATAATGTTTCCGGATCCAAATACCAGCTCCAGAACACCGGAAAAGCAACCTTCACCGGCTGTGAGATCTCGGCCGACTGGCAACCGGTATCCTGGCTGAAAGGTTTTGCCGGCTACAGCTATATCGAGAGGGAGAACAAGAGCAACCCGAACCTCTGTTTCACCGACGTGCCGAAACACAAGGTCAACGCCTACCTGCAGTTTTTCACAGGAAAAAACACCTGGATCATTGCAGAAACCGAGTTCGATTCAAAGCGTTACAGCACGAGCGACGGGAAATATACCGCAGGAGGTTACACGATCTACAACCTGAGGGCCAACGCTGCACTGTCGAAATCGGTATCGGCCCAGGTAGCGGTGGAAAACCTCTTCGACCGCAATTACGCTGTGGCGGAAGGTTATCCCGAACCCGGAAGGCAGATCGTCTTCGCCCTCAACAGCTCTTTCTGAGAAATGCATCCAATTAAACAGCCGGAACGATCGGGGCAACTCCCGCAGAGTTCCGGCAGCTATAACAACAGTCAAACATGAAATCCATGAAAGCAAAAATCGTATCAGGCAAATCCCTCTGCATGCTCCTTATAGCCATGCTTTTCACCACAGGGAGCGTATCGGCAAAAAAAACGGAAAATGTTTCAACAATGGTGACGGTTTCCGGACTTGTCGAAAAACCCTTTACAATCACGACTGAAAGCATCAGGACAATGCACCCGGTGGAACGGGAAAACAGCTCGATTGTCTGTGATTCGGGACAGACACGAAAAGTATTGAAATCCTACAAAGGAGTGCTTCTGCGAGACGTCCTCGACTCCGCAAAGGTCGTCATGCCGAATTCGAAACAGCGTAGAGAATACGCGGTGCTTGTCCGCTCAACGGATGACTACAATGTGCTGTTTACCTACAACGAGCTTTTCTATGGCACTGCAGGTGACAACACATGGCTGATTTTCGAAGAAAACGGCAAAGCCATCAGGGATAACGGGCTTTTCGTCCTCTTCTGCTCCAACGATAAATTCACCGGACCCCGGCATGTAAAATTCGTGAACGGCTTGGAGGTACTGAAAGTCGATGCCGGCAGAAAAGTCCCGACGAACTGCAGCCAGCCATCCATGAAGTAACGAAAACCCATTGTTTTTCTCCGCAGTACCCTGTTCTTTCTCCATTGCACCTGCCCGGCGTTTCTCCGCGCCGGGTTTTTTTATCCACGTTCTAAACAGCAATCGCTATTTAGAAGATGATATAACGAAACAATTGTTTATTTTTCCCCGTCAGTCAGCGGCTGTCATTACCAGCCGTCGTGACCTGATATGTAAACATCAAAAAATTCGTAATGCTTTATTCCTGACATGATCATGAAAAAAATACCGATAACCGTATTAAGCCGCCTCTTCCTTTTCGTTGCGGCACTGCTTCTTACCAGCGCTCCAGCCATTGCCGGAGAACTCAACCTTTCCGTCGCTGCAAGCCTCAAGGAAGTCATCAACGACCTGACCGCTTCCTATACGACCAGACACCCGGCAACTACCTTCGTGAAAAATTACGGCGGATCGGGCACTCTTGCCAGCCAGATTGAAAACGGCGCCCCGGCCGATCTTTTCATCGCAGCCAATAACCAGTGGATGGATTACCTGAAGGAGAAAAAATGCATCGATGCGTCCACGGAAAAGAACTTTGCCTTCAACACCCTTGTCTTTGCCGGTACGACCACGAAAAAAGTATCGACAATGGACGACATTCCTTCACTTGACAAAATCGCTATCGGAAGTCCGAAAAGCGTTCCTGCCGGTGAATATGCCACCGCCGCCTTTACAAAGGCCGGTATTTCAGGAAAGCTCGAGGGCAAACTCGTCATGGCGAAGGATGTCCGCGAATGCCTGATGTATGCTGAGATGGGCGAAGTGGACGGCGCATTCGTCTACCGGACCGACGCACTGCAGGCCCGGAAAGCGAAACTGCTCTTCACGGTTCCCCAGAAACTCTATCCGAGGGTAACCTATCCCGCTGCCCTGACGGTAAAAGGAGCGAAAAACCAGGAAGCGAAAGCGTTCCTCTCATTCCTGCAGGGCAAAGAGGCAAAAGCCGTACTGGTGAAATACGGTTTTATCCTGAAATAAAGTTCACCCTTACAGCACCGGGAAAAGGCGTGCCTCGTGTATTTTCCCGGTGCGTGTTCTTGTTTTCACCCTTTCCCTCCCCGATATCCCCGTCAAATCCATCCATTCTTCTGCCGGATTGTTTTCGCTGCTGCATGAATAGCACGAAAAATCTTATTTTACCGTTGTAAAAAAACAGGACGGCCATTATCCGTTTAATTCCCGGGCGTTTTCAACCGGAAACCTGAAGCAACCTGATCGTGAAAAACAGAAAAGAGGAAATAGCGCTCGACGGGTCCATATGGTTCCAGAAGGCCCGCCATCCCTTTCTCGGAGGGGACAGGATAGCGCTTCTTGAAAAAATCGATGAGCTCGGTTCGATCAACAGTGCGGCAAAGGCATCCGGAATCAGCTATAAAACAGCCTGGCACCTCGTCAACATGATGAACAACCTTTCCGACCGGCCGCTTGTCGAGAGAATGGCCGGAGGAAAAGGCGGAGGCGGGACGCTCCTGACAAAAGAGGGGAAAAAAGTCATCGAGCAGTTCAAGGTTGTCCAGGATGAGCACCGGAGGTTCCTTGACAACCTCGAAGAAAGGCTTGGGGACACGAAAAATCTATATCAATTCCTGAGGAGGATATCCATGAAAATCAGTGCACGCAACATTTTTTCCGGAACCGTCGAAAAAATCACCAAAGGCGCGGTCAATGCGGAAGTGATACTCGCCCTGAACGGCGGGGTACGCATCACGTCGATCATCACCAACGGCTCGGTGGACAATCTCGGCCTGAAAGAGGGAACGAACGCCTATGCCATCGTCAAGGCAAGTTCCATCATTATCGCCCAGGACCTCGATCCGGCGAAAATCAGCACCCGGAATGTCCTGAGCGGTACCATCAGCAAGATTATCGAAGGGCCGGTCAGCACGGAAGTCGATGTGGAAGTCGGTGGCGGCAATGTCATCTCCGCGGTTATCACCCACGGCAGCTCGCAAAAACTCGGCCTCAGGGAAGGCAGTGCAATCACCGCGGCGTTCAAGGCTTCCAGCGTCATCCTCGGAGTATCCTGACCCTGCTTCATAACCATCACAAAACCCTGCACTGTGCGCCGTTGTGAGAAATAACGGCGCATAGTTCAACAGGCATCGCTCTTCTTGCAGCAAGGGTTCCTTCAAGAGAGAACTCCGCAGGGAAAAACATTGTTCCACTACAGACCCTGGTTCCCGTATCTATTCAGCATCTTCAGATGAGCAGTACCAGTACAAGCATTCTCGTCGATACCCGGCAAAGAGCTGTGGATTATGCGAGAATTGCCGTAACATCGCAATGCAACCTGAGATGCGCCTACTGCATGCGCGAAGATCACACGCAGGGAAAAGACTCTTCCCCCATTCTGAAAAAGGAAGAGATCGGAACCGTTATCGAGGTGCTCGCATCCCTCGGGATCACGAAAATCCGGTTTACTGGTGGCGAACCTCTCCTGCGGAAGGATATCGTGGAACTGGTGGCACTGGCTAAAAACACACCGGGGATCAGCAAGGTTTCCCTGACGACGAACGGCCTCCTGCTGGACCGCTGCCTTAGGAAACTTGCCGATGCGGGCCTCGATGCCGTCAATTTCAGCATCGACACCCTGAAAAGCGCCCGATACCAGGCCATTTCAAGGAGAGACGAGTTCGAACGCGCAAGGAACAACCTTTCCATGCTGCTTGAAATGAAGTCCATGACCGTGAAAGTGAACGTCGTCATGATGAGGGGCATCAACAGCGACGAGATCCCGGAGTTTGTCGAGCTGGCAAGGGAAAACCCCATAACGGTCCGTTTTCTGGAACTGCAGCCATTCGACGATCACCAGATATGGCGTACGGGGAAATTCTTCAGTGCAGAAAAAATACAGGAGGAACTGCTGAAGCTCTTTCCCGGTATGGAAACGAAAACCGGCAAATCCACGGAATTTTTCAGTTTCTGCCTGCCGTCGCACCAGGGCTCGATCGCCGTCATTCCGGCTTTTACAAGGAATTTCTGCAGCAGCTGCAACAGGATCCGCATCACGTCGGATGGAAAAGTCATCAGCTGCCTTTATGACAAGGAGGGGTTCAACCTGCTGCCTTCACTGCAGGCCGGATCGGAAAGAGAAGAGCTGGCTGAATTGTTCAGGAATGCGGTTGACCACAAGCCGGAAGACGGAAAACACGCGGCAAAAAACAAGTTCCGGAGCAGTATGTCAGAAATCGGCGGCTGACACGCAAGATAACAGGCCGATAACCATGCCGGGTGCCACGTCACCTCCCTCGAGCACTTTACAGAACAGGCCTTCCTTCGGCATGATGCACTCACCTGTCGCCACCTGTATGGCACAACCGGAATTATGGCACTCCTTGCCGATCTGCGTCACCTCGAGCACGGCACTGCTGCCGATTACGAGGCAGTCACCGACGGAGAGTCCCGATAGATTTATCCCGCGGGTAACGATATTTTCTGCAAACATGCCGTGTTCGATGCCGGGAAGAACCATGCGCATACGGTCGATGCTTTCTGCGGCAAGCAAAGAGACCTGCCGGTGCCACGCTCCTGCATGGGCATCGCCCTCGATACCCCATCCGGCAAGCAGCGTGATCCCGTCCACGGCCGTTTTGACGGAACCTTTTTCCCTGCTGATACAAGTTGCGTCGATGATGCCCATATCCTGTGTATATTTAAAACAAGCAACCGGCATACCGGACAGCCGGGCCAGGCGAAGCTTTCGAGAAGCCTCTCGTGAAACGGTCCGGTCAGAGCTTTCCGGCAAGTTCAACCGGAATATTCCCGAAAGCAACGGGCACTCTCCGGTTGTTAATGTCAAGGTGAATTATTACCATATAGTTATATAATTTTATAGTGATTTCAAAACCCCGTTTCCCAACCGCCACGTCCGGCACCGATAACTGATGGCATTTACACATCTTGACAGCCGAGGAAATGTTACCATGGTCGATATTTCGGGCAAACCCGGAACACTCAGGACCGCAACCGCTTCCGGTTATATCACCTTGCAGCCTGAAACCATCAGCCTGCTTGTCCAGGACGAACTGCCGAAAGGCAATGTCCTCGCCACGGCAAAACTTGCCGGGATCATGGCCGCGAAGAACACGGCAAACCTCATTCCCCTCTGCCACCAGCTCAACCTCTCCTGGGCCGACATAACTTTCGATATCGGGGAAAACCGCATCGCCATAACCGCAACCGTCAGGACAAAGGAATCGACAGGCATCGAGATGGAAGCGCTGACCGCGGTATCCGTCGCGGCACTGACCATATACGATATGTGCAAGGCCGTCGACAAGTCGATGGAAATAGGCGGAATAACCCTCGTCACGAAAACCGGGGGAAAATCCGGCGCCGCCCATGGATACAAACCCCGCACCTCGATCCTCGTCCTCTCCGACTCGATATCCTCGGGCCGTGCTGAAGACCGATCCGGCAGCATCCTGCGCAAAGGGTTCGAATCGGCAGGCTGCCCCATCGACGAAATGAGGATCGTTGCTGACGACCGCGAAGCCATCTCTTCTGTCATCGACGAATGGACGGCAAAAGGCGCGGAACTTATCGTCACGACCGGTGGTACCGGGATCGGGCCCCGCGATGTCACGGTTGACACGATCATCACGAGATTTTCAAAAAGGCTTACGGGCGTCGAACAGGCGCTTTTCAGCTGGGGGCAATCAAAAACGCGAACAGCGATGCTCTCGAGGCTCGCCGCCGGAGTAATCGGCCAATCGCTCGTCATATGCCTGCCGGGAAGTTCCGGAGCTGCTGAAGATGCGCTCGAAGTGCTCATCCCGGCGGTTTTTCACGCTTTCTCCATGATGAAGGGGGAGGGCCACTGAGATGATCGGCGTTCAGGAAGCACACCGGATCATCCGGGAATCCCTTTCAACCTCACCTTCGGTGGAACTGCCGCTCGGACGCGCTCTCGGATCAGTGCTGGCGAAAGAGATAACGGCTCCGTTCCCCCTGCCGAGGTTCACCAACGCAGCCATGGACGGCTTTGCCGTAAGGTTCGGGGACATCGGTAAAACGTCCGCGAAATCACCGGTCCGCCTGAAGGTCACGGGACAGGTGAAAGCCGGCGATTCGCCGGAACAGCCGGTCGAAGCGGGATGCTGCGTGGAAATCATGACCGGTGCGCCGCTCCCTGAAGGTGCCGACACGGTTGTCGCTTTCGAAGAAACCAGCGGTTTCGCCTCCCTCTTGGTGGATATTTTCAAAGCACCGGCAATCGGGGCGAATATCCGCCGTGCAGGAGAGGAAGTTGCCAGGGGCGAAACGCTCCTCGCGAAGGGCACGATCATTTCGCCTGCGGAAATAGCTGTCCTTGCCTCGTTCGGTCTTGCGTCGGCACCGGTAATGAGAAAGCCCCGAGTATCGATCGTCACGGTCGGCGATGAACTGAAGGAACCGGGTAGCGGGCTTTCGGGGGCGGAAATCTACAACTGCAACAGTTTCATGCTCGAAGCAGCCTGCCGTTCCCTCGGTTTTGAAACAGTTCCGTCCAGCCATGCTCCCGACAATCGCGACATCCTGAGGGAACGACTTGCCGCCGCTCTTGACGATGGAGACCTTGTCATCACGGCCGGAGGAATTTCAACCGGTGAGTACGATTTCGTCCAGGAGGAACTGACGGCGCTCGGGGTAGAGAAAAAATTCTGGAGCGTCGCCCAGAAACCCGGAAAACCGCTTTTTTTCGGGACCTCTGCCGACGGCAAGCCGGTCTTTTCCCTGCCCGGCAATCCTGTCTCGGCTCTGGTCTGTTTTGCAGAATACTGCGTTCCGGCCCTTTTCCGGCTCCAGGGAACGCCTGCGCCGCCGAAGCTGCAGGCGACGCTTGCAGCGCTCTTCCCCGTGGACAGGAAACGGCACCGCTTCCTCCTCGGGAAATTATGGGCTGAAGATGGGCAGCTTCTTTGCAGGGTGTCGCAGAAAACCGAATCGCACATGATCACCTCGGCAGCCGGGGCCAACTGCATTATCGAAGCCGCTCCTGCATCGGGACCGCTCCCCGAAGGTTCGCCCGTGATCTGTACTCCCCTGCCCTGGTCCTGCCTGCAACTCCCGAACCAGGGATAACGGCCGTGCAGTTCCACCCATTCGAAATAGCGTTCTGCGGTTATTCGGGCTCAGGCAAGACAACCCTCATAGCTTCCGTCATCCGGCATCTTGGAGCGAAATACTCTATTGCCTGCTACAAGCACGGCTGCCACCGCTTCGATATCGACCGTGAAGGAAAGGATTCGTGGCTCATGGCCAACGCAGGTGCAGGAACCGTCATGATATCCGATCCTGAAAAAAAGGCGGTCGTCACCCGGCAGGCCGACCGGTCCACCATGCTCGAGCGCCAGGCGTTCTCGGGGCACGACATGCTTTTCGTGGAAGGGCTCAAGGAGCTTCCGCTGCAAAAACTGCTGCTCGTGGACAGCGAAAAGAAAATACTCGACCTTCTGCATAACGGTACGGCTTCAAATGTCTGCGCACTGGTGACACCGGACGAGCCCGAACGCTATGGAAGTTTAGGGATTCCGGTTTTCCGGAGGGACAACATTGCAGGCATTTCTGCGTTCATCGAAACCACCCTTTTACGCCGCGCTGCTGACCATATCCCCGTTTACGGGCTTGTCCTCGCAGGAGGCCTCAGTTCCCGCATGGGCTCGGACAAGGCGCTCCTCACTTACCACTTGGATAACCAGCTTGTCCGGACGGCATCGCTGCTCCGGAGCTGCTGCAGCAAGGTGTTCATCTCCTGCAGGGCTGAACAGGAGAAGATGTACGGACGGTTCGGCTTTCCCCTGATCAGCGACAGCTATCTCGGCATCGGCCCGATGGGCGGCCTGCTTTCCGCAATGCAGGCGGAACCGCATGCCGCATGGCTCGCTGCCGCCTGCGACCTGCCGTTCATCGATGGAACGACAGCTGAACTGCTCCTTTCACACCGGCATCCGATGCGTTTTGCAACGGTGTTCAGAAACCCGGAAACGCAACATATCGAACCGCTTTTCGCCTGTTACGAACCGAAATCCCGGTCCCGCCTTCTGCTTATGCATGCCGAGGGTTGCAATTCGCTCTCCAGGTTTCTCGAACAGTCACGGATCGAAGAACTCGAGCTTGCCAATCCCGGAGTTCTGGAGAATATCAACACACCGGCCGAGGCTGATTCCGTGAACTTCCTGAAAAAGAAAAGCTGAACCATTGTCTTCTTCAGTGATAAAGACAACTGAGTGATTTTTTTTTCGCGCGGCAACCATAAGCCGCATGAAAATCCATGTTATGGGTCTGTCATTCCGCAATGAGACATTGCGTTCCGTCATGCTGAACAGAATGCAATGAAGTGAAGCATCCATTTCCGGGTTTTACCTGTTGTGGATTCTTCGCTTTGCTCAGAATGACAATAAAAAGACAGAAAATCTCACAGATAATTTGGAAAAGTCGGAAATATTGATTAACAATTGTTAAAATCAGATCAAATGAGAACGAGCATGAAAACAAGGACTGCAAAATATTCGAAGATATGCGGCATGTGTTGCTGTCGCATATGTTGTTTCGACACAAAGGTCCCAGGGAGAATTTCGTAGTCCATCGTTTCAAGCATGGCGTTCATCTTTCGAGCCGGTCCTGAGTGTCAGAACCGGCTTTTTCTTTTTTATAACCACAATAAAACATCAAAACCAGTAAACAACAATGGCAGCACCAGCTTCAACAATACAGGTCCCGGGCGGCATTCCGGTTCCGGTCGTCAAACTCAACCAGAGCGTTATCGTCGGAAGCGTGATTCTCGGAATAATCTTCCAGCAGCCGCTCGTAACGACCGTTCTGTTTCTGATAATCCTCGGAGCGGTTGTATTCGGCAAGAAAGGAAGCCTGGTCTTCCTGATAGGATCACGTATCCTCGCCAAACAGATCGAAAATGCGCCCACCGAAGATCCTCGGCTCCAGCGCTTCAACAACAGCATCGCAGCCGTACTGCTTGGCAGCGCCCAGATAGCCTTCCTGCTGGGAGTTCCGCTTGCCGGATGGATCCTTTCCGGAATCGTTGCGGCGGCAGCGACTGCGGCACTCAGCGGATTCTGCGTTGGCTGCTTCCTATTCTACCAGTTCAACATCCAGCGTTACAAGCTCTTCGGGGCCGGCAATAAAAAAGAAGCCGGGGCGAACTGAAACAAGGAAAAAACGGCGACGTGGGTGAGTGGTTCAAACCGGGGTCTGCAAAACCTGGCTGTTCGCAAGTTCGAATCTTGCCGTCGCCGCTCGAAGTAACAGACATCTATAATTCATAACGAAAAAAGGAGAGATCAGAATGAGTTCCCAACAGCAGAATTACCGTTTCGAAACCCTCGCGCTTCATGCAGGGCAACCTGTCGATGCCACACAGTCCCGCGGAATACCGGTCTACCGCACCAGCTCCTATATTTTCAAGAATACGGAGCATGCCGCGAACCTGTTCGCCCTGAAAGAGCTGGGCAACATCTATACCAGGCTGATGAACCCGACCACCGACATCCTCGAACAGCGGGTGACGCAACTCGAAGGTGGCGCAGCTTCGGTCGCTCTGGCGTCAGGAACTGCGGCAATCTTCTATTCCATCATCACGCTCGCCGAAGCCGGTGACGAGATCGTTTCGGCTAACAATCTCTACGGCGGCACCTATACCCAGTTCGATGCGATCCTTCCCAAACTCGGGATTACCGTAAAGTTCGTCGACCCGAAAGACCCGTCCAACTTCGAAAAAGCCATCACGGAAAAAACAAAAGCAATCTTCATCGAAACCATCGGCAACCCGGTGCTCGATTACGTCGATGTCAGGGCCATTGCCGACGTTGCCCATCGGAACGGCCTTCCCCTTATCGTAGATGCCACGTTCACGACACCGTACCTGCTCAGGACCATCGATCTCGGAGCAGATATCGTCATCAACTCCCTCACCAAATGGCTTGGCGGCCACGGTTCGGCAATCGGCGGCATCATCACCGACGCAGGCCGTTTCAACTGGAACGGAGGCAAACACCCGCTCTTCACCGAACCGGATAAAAACTACCACGGCCTCCGCTGGGCCATCGACCTGCCGGAACCGCTTGCACCGATTGCCTTCGCCCTTCGCTTACGAACCGTACCGCTCAGGAACCTTGGTGCGAGCATTTCCCCGGACAACTCATGGATTTTCCTCCAGGGTATCGAAACACTCCCGGTCAGGATTACGCGGCATTCGGAAAACGCGCTCAAAGTAGCCGAATATCTGTCCGGACACCCTGAAGTCGCATGGGTACGCTACCCCGGACTGAAAAACGACCCGTCCTATGCCCTTGCATCGAAGGACCTGAAAAACGGGTTCGGCGGCATGGTGGTCTTCGGCGTCAAAGGCGGCTACGATGCTGCGGTAAAGATCATCGACTCTATCCGGCTCTTCTCTCACCTGGCAAACGTCGGAGACGCGAAAAGCCTCATTCTGCACCCGGCGAGCACATCCCACAGCCAGTTGAGCAAGGAGCAGCAGATCGAAGGAGGTCTTTCCCCCGACCTGATCCGCCTTTCCATAGGGCTCGAACACCCCGACGACCTGATCGAAGCGCTCAACGATGCACTCTCGGGCATTGAATCCAAAGAAACAAAAGGAGGCGGCTGGTTTTCACGGCTGCTGAAAAGATAACTGCCAACATTTTGCTCCATCAACTGAAACCATGATCAGAAAGCATCTCACCGTAAGGACTCCTCAAGGCCTGCACATGCGTGCAGCAGCGAAAATCCGCAGGATATCCCAGCAGCAGCGCTGCAGGGTGCACCTGCAGAATGAACGGGGGGAACAGGCAGCATCGGAATCGCTTGTCGAAATGCTTTCGCTTGGGGCGGTGTCAGGCACACCGCTCCAGGTCACGGTCACGGGCGACAATGCCGGCGATGCGCTGGCAATGATTGAAGAAGTTTTTGAAAACGGAGCGGGAATTTGAACCATGAGTAAAACACACAGGGAGATATCGGCAGTGCTTGCCGATACGCAGTTCCTGACCAACACGGCACTTCATGCGCTCCTGTCGCATTTATATTCGAGCTTCCATACGATAACGACAAAAGCCGGCCTGCTGCAGCATCTCGAGAAAGAACCGGTATCCCTGCTCATCACCGACATAACTTTGTTCGACTATGGAACCACAGGCGAACTCGGCCAATTGCTCAGGGATTACACGGGCATGGGTGCCGTCGTTCTCACCAATTCGATATCGCACCTGAAAATCAAGGAACTGAACGATAACGGCATCAGGAACATCGTCCTTAAAACCGATGACAGGGAGGAACTTTTCCACGCTATCGAGGCAGCGCTGAAAGGAAGGAAATACTATTCCGGAAACGTTCTCGACATCCTCCTCCAGAAGGAAGGGCCACTTGAAGACGCCACCATCCTGACATCGACCGAAATAGAGATAGTCCGCATGATCGCAGGCGGTCTTTCAACCAAGGAGATAGCTGCGAAAAAATATATCAGCTTTCATACGGTCATGACGCACCGGAAAAACATCTTCCGCAAACTCGGCGTATCGAGCAGTTCCGAACTCCTGATGTATGCCATAAAAGCGGGACTGATCGACAATATCGAATACCACATCTGACATACCGCAAATATGGTATGAAAGATGCCGGATATGAGGGATTTGGACTGGTTTTCTTATTGACAATATTTACCAATTAACAATTGTTTAAAATGTTTATAAATTTAAAACATTGAATGCATCATGGCACGTATCGCAAAAAAACTTACCGACCTGATCGGTAACACTCCCCTCCTCGAACTTGAAAACTTCAACCGGGAAAAGCAGGCGCTCGGAACCGTAATAGCAAAACTCGAATATTTCAATCCCGGCGGAAGCGTGAAGGACCGTATCGGCTTCTCGATGATCGATGATGCCGAAAAGAAAGGGCTGATCAACAAGGATACGGTCATCATCGAGCCGACGAGCGGCAACACCGGCATCGCTCTCGCTTTCATAGCGGCAGCCAAAGGATACCGCCTCATCCTCACCATGCCCGAAACCATGAGCATCGAACGCCGTAACCTCCTCAAGGCCCTCGGTGCCGAACTCGTCCTGACCCCCGGCCCTGAAGGTATGGGTGGAGCTATCAGGAAAGCCGACGAGCTTCATGCAGAATATCCCGGATCCTTTGTCCCGCAACAGTTCAAGAACCCTTCGAACCCTGACATCCACCGCAGAACGACCGCCGAAGAAGTATGGAACGATACGGACGGGGAAGTGGACATTTTCGTGAGCGGTGTCGGTACAGGAGGAACGATCACCGGTGTCGGCGAAGTCCTGAAAGCACGCAAACCAGGCGTTAAAATAGTGGCCGTCGAACCAGCCGATTCACCGGTCCTTTCCGGAGGCAAACCCGGCCCGCACAAAATTCAGGGTATAGGCGCGGGATTCGTGCCGGATATCCTGAACAAGGATGTTATCGATGAAATCATCACCGTGAAAAACGAGGACGCCCTGCAGACCGGCAGGAACCTTGCCCGTGCCGAAGGGCTTATCGTGGGCATCTCGTCCGGTGCCGCGGTTTATGCCGCACTGCAGCTTGCGCTCCGAGAAGAAAACAAAGGCAAGAAGATCGTGGCTGTTCTTCCCGACACCGGGGAACGGTACCTTTCGACGCTCCTCTATCAGTTCGAGCCCGAACAGGTACACATCTGAAATAAGCGCCATCCGTGTCACCGGACCGGATGGCGTGATTATTCCTGCCGGTGATGTTCCGGCAACAATGCAGTTCAAGGGAGACAATGTTTCATGGAAACAAGAAGCACCAGTTTTATAGAAGAGACCATCCGTTCTTTGTCACTCCTCGATAAGGAAGAAAGCCGTTTCCTTTTTCAGGAAGAAATCCAGCTTCCCTCAATCGACAGGTTGAAGGACGCCGTGGAACTCCTCCGCTCCATCATTTTTCCGGGTTATTTCGGTGAACCCGCCGCGGCCCGCTCTTCGCTTCCCTATTTCCTGGGTGTAAGGATTGAAAAGCTCTACGGAATACTCGTCGAACAGATCCGGAGCGTCAGGCATTTCAATTCGATAGTGAACCGGATCGGACCTCCCGACGAAAGCGCTGAAGAAACGGCACGAAGGTTCATCGAAACCCTTCCGGAGCTGAGAAGAATCCTCTGCACCGATGTCGAGGCAATCTATAACGGCGACCCCGCAGCCAAAAGTCATGGGGAGATCGTTTTCTGTTATCCGTCGATACGGGCCATGATCAATCACCGGTCGGCACATACCCTCATCAGTCTCGACGTACCGCTCATTCCGAGGATCATCAGCGAAATGTCGCACTCGGAAACAGGCATCGATATTCATCCCGGCGCCAGCATAGGCGAATATTTCTGCATCGATCACGGAACCGGCGTCGTGATCGGAGAGACATGCATTATCGGCAACAACGTCCGAATCTATCAGGGAGTTACGCTCGGGGCGAAAAAATTCGAGCTCGACAAGGATGGCAACCCGGCGAAAAACATCCCGCGCCATCCGATCATCGAGGATAACGTCGTCATCTACTCGAACGCGAATATCCTCGGAAGGATAACCATAGGGAAAAATTCCGTGATCGGCGGCAGCGTCTGGATTACCCGCGATGTCCCGTCACATTCCAGGATACTGCAGCAGAAAGCTGTTGAAAGCAGTTTCACCGACGGGCTCGGCATCTGAAATACTGCTCAAAACATAACGAAACAATCGACCACCATAAAAAACGCACCATCAATGTCAAACTCAAACAGGGAACCGAACAGCCTCCTGCAGCGCAGCGTAACCACCAAGGTTGCAAGAAACCTTGCCAATACGACCAAGACCCCGCCACAGATGATGTCCATCACCCCGAGGTGGCTCCTGAAGCTTATCCCCTGGGTCCATGTCTCGTCAGGCACCTACCGTGTCAACCGCACGAAAATCGAATTGCAGAAACCCGACCGCATCGGTATCGATTTCCATGAAGGAGAGCCCTCTTTCAAACCGGAAGCACTGAAAAGCATTCCCCTGTTCGCATCCTTCAGCGATGAGATCATTGCCGGCATTGCCAAAAAATTTACCCTGGAAGAATCAGAGATCGGCAATACCCTGATCCTCGAGGGCGAAGAGAGGCACAAGCTCTTCATCATCGCACACGGCCAGGTGGAAATTCTCAGCAAAGGCCTGCACGGAGAGGAACTGCGGATAGCTTTGCTTTCGGAAGGTGAATTTTTCGGAGAGGAGGAACTCGTTTCCCGGAAACCCTCGACGGTCACCATCCGCACCATCACCCCGGTTTCGTTCTTCTCGCTTGCCAGCACCGATATCGACAAACTGTTCAAGGATACCCCGTCGCTCAAGAAGACCTTCGACGACGCGGTGGAAGAGTACCTGAAAATACGCTCCACGGTCAACAAGCACGGCGAAAAACACATCGACCTCGTGGCAGGCTTCGACGAGGATGTGGAAATCCCCGAAACCTACGTGGACTATTCGAACAAACCGAGGGAGTATTCCCTTCAGGCGATCCAGACGGTCGTGCGCGTGCACACCAGGGTTTCTGACCTGTACAACGAACCCTACAACCAGATCGAGCAGCAGATGCGCCTGACGATCGAAGGCATCAAGGAGCGCCAGGAATGGGAGTTCATCAACAACAGGGAATTCGGGCTCCTGCACTCGGTCGATCCCGGACAGCGCCTCAGCACCCGTTACGGTACGCCGACTCCTGACGATCTCGACGACCTGCTCACGAAAGTCTGGAAAAAACCGGCGTTCTTCCTCGCTCATCCGAAAGCCATTGCCGCTTTTGAGCGCGAATGCACCTGGCGCGGCGTTCCGCCCCCGACCGTCAGCCTTTTCGGCTCGCAGTTCCTTACCTGGCGCGGCATCCCGCTGATACCGAGCGACAAGATCGAAATCAACAAAAACAAGGCCGGTCTCGGAACAACCAGCATCCTGCTGCTCCGTGTCGGAGAAAACGAGCAGGGTGTCGTAGGCCTCCACCAGGCAGGTATTCCCGGAGAGATCAGCCCGAGCCTTTCGGCACGGCTGATGGGGCTCGACAAGCTCGGTGTCGCATCCTACCTCCTGACGCTCTATTCATCGCTGGCCGTATTGACCGATGACGCGCTGGCAGTCCTCGAAAACGTGGAAGTAGGCTATTACCACGATTACGAGCATCGCAAAACTGCGCTCAAGACGAAATAAAGGGCATTCAGCCCGGAACAATCAGGAACAACCGCACACGAGGTCCACGGAAAGGGCGGCCTCGTGTGCATGTCAGCGATACCATGACAAGAGAACATGAATTCGATCATCCGGAAGGTAGTGACGCACTGAACCCGGTATTTATCGCGCAGCTTGCCAGCCGCATTTTCAATGAAGCGCCGGCAGCTGGCAACGTGCCGAAATCTGAAACCGACGTGACAGAAACCCCTTCGCAATTTTCCGTTCCTGCCCGGGATCCTTCGGTCCACAACCGGACCCCTGACCGATGGCATGAAGGCGAAAACCACGACTGGGCAGGCATTCACCTGCAGCAATCGAAGGAACCCGTCCCGGAATATATTTTTCGCGGCAACCCTCATGAGTACTATTTCCTGGAAACACAGCAGGAAAATGAACCGGAGCCACTTGAACATCACGCCAACAAACTCACGGAGCAGCAGAGTTATTCGGAAAACAAAAGCGGCTCCTATGGACTTGAAGAAGCCCTGCAACGCGACAACTCCTCCGGGCGGCAGAACCCGGGAATATTCCCCGGGCCCGCTCCGAAAGGTCATGGTGGTTCGTTCCCTTATTCGGACGGGCTGCCCGGAGATAATAATTGGTTCTACCCGGCAACCGGAGCCCAGCCCTCCGAAGCTGCGGATGATCTGCAGAAAAAAAATCCTTACCTGCCCGAAACCGCACCAGGAAGCTATTCTCCGGAATTTCCCGAGAATCATGCTCCTGCCTCGCCAGGATCACCGGGAGAATTTGAAGACGGAAGCTGCTATGCTGAACAACTCTATCGGGGTCTGACCGGGGAAAGAGAAAGTCCCGAACTCAGCAGGATTTTCCAATCCCTGAAACGGTACGCCGAACTTGCAAACGGCGACCTCTCGGGAACTTCCTCCCCGGGAAAGCCGCAGTATCCCGGCAAGCATGCGCCTGCAGGAACGGCAACGCATGGACCCGATCTCTATCCGGGCAGGGAGATCAGCCGCGATCCGAAATCGGGACTGTTCCTCAACCCTTTCGAACTGACATCCGGACTGCCGGACAACTACTATTTCGTCCGGGGCAGCGAAAAACCGCTTGACGAAACGGACCTGTTCGACGTAGCGACCATCCGGAGGGATTTTCCTGTGCTTCACCAGAAAATCCACGGCAGGGACCTTGTCTGGTTCGACAATGCCGCGACCACCCAGAAACCATGGAGCGTCATCAATGCCGTCGCGGATTTCTATGCACGCGACAATTCGAACATCCATCGGGGCGCCCATACACTTGCCGCCCGGTCTACCGACGCCTATGAAGGAACACGGGAAAAGGTGCGCCAGTTCATCGGGGCATCCTCCACCACCGAAATCATTTTCGTGCGGGGCACGACCGAAGGGATCAACCTCGTAGCCCAGACCTGGGGACGCAGGTTCCTTCAACCCGGCGACGAGATCGTCCTGTCCATCCTCGAACACCACGCAAACATCGTCCCATGGCAGATGGTTGCAAAGGAAACCGGTGCCCGCATCCGCGTCATCCCGGTAAACGACCGGGGCGAAATCCTGCTCGAAGAGTATACACGGCTGATCGGTCCCCGGACCAGGTTCGTGTCACTTACCCATGCTTCGAACGGGCTCGGCACCATTCTGCCTGTCAGGGAGATGATCAGGATCGCAAAACGTTTCGATGTGAAAGTGCTTGTCGACGGTGCGCAGTCGGTCGCCCATATTCCGGTCAATGTTCAGGAACTCGATGCCGACTTTTTCGTCTTCTCTGGCCACAAGATTTTCGCTCCGACCGGAATCGGCGTGGTTTACGGAAAACGCGAAGTCCTGGAAAACATGCCGCCTTGGCAAGGTGGCGGCAACATGATCAGAGACGTGCGTTTCGAGGAAACCGTCTACAACGAAGTCCCCGCCAGATTTGAAGCCGGTACACCTTCAGTTGCCGATGCGGTAGGCCTCGGCGCCGCCCTCGACTACGTCAGGAAAATAGGGCTTGAAAACATCAGCCGCTATGAGCACGAGCTCACGAAATATGCTGCCGGGCGCCTTCAGGAAATTCCCGGCCTGCGCCTCATCGGCACGGCCGCCGACAAGGTCGGTGTGCTGTCATTTGTCCTGAACAACCTGCCAAATGAAGAGGTCGGCAAGCTTCTCGACCAGGAAGGCATCGCCGTTCGGGCTGGCCACCACTGCACCCAGCCCTCCCTTCGCCGGTTCGGAGTTGAAGGCACGGTTCGGCCCTCCCTCGCGTTTTACAATACCAGGGAGGAGATCGACCGTCTTGCCGATGCGCTCAGGCACATCCAGCGCCGTTGACAGTAAACGGGTACAGCAGGCCCTGTCACTTCATGGCGTGCTGTACCCGTAGCTCCCCGGCGCAACTTCAGGGCACCTCTATTTATTGTCGTGAGAAGCACGAGTGCAAGGCGGACGGAGTCCCGACGTGTCGGGATGAGGATTTCGATCCCGATTCATCGGGACCAACCCGAGCAATAGGGGTTCGGAACAAATAAAGAGAGGTGCCCTTCAGATGTCCTTGCAAAGAAAACTGCTCTATTATCAGGACAGGAACCATTATCTTTGCCTCTGACGACCGAACCCCGGTTCGGGAAAAGACACGATTTCAAATACCCAAGATTTTTCGTTTCACCATGCGTTTCGAAACCATCGCCATCCATGACGGCCAGTCTCCGGACCCCCAAACTGGATCGGTCACCGTTCCCGTCTATCAGACCTCGACCTTCGAACGGGAAGACCTCGGCCGTCCCGGGGAGTTTTTTTATTCCCGTATCGGCAATCCGACAAGAAAAGCGCTCGAATCCACGCTTGCCCTGCTCGAGAACGGCCGCCACGGGCTCGCTTTTTCTTCCGGCGTCGCTGCAGCGCACGCAGCCCTGCAGGTACTGAAGCCGGGAGACCATATCGTCGCCGGCAGCGATATTTACGGAGGAAGCTACCGCATATTCGAGCAGCTGATGCGTCCCTGGGGAGTAACCACCTCCTATGCGGCGGATGAAAGCACGGAAAACTTCATCGCCTGCGTCCGGCCCGAAACAAAGATGTTCTGGATCGAGACGCCGAGCAATCCCCTGCTCCGAATCACCGACATTCCGGCCCTTTCGGCATACGCACAGGAAAAAGGGATAATCGTGGCGGCAGACAACACCTTCTCGAGCCCCTATTTCCAGAAACCGCTGGAACAGGGAGCCGACATTGTCGTGCACAGCACGACGAAATACCTCGGCGGCCACAGCGACGTTATCGGCGGGGCCGTGGTGACATCGGACGACCGGCTGTTCGCGAAAATCCGGAACTACCAGGGTGCAGCGGGTGCCGTCCCTGCTCCATGGGACTGCTGGCTTGTCCTGCGCGGCCTGAAAACCCTGAAAGTGCGCATGAAGGAGCACGAGGCGACCGCCATGTACCTTGCAACCGCCCTTGAACAACATCCGTCGGTAGAACGCGTCCATTACCCCGGTCTTCCGTCACATCCCCGGCACGACCTGGCAAAAAAACTGATGACGGGTTTCGGTGGCATGGTCACCATCGCACTGAAGGGCGGCCTTCCGGAAGTCGAGCGGTTCATTTCCCGCCTGAAGCTCTTCATCCTCGCGGACAGCCTGGGCGGCGTTGAGTCGCTCGTGGCCTCGCCGGCAAAAATGACCCTCGGAGCCCTTTCGCCGGAAGAACGTCAACGCAGGAATTGCACCGACAACCTCGTCAGATTGTCGATCGGCCTCGAAAATGCTGAAGACCTCGAAAATGACCTGCTCCAGGCCCTTCAGGAATAAATCTGAAACCGTTATTATTGCTGCGGAAGGAACCGGAGGCAAAAATCAGTTGCAAATGCATGCTGAAACGAACCAAGGCGTGATGAAAAATCCATCTCAGGCGAACGCATCCGGATTCTTCGCACCACTTTTTATGATCAAGTACTGTTTGTTGTTAATTCACTCTTCATTTTATTGTTCACGGCCCGTGTGCGGCAGCGGACGGATACAGAGAACTCAGCAGGACATCACGGATCGTCATGCTGAACGCAATGTAATGAAGTGAAGCATCCATTTCATGACTTTGCCCTTTGTGGATTCTTCGCCTTGCTCAGAATGACAGGAAAAGGCAGAATGACAGGAAAACGGGAGTGTTCTCCATAAGATTGCAGATGCTTATACTTTCTGGATTTATCATTAACCCGATCCGCCGGGCAACCGTCCATGAACAATGATAACGATAGAACTGAACGGAAATAAGCAGGAGATCCCTCCGGGCTCTTCGGTAAGTGACTTGCTTGCCCTTATCGGTTCAATCGGAAAAAATACAGCGGTACTGCTCAACGAAAAAATCGTCCGTCCTGAAAACCGCTCGACTGCTTTCCTGCAAGAAGGAGACCGGGTCGAAGTCCTCATTTTTGCAGGAGGAGGATAACCGACATCAGCACAATTTCGTATTTATGGACCTTTTACCATTAGGCTCTTATACCTTTTCATCGCGCCTGATACTCGGCACCGGCAAGTTCAGCGACACCCGAACCATGCTGGATGCCGTCCGCGCTTCCGGGGCGGAACTCGTCACGGTCGCTCTTCGCAGGTTCAACAGGGAGCAGATGGAGGATGACCTGTTCGGACCTCTCAGCGAGATCGGCGGAATAACCCTCATGCCGAACACATCCGGCGCATCGAGTGCAGCGGAAGCGGTTCGTGCGGCCCATATCGCCCGTGAACTTTCCGGAAGCCCCTTCGTGAAGGTGGAAATCCATCCGAACCCGCAGCATCTCATGCCGGACCCGATCGAAACCTTCGAGGCATCGAAAATTCTGGCAAGCGAAGGCTTTATCGTCATGCCTTACATTTCCGCCGACCCGGTCCTGGCCAAGCGCCTCGAGGAGGTCGGATGCGCATCGGTCATGCCCCTCGGTTCTGCAATCGGAAGCGGCCAGGGACTGAAAACATCGGGTATGCTCGATCTCATTATCCGCGAAAGCACCGTCCCGGTAATTGTCGACGCCGGACTCCGCTCTCCCGGAGAAGCCGCCGCCGCCATGGAGATGGGATGCGCCGCCGTGCTGGTCAACAGTGCAATAGCAGCTGCGGGCGACCCGGTCGCCATGGCCGGAGCCTTCTCCCTCGGTGTCGTTGCCGGAAGGAGAGCCTTCACGGCTGGCCTCATGCCGAAAAGCGGCCATGCGGTCGCAACCAGCCCGCTTACCTCTTTCCTGGGCAAAGAACCATGATTGCACTCCCTGAATGGCTTTCCTGCACAAAGGAATCCGCCGGTCTCGCATCGATGCTTTCGTCCGGTCCGGCATATGATCTCGAATCGCTTGCCGCAGAATCGAGGGCGATCACCCTTCGCCGTTTCGGCCGGACAATGACGCTGTACGCGCCGCTCTATCTTTCAAACCACTGTCCGAGCGGATGCGCCTACTGCGGGTTCGCTTCCGACAGGAGTTCGAAAAGGCGCAGGCTCGAAGCGGACGAGATCGAACGGGAACTGCTTTCCATGAAAAAGCTCGGTGTGACCGACGTGCTCCTGCTTACCGGCGAACGCACCGGTGTGGCAGGCTTCGATTACCTGAGGAAAAGCGTCGAAACCGCATCGAAACACATGCAGAGGGTCTCCGTAGAGGCTTTTCCCATGAGCGTCGAAGAATACAGGGCACTGGCCGGGTGCGGCTGCACGGGTGTCACGATCTACCAGGAAACCTACGATCTGCGTAGGTATGAAGAGCTGCACCGCTGGGGCCCGAAAAAGGATTTTTTCCATCGCCTCGAAACCCCGGCAAGGGCGCTCGAGGGCGGGATAAAAACCGTCGGGCTCGGCGTCCTGCTCGGCCTTGCCGATCCGCTCGAAGACGCGCTGATGCTCTACCGGCATGTCCGCCACCTGCAGCGCACCTGCTGGCGGGCCGGTTTTTCGGTATCCTTCCCTCGCATGAGGCCGCAGGCAGGAGGTTATACGCCACCCTTCAGTGTCGGTGATCATCTGCTTGCCCGCATGATCTTCGCGTTCCGCATTGCGCTCCCGGATACGGACCTTGTGCTTTCGACACGCGAAAGCCCTGCCTTCCGCGACGGGATGGCCGGCCTCGGGATCACGCGTATGAGCATAGCGAGCCGCACGACCGTTGGCGGGTACGGTGATGATGCCGATAACGCGGAGCAGGGGCAGTTCGAGGTGTTCGATGACCGCACCGCCGGCGAATTCTGCAATGCCCTGCGGGCGAGAAACATCGAACCGGTCTTCAAGAACTGGGAACCGGCCTACAACGGCCCTTCATCAGTCAATCCAGTCAGGGAACTTCAGCCGGAACAACGGGAATGCCGATGAACGAACTGCAGAAAGAGCGTTATGCGCGTCACCTGGTCCTCGATGAAATCGGAGAAGCGGGACAGGAAAGGCTGCTCCGGTCGAACGTGCTTGTGGTGGGAGCGGGCGGGCTCGGCTCCCCTGCCGCATTTTACCTGGCGGCGGCCGGAATCGGGACCATCGGGCTGATGGACGGCGACCGGGTCGATCTG
>JAAXXI010000039.1 GCA_013334565.1 Chlorobiaceae bacterium
ACTGGGCTCGGAACTGTCAGGTATAGAGCGGTTGCTGTTGCAAACAGGCAGTGGAGATGATGACATCCGCAATACAAAGGGAACAACCGATGATTATATCGATACGGGAGCGGGCAATGATACGCTCTATGGTGGAGCAGGTAACGATACGCTGGACGGCGGCAGCGGTATCGACAGCATGGTTGGCGGGGCAGGTGCTGACCTCTATGTCGTGACTTCAAGCGGTGATGCTGTAACGGAACTTTCCGATGAAGGCATCGACCTGGTAAAATCGAGCGTGAGCTATACGCTTGGAGCCAATGTCGAGAACCTCGAGTTGACGGGCACATCGAACCGGAGCGGCAACGGCAACACATTGGCCAACATCATGACCGGCAACGGCGGCAACAATCAGCTTTCCGGCAACGACGGCAACGACACGCTCTATGGCGGAGCAGGCAATGACACGCTGGACGGAGGCAGCGGATCGGACAGTATGGTTGGCGGGGCTGGTGATGACCTCTATGTCGTGACATCAAGCGGTGATGCTGTAACGGAACAATACGAAGAAGGCATCGACCTGGTGAAGTCAAGCGTGAGCTGGACGCTTGGGGCCAATGTCGAGAACCTCGAGTTGACCGGCAGTTCGAACCGGAGCGGTAACGGCAACACGCTGGCAAATATCATTACCGGCAACAGCGGGGCCAACAAGCTTTCCGGCAATGATGGCAACGACATGCTCTATGGTGGAGCAGGCAGCGACACGCTGGACGGCGGCAGCGGATCGGACAGCATGTTAGGTGGTTCGGGTGATGACCTCTATATCATGACATCAAGCGGTGATGCTGTGCTGGAACTTTCCGATGAAGGCATCGACCTGGTGAAGTCGAGCGTGAGCTATACGCTTGGAGCCAATGTCGAGAACCTCGAGTTGACCGGCAGTTCGAACCGGAACGGTAACGGCAACACGCTGACCAACATCATGACCGGCAACAGCGGCGACAACAAGCTTTCCGGTAACGACGGCAACGACACGCTCTATGGCGGAGCAGGTAATGACACGCTGGACGGAGGCAGCGGATCGGACAGCATGGTTGGCGGGGCAGGTGCTGACCTCTATGTCGTGACTTCAAGCGGTGATGCTGTGCTGGAACAATACGAAGAAGGTATCGACCTGGTGAAATCGAGCGTGAGCTATACGCTTGGAGCCAATGTCGAGAACCTCGAGTTGACCGGGACATCGAACCGGAACGGGACAGGTAATTTATTGGCTAACATTATTACCGGCAACATCGCTGATAACAAGTTGACGGGCAACGATGGTAACGATACGCTGTCAGGTGGTTCCGGTAATGATACGCTTGATGGCGGCAATGGTTCAGACAGCATGGTCGGCGGAACAGGTAATGATATCTATATCGTGAACACAGGCAGTGATGTTGTTACGGAGCTTGATGGCGAAGGCACAGATCTGGTCAGATCGAGCGTCAGCTATACACTCGGCTCCTATGTCGAAAATCTCGAGTTGACCGGGACATCAAACCGGAACGGGACTGGTAATTTATTGGCTAACATTATTACCGGCAACATCGCTGATAACAAGTTGACGGGCAACGATGGTAACGATACGCTGTCAGGTGGAGATGGCAATGACAGTTTGATTGGCGGTTCAGGAGCTGATATTTTGACCGGAGGCATCGGACATGATCTGTTCATTTTCAATAGCGTTGGCGACAGCGGTATAGTCGATGGCGCATGGGATGAGATAATGGACTTTAGCTCCGGAATGGATCAAATCAATCTGAGTGGCATCGATGCGAACACCGGAATATCTGGGAATCAGGCTTTTAGCAGTGTGATTCTCGGCAGCACGGATTCATTCACTGCTGCGGGTCAATTGCGGTTCGATGCGGCGACACACGTACTGTACGGCAACACGGACAGTGATTCCGATGCTGAATTCGGCATAAAGCTCAGCGGTGTCGGCAGCCTCAATTCTTCCGATATCGTATTGTAGTTTTTTTATGGTGGTTTCCATTAAGACGTCGCCGGTAAAACTGTGAAGTGACACCGGTGACGTCGGTAAATGTCAGAAGTTCTTTATGGGTTCTTCGCTTCGCTCAGAATGACATGCGTTGCAGTGCCTGATTGATTCCATTGATTGCCGGATCGCATTCGGATTTTAGAAATCGATAATAATGTTCTTAAGGTTAAGCCTTTCCTCTGATTTTCATCATCATCTGCTTTTATTATATGTACCGTAGCAAACTTGGTGTGGCCCGGCAAATGCTTGTAATCGCAACAATATTTTTTGCGTCGGCTACCGTGAGGGCTGAAACAGTGCTCTCTGACTGGTTCGATGACGTCGGCGAGACCAAATGGGAAACAGGTGCGGCATTCGCCGGACTGACCACACTCGGATTGGCAAGCTGGGAGTGGGGAAGCAGCAAATCTTTTCGCTGGAATCCGGAAGGCTTTTTTGGCATGGATACCGGGTCAGGCGGAGCCGACAAACTCGGTCATGCATTTACCAGTTATCTCTTCACCAATATCATTGCCGATCGCCTGGAACACAAAGGGCGTTCTTCCGAACGGGCCGGTTTGAGCGCGGCTATAACGACACAACTGCTCATGCTCTATGTGGAGTGTTTCGATGCTTATTCTGTCGATCATGGGTTCTCATGGGAGGATTGCGTGATGAATCTCGGAGGGTCGGGTCTGGCAGTCTTACGTCTTTTGATTCCCCGAATGAGGGATCTTGTGGACTATCGCATGGAGTACCTTCCTTCAGGCTATAAAGGTTTCAGGCCTTTTTCCGATTATTCCGGACAGAAATATCTTCTGGCTTTGAAGCTTGGAGGTATCGATCGTTTTTCGGATACACCACTGAGGTATTTTGAGCTTCATGGGGGGTATTACACCAGGGGATTTTCCAGAGAAGAAAAGATGGACGGTCTCGCTCGACACCGGTATGGTTTTGTGGGAATCGGAGTCAATCTTGGGGAACTGCTGCTTGGACATCGGACTGCAGCCGATTCCGGGTTGCGGAATGTCGGCCGTATGCTTTTTGAGCACATCCAGGTGCCATATACATCGATAGAAGGTTCCGAAGAATTCTGAACGGCAGATGATGCAGCATGAGTCTTGCATAGGGACACTTTCCCGTGGCATTCTCCGCATACCATTCATCGATGTACTTGCCGGAAGCAGAGTTGTATATATAAACAAAACCACCCGGAAACAGTTTGCTGCTGTGGCCGGATGGGGCATGAAGCCTTCGGCACGACGCTCGAGGGCTTTCGCTGTAAAACACAATCTGCCTTACCGTTCGCTCGAAGACGGATTCCTTCGTTCTTATGGAACAGGGGATACGTTTCCCCCCCTTTCGATCGTACTGGATGGAGAAGGAATTTATTATGACAGTACAAGGCCATCCGATCTTGAAACGCTGCTGAACGGTAATCGTGAACTGCTCGGGGATAATCTGGCTGAGATCCTGAAAGCGAAGGAAATGATCCTCGAACACCGATTGAGCAAATATAACCATGCCCCTGAATTCAGCCGGGACGTGCTACGTGAAAACGACTGCAAACGCATACTGGTTGTCGATCAGACGGCGGGAGACATGAGCATTGTCCTGGGTGGGGCAGGGGGACAGACATTCGCCGGGATGCTTGCTTCAGCCCGTGAAGAGAATCCGGGTGCAACCATTTACGTCAAAACTCATCCTGAAGTTATATCAGGTCGAAAAAAGGGGCACTATACCGAGGTGAAGGATGATGAATCCACGGTGGTGCTGCGTGATTTGCTGAATCCTCTCAGCCTTGTCGAAGAGATGGATCGGGTGTATGTCGTGTCGTCAACCCTTGGATTTGAAGCCCTGCTTGCCGGCAGACCGGTCACGTGTTTCGGCATGCCCTGGTATGCAGGCTGGGGGGTTACGGACGACCGGCAGCGATGTACCCGTCGGATTCGGCGGCGTTCGGTTGACGAACTGTTTTCAGCTGCATATTTTCACTATGCCCGATACCTTGATCCAGTGACCCGGCAACAAGGCACTATTTTCAATGTCATTGACTGGTTGCTCCTCCAACGCAGGAATTCGGCCCGTTACCCCGGCCGGAAGGTTTGTGTCGGATACCGGCGGTGGAAGGCTTACAATATTCAACCCATGGTATCCCTTGACTCAGAGAAGGTTGTTTTTGTGCGCGACCGAGCTGTTGCAGAAAAATTCGGCATCGCTCCAGGCGACAGCATTGTGCATTGGGGACTGGCAGGGGAAAAACAGTTATCGGAACTTGCCGCTGCCAGCGGTACCCGGAGACTTTGCATGGAGGATGGTTTCGTGCGTTCTGTCGGTCTCGGATCGGACCTGATCCCACCTCTTTCCCTTGTTCTCGATGAAAGAGGAATTTATTTCGATCCTTCAAGGGCATCAGATCTCGAACATATTCTCAACACATCGGAATTCACAGAAGAAGAACTGGCTGAAGCGGCAGAAGTCAGAACTTTCATGGTTGATCACGACATAACGAAGTATAACATTGATCGTCTGAATGTTCCATCGTGGCATGCCGGTGGGCGTCGTATTGTATTTGTTCCCGGCCAGGTTGAGGATGACGCTTCCATCATTTCCGGATCGAGGTCCATTACAACTAATATCGGGCTGTTGCAGGCGGTCAGGACTGCAAGGCCGAATGCCTATATTGTTTTCAAGCCGCATCCGGACGTTCAGTCGGGCAATCGCAAAGGGAAAATTACGATTTCAGAGATGCATGGCCTTACCGATACGGTTGAGTCGGCGCTTTCTGTTGTCCGTTGCGTTGAATCTTCAGACGAAGTGCATACCATGACTTCTCTTGCAGGATTCGATGCCCTGTTGCGAGGGAAGCCTGTCGTAACTTATGGGGAACCGTTCTATGCTGGCTGGGGCTTGACAGAAGATATGGCATCCGGAGCCGTTTCCTTTTCGAGGCGTTCAAGACAACTGACGCTCGACGAGCTTGTCGCAGGGGCACTCTTGCGTTATCCGATTTACTGGGACAGGGAACTGAAAGGTTATGCGTCCTGCATGGGCGTTCTTCACAGAATTCGTGATGAACGGAACCATCTCAGTGAATCAGGGAAACTTGAAACCCTGCGTACAGGATATTTGCGCAGGCAGTTGCGCAAGCTTGCGATTCTTTCTCAAACCGCCATTAATCGCTCATGATACGGCAAGGACTGAATTCATTCTCAGGGAAACGCATCATCCTGCTTCAGGGACCGGTCGGACCTTTTTTCCGGCACCTGGCGTGTGATCTGCGAAACACAGGAGCCACGGTTTTCAAGGTGAATTTCAATGCTGGCGACTGGGTGTTTTACCCGCATGGAGCGATCAATTATCGGGGCAGCATGGAGGAATGGCCGGCAGTAATCGAAAAGTTGCTGAAATCTCTTCAGATCGATGTGATATTCCTTTTTGGCGATTGCCGTCCTGTCCATCGGGACATCCGTTACATTGCAGGAAAGCTCGGTATTCAGACAGGGGTATTTGAAGAGGGATATGTCCGGCCCAATTACGTGACACTTGAGCGATATGGCGTCAATGGAAACTCGCCGATCATAGACGATCCTGAAAGTGTTTTCAGAAACCGGCCAATTGAAATTCCCGAAGAAAATCAGATTGGCAATACTTTCTGGCCAATGGTGTTTTGGGGCGCAGCCTATTTTACCGCAGGCGGCATAGGCCGGTTATTTTTTCCCCGCTACCGCCATCACAGGCCATTGACCATCAGAGAAGCTCTTCCCTGGATGCGATCAATCTGGAGAAAATACCGGTATGCAATGAAGGAAGATGACATGCTCGGGAAACTGACCGGCTTATGGAAGAAAAAGTATTTCCTTGTGCCGCTCCAAGTGCATAATGATGCGCAGATTACGGAACATTCATCCTACCGCAACATAAGGGAATTCATCCATGAAGTGATCATGTCATTTGCACTTCATGCCCCTTCAGATACAATCCTTGTTTTCAAACATCATCCAATGGACAGGGGATATACCGATCACTCGAAACTGATCAGGAGTACAAGCAGGCAAGGAAATGTTCAGGACAGGGTATTTTACCTTCATGACCAGCATTTGCCGACTTTACTCAAGTCTGCAAGAGGCGTAACGGTAATAAACAGTACAGTCGGTCTTTCGGCGATATATCATGGCGTTCCGACCAAGGTCTGCGGAAAAGCGGTTTATGATATCATCGGTTTGACATCCCGGAAACAACTCGATGATTTCTGGTCGCATTCCGGGCAAGAGCGTCCCGACAGGCTCAAAGCTGAAAAATTCAGAGAGTACCTGATAGCATCGACTCAGCTCAACGGCAGTTTCTACAGGAAAAACCGGCATTCCCTGTTACATTGCGGTCTGATATGGGATCGTGACGGGAGCCGTAAAGTGATGACGTGTTGTCCGGAACCGCTTCAAGAGCATCCGCATACCATTTCGTGATTATCCTGACAACCCTCCCTGTCCGCAATCCTCCGGATTGACCGGCGAACAACGATAACACGGGCAGGAACGGTTTGATGTCGACTTTCAAGGCTTCATCGGAAGTATTTATGAGGAAACAAGTTGTCCGATAACTACCTTTCATTGATCAAGCCCTCTGTTGACAACTCCGGAAAAACGTTGTTTCCGGAGGTTAGCAGTAACTGCTTCATTAAACGAAAAAACAGAACATGATGAACGCTTTCAGGAAGTTCCTGTTCGTATGCCTGCTTTTTGCGATGCATGGCGGGGTGCTGCAGGCCGAAGAGTACCGTAACGTCGAAGTAAAAAAGCTCCTTGTTTCGACGAAGACCGGCAATGGCGATCCTGTTGCATACCTGAATACCCCAAATCCTGAAGTCACTGCGCTCGAGGTTACGTTTCCCCCTGGTGGATCGACCGGATGGCACAAGCACCCGGTCCCGGTCTATGCCTATGTCGTGGAAGGGACGCTCACGGTGAAGCTGGAAAGCGGGCAATGCCTTAGGTTCAATAAAGGCGATGCTATTTTCGAGGTGATGAACACCTTCCATAACGGCATGAACCTCGGAAAGGAACCGGTCAGGCTCGTGGTTTTCTATACCGGTGCCGTGGGGATGCCGAATGTGATACGCCAGGAACAGCCAGAACCGGCACATGCGGGGAATTGAGCGATGTTCAGGTTCCTGCATGCGGCCGACATCCATCTCGACAGTCCGCTCAAGGGGCTCGAGCACTATCCCGACGCACCGGTAGAGCAGATCCGTCTTGCGGCACGCCGCGCTTTCGACAATCTCGTCGATACGGCCATCGATGAGAAAACCGACTTCCTGGTGCTGGCCGGAGACCTTTACGACGGCGACTGGAAGGACTTCAATACCGGCATCTATTTCATCAATCGAATGGGCCGCCTTCGCGACGCAGGGATTCCGGTGTTCATGGTATCCGGCAACCACGATGCGGCAAGCCAGATAACCCGTTCGCTGAAACTGCCGGACAACGTCACCCTCTTCGGGCACCGGAGCACCGGGACCGTCCATATCGACCATCTCGGAGTGGCGGTTCACGGCCAGAGTTTTTCAACACGTTCGGTCATGGAGGACCTGGTGCGGAACTACCCCCAGGGAGACCCGTCGCTGTTCAATATCGGCATGCTCCATACCAGCCTGAACGGCCGTCCTGGCCACGAACCTTACGCGCCCTGCACGCTCGACGCCCTGCGGTCGAAAGGATACCAGTACTGGGCTCTCGGCCATGTCCACCAGCGTGAAGAAGTTTCACGCGACCCGTGGGTTGTTTTTTCCGGCAATATCCAGGGGCGCCATATTCGCGAAACCGGCCCGAAAGGTTGTACGCTGGTCACGGTTGACGGCGGCAGTGTCGTTTCCGTCGAAGAACGCGAGCTCGATGTGCTTCGATGGGTTGTCTGCAGGGTCGATCCCGCCCGGTGCGACAGCGCGGACACGCTCTGCGGACTTGTGAGCGAAGTCTTCGAAGCCGAAAGGGCAAAGGCGGATGGGCGCCCGCTTGCCGTACGGCTTTATGTGGAAGGGATTACGCCGCTGCACAACCGGCTGCGCGACCAGTCGCTCCAGCTGAATGAGGAGTTCCGGGCCCTTGCGGCCAACCTCGGCGACGTGTGGCTTGAGAAGATCGAAATGAAGACCCGGATGAGCGCCGGAAAAGAGGAAATCGGGGACGGTGCTTCGCCGATGCACGCTCTCCTGAAATCGGTCGAAGCGTTCAGTCTCGATGAGCCGGACCTTGCCGGCCTCGTGCCGGAATTCGAGAAACTCCGCAGCAAACTGCCGCCGGAACTCATCGCCGAAGGCGATCCCTTCCGTCCGGACAAAGATGAGCTTTCCGCCCTGCGCGACGAGGTGAAAGAACTGCTCGCGGCAAAGATAGCCGGGGGAGGGCGCCATGAAACTTGAACGGCTCGAACTGAAGGCGTTCGGACCGTTTACCGCCCGGACTCTTCATTTTGCCTCGCCCCATCCGGGCCTCCATGTTGTCTATGGGCCAAACGAGGCAGGGAAGAGCAGCGCCATGAGGGCGCTTCAGGCCCTCTTTTTCGGCTTTCCCCAGCGGACCGCCGACAATTTCCTGCACCAGAACACGCAACTGCTTGTCGGAGGGTGCCTGCTCGGCGAGGACGGCCGGGAGTTCGTTTTTTACCGACGCAAACGCAATGTCAAAGACCTCTTCAACCGGGACGACAACCCGATCGACCAGTCAGCACTGGCCCCATGGCTGCACGGCATGGAAAAAGAACTTTTTCTCGCACTCTACGGCATCGACCATGAAACGCTCGTACTGGGAGGGCAGGGTATTCTCGACCAGCAGGGGGAGGTGGGCAAGGCACTGTTCGCCGCCGCCGCAGGCCTTGCATCGCTGAAACCGCTGATCGACGGGCTCGAAGAGGAGGCCGACAGCCTTTTCACCCTCAGGAGCTCTGTGCGTTCGATCAACGATGCCCTGTCACAGCACAAGGAGCTGCAGAGGCAGTCGAAGGAGGCTACGCTCTCCGGCCGCGACTGGGATGAGCAGCGTCAGGCCCTCGAAGAAACGTTTGCACGGCTCAATGAAAGGCAGGAGGCGAAACGGAGGCTCGAGACCGAAAAACACCGCCTCGAACGGCTGCACCAGGCCGTGCCCGATCTTTCGCTCCGTAAAGCCCTGTTGCATGAGCTTGCCGACCTGGGTGATGTAACCCCTCTTCCGGCAGACTTCGGCCAGCGCCGGGCAGCCCTCGAACAGCGGCTTCGGGAAGCCCGCATCCGGCATGAAGAGGTGACGGCGAGGATACAGGGGCTGCACGAAAATACAGGCAAGCTGTCACTTAAGAGCGCTATTCTCGAAGAGGCGACGGCAATCGACGAGCTTTACCAGCGGCTCGGCGAATACCGGAAAGCGAAAAACGACCGCCCGCAGCGAGAAGGACAGCGCATCGGCCTGAAAACCTCGGCGGCGGACCTGCTCCGGCAGATCAAGCCCGAACTTTCGATCAACGATGTCGAAACCCTTCGTCCCGGCCTCTCGAAGCGCAGGATGATTCAGGAGCTCGCTTCCCGCTATGAAGCGCTTCGTAACGCAGTCCTGATGGCACAGGAAGAGCAGCAGAAAATTGCAAAAGGCATCGAACGCCTTCAGAACGACCGGCAACAGCTCCCGGCCTTTTCCGGTTCCGGCGGGCTCTCGAAAGTTACGGCTGCCGCCGCCAATGCCGGGGAGATCGACACCACGATCCGCTCGCTTGCCGAGGAGCAGAGAAGGAGTGGACAGGAGTGCCAAGCCGCGCTGGAACGGCTCGGGCTGTGGAAAGGGCCGCTGGAAAATGTGCTCCGCCTTGCGCTTCCGCTGCAGCAAACCGTTCAGCTTTTCGATGAAGAGTTCCGGGAGGTTGGTGAACGGATGCGGCAGCTCCGCACGGAAAGGGAAGGGCTTGAAAAGCAGATCCTCGAAGTTGACGCTCAATTGAACAAGCTTGCATGCAGCACCGGCGTGCCGAGCGAAGAAGAGCTGTCGAAGCTTCGGGGCCGGCGTGAAGAGGGCTGGCAACTGCTTCGACGCCAGTGGATCGGCGGAGAGGAGGTCGCAGGCGAGAGCCTCAAATACGATCCGGATCACCCGCTGCCGGAAGCCTACGAAATCATGGTGGACCGGGTCGACCGTACTGCCGACTGGCTTTACCGAGAAGCGGAGCTTGTCGGGAAGCAGGCTGCCCTCAAGGCTGAATCGGAAAAAATCGGAAAAAGGCTCAAATCGCTCAATGAACAGGAAGCCGCTCTGGAGAGAACCCTCGGCAGCGTGCAGCAGCGCTGGCTGGAGCTTTGGACCTCGAGCGGCATCGTGCCCCTTTCTCCGCGAGAGATGCTCGCATGGACCGCTTCATTCGAACAACTGCGCCTTCAGGTAAGGGATTCTGAGAAAATACGGAGGGATCACGACACGAAGGTTGCGCTTCGCAGGCAGTTGAGGGAAAACCTCGTTACGGAAATTGCCGCTGCGGCAGAAGGCGAAACCTTTCCGGGTGAAGCGCTGCAGGAACCGCTCGACTTTGCCCGATCGCTTCTGGCACGCATTGAAAAGGTCAGGGAGCAGCGCGAATTGCTCGACCAGAGGCTTCGCGACGGCCACAACGCACTCGACAGCGTGCTCGAAAGAAAAAGCAGGGCTCAGGAGGAACTGAAAGCCTGGCGGCAGGATTGGGCCGGATCACTGCTTCCCCTCGGCCTCGAGGCCGGAACGCTTCCTTCTGAGGCCGCGGATTATATCGATACCCTTCAGGCTTGTTTCGACAAACTGAGGGAAGCCGACGAATTCCGCAAGCGTATCGAAGGGATCGACCGGGATACGGACGAGTTCGAGCGGGATGCCGGATCGCTGCTGAAAAAGATCGCCCCCGACCTTGCCGCTGCCGATGTGCGCCTTGCCGTGGCAGAGCTCAAAAGCCGTCTTGGAACCGCCAGCGAGGAGCAGGCCGTCCTGCGGCGTGAGAGCGAGGAACTGGAGTCGCTTGGCCGGTTGCTTGCCTTGACCGGAAAAGAGGTTCAGGACTGCGAAAAGGAATTTGACGGATTGCGCCTGGCCGCCCGGTGCGAAACGCATGAGGAGATGATCGAGGCCGAGCAGCGTTCGGCGGCCCATGCCAGGCTCGGGGAGCGGATCCGGGAGCTGGAACGGAACCTTTCCCGTATTGCCGGAAGCGCAACCATCGACGAGCTCGAACTGCAGGCAGGAGAAGCCGATCCCGATGAGCTTCAGGGTCGCGTCGAAACGATGAATGCGGAGATCCGCAACCTGCTCGATCCGGAAATAGCGCAGCTTATGGAGAGCATCGGCCGGAGAAGGAACGACCTGGAGCGGATGGACGGCAGCGGAAAGGCGGCAGAACTTGCCGATGAGCTTCAGAACTCCCTCGTGAAAATCCGCCGACTGACCGGGCGTTACATCCGCCTCAAGCTTGCCGCGAAACTGCTCCGCGAAGAGGCCGAACGTTACCGCACGGAAAACGAGGCCCCGGTGCTGAAGCTCGCTTCCCGCTACTTCAGGGAACTCACCACAGGATCGTTCGAAAGCCTTCGTGCCGATAGCGACGAACAGGGAAAGCCTGTGTTTGCAGGGGTGAGGTCGAACGGCAGCTGGCTGCAGGTTGAGGCAATGAGCTCCGGCACCCGTGACCAGCTCTACCTGGCCCTGCGGCTCGCCACGCTCGAATTGCGGGCGGAATCGAGCGAGCCCATGCCGTTCATCGTCGACGATATCCTGATCAACTTCGATGACGACCGTTCAATGGCAACCCTGAAAGCACTCTCTGAGCTGGGGGAGAAGAACCAGGTGATCCTCTTCACGCACCATCGGCAGATTGTGGAAATGGCAGGAGCGAAGGCGTTAGCAGGCAAGGCGTTTATCCATGAGCTTATCGAACGGGAGCTCAAAGGGTCCCTCGATCTGTTCTGCTGATTGTTCCGGAGCCTCCATCTCTACCTGTGTCACTCTTGCTCGTTGGGACCGGTTATATTATGATGCCCTGAATTTGTTTTTTATACTTCGTTATCGTTGGTGATTGACATAGGGATAATGTTATGGGGATGATTCCTGCATGCATGCTGAAAATTCCTATCCGCTTAACAACAGCACATTGATGATATGCCAACAGTTTTACGTATTGGAGCTTATCGGTTATTCTTTTTTGCGAACGATAAAAGTGAACCCTCACATATTCATGTCGAACGCGATGAAAATATGGCAAAATTTTGGCTTGATCCGATTCGCTTGAAGAGCAGTGGTGGTTTTTCAAGACATGAGATTGCAAAGATTCAAATAATCATTACTGAACATCAACAGCAGCTACTGGAGGCCTGGCATGGTTACTTCAACAATTGAGCTAAATATTTCGGCAGCGGAACATGTAACAGTTACTGCTGACGCGTTAACCGTTGACTTGTGTGATGGACGATCGATAACGGTTCCTCTTGCATGGTATCCGCGACTTATGCATGCGACAGAATCAGAGCGTCAGAATTGGAGGTTTATTGGTAAAGGGTTTGGTATTCATTGGGAAGAGCTCGATGAGGATATCAGTGTTGAAGGTCTGTTACTTGGCAAACCATCAGGTGAAAGCCAGGCTTCATTCAAAAAATGGCTTTCAGGTCGTGTTTCTCCATCAGCATAACAATGTTTGAAAGCACACGTTTGAAACAGTTCCTGGTCGCCGCCGCAGTCCTGCTTGCGGGATACGGATATACCCTTTTCGGTGCCAAGCCTGTGCCAGCGCCTGTCGAACCGAAGGAAACCGTACAGCGTCAGGATCAGGTTCGCAGCCAGGATAATTCCGCTGCGGTCATCATTGCAAAAGCATTCGCGAACCGCGAAAGCAATGTGCAGGTATCGGGAGAGGGTATCGTGGCCAGGATTTTGCCGGACGACCGAAGCGGGAGCAGGCATCAACGGTTCATCCTCAGGCTGGCGAACGGCCAGACCCTGCTGGTGGCTCACAACATAGACCTTGCCCCGAAGGTGGAAGCCCTTGCCGCCGGTGATACGGTGACGTTCAACGGAGAGTACGAATGGGGCCCGAAAGGAGGGACGCTGCACTGGACACACCACGATCCCGGCGGTTCACATCCGGGCGGATGGATAGAGTTCAGGGGCAGAAGGTACCAGTGAGCTGTCGAATGCCTTTCAATGCTTTTCAGCAGGGAAGTATGTATTGTTTATTAATCCGGTGATTGATGGTATTAACTATCTTTTGAACAAACACTGTTTTTCTTGTCATTCTGAGCTCCCTGTACCCTGCCATTATAGCAAACGAGAGAATCTTGCCTTCTCAGTTTTCCTTTGTCATCCTGTCTTTTTCTTGTCATTCTGAACGAAGTGAAGAATCCATGAAGGGCAACGTCTGGAAATGGATGCTTCACTGCATTTCATTGCGTTCAGCATGACGCACCGTAAAGTCATGCCGAGTCCGCTGCTTCCGGCCGCTGCCGCACACGGACCATGAACAATAAAGTCGTAAATTTTGGGTGCCGGATATTCTGAAAGCGGTACCTGTTCATGTAAAGCACAGCGCAGAATTCACATGTTTTCGTTTTCCAGGGAGATGGATCCTTCCCTTCTCGCTGCTTCGTTCAGGATGACATCGGTTTTTCTGAAAAAAATCTCCCTGCTCCTGTCATTCTGATCGGAGCGAAGAATTCATAATGGGCAAATGCTTATGAACGATAATTTCACCATCCACAGAGCAACCGCCGCCGACACGCAGGAGGTCGCCGTCATGGTTGGCGAGCTGTTGACCGAGATCATGGATACCATCGGGATCAGGGCATTCCATTTCGATCTTGCTGAAACAACCTCCCGGCTGCGGGATTTTCTCGAACGGGAGAATTATTTCGTTTTTGTCGTCCGAACCGGAAACGGCCATCCGGTCGGGTTCATCGCCCTGTACGAAAGCTATGCTTTGTATGCCGAAGGGGCGTTCGGCACGATTCCCGAACTGTACGTCCGTCCGGAGTACCGCTCGAACGGCTTGGGCATCCGCCTGGTTGCCGAAACGAAATCGTTTGGGGCGTCACGAGGCTGGAAACGGCTCGAAGTCACGACCCCGCCCTTGCCTGAGTTCCAGAGGACGCTGGCGTTTTATGAGCGCGAAGGGTTTGCCATAACCGGCGGCCGAAAGCTCAAGGTTGAGCTGTAAATCATTTCTTTAAGCCGTCTGGTTTGTTCTTTCTTGTGTTTTTCTTTAAAAACACTTTATTATTTGAATTAGTTTGACCTCTTTCTTAAACTGATAATGAAGGAAGTTCTCGTTTGAAACGAAAATAATTGTGGTGAGTTGAGTTATGAGATATTCCAAACAGTGTTGGCAGTATTTGTTATTTGATCATTGCTCCGGCAACAATAAATCGCAATCAAATCTATGCATCGAAACTGACATTCCGCAATAAAGCGTAGAGGAATGAAGTATCCATATTATTGCTGATAAATGAGTTATGGATTTTTCGCTTTGCTCGGAATGACAAAACCAGAACTATATTGTTGCTAACCAGGATTTACAGTTTGAATAGCCGGAGCAAAAATTCATCGAGACTATTATCAAAGAGCTGGACTATTGAAGGAGATTAATCAAGCATGAGTCCGACTGTTTTTATTGAAAAAGGATTTCGTTTTCTTTTCTTTTCCCGTGAGGCGCCACGAATCCATGTTCATGTTCAATGTTCCAGGGGCGAAGCGAAATTCTGGCTTGAACCTTATCTCGAACTTGCCAATAATCAGGGATTATCAGATCGTGAACTCCGCATAATTGAAGACATCATCAAGGAGCATATCAATGAAATCACAAGTGCCTGGCATTGACACTTCTCCGCTTGAGGTCACAAACATTTCACCTCATGGGATCTGGCTGCTTGCCGCTGAAGAAGAGTTGTTTTTACCATTCGAGGAATTCCCCTGGTTCAAGGATGCGAGCGTATCGGCTGTTTTGCATGTGGAGAGTCCTCGGCCCGGACATTTTTTCTGGCCGGATATGGATGTTGACCTGACTATAGAATCCATCAGGCATCCGGAACGGTATCCTCTTGTATCAAAACAAAGCGGCACTGAAACTCATTGATCCGCTAAGCCCCCCCACTCAGCAATCAGAATGAAAGCAATATGGATACCTGATTCTTTTAGTAGAGCAGGCAGGTTTTTCTGAACATCAGCCTGAAAGGAGAACGTGAAATGAGCAAGATCAATAAGCGCGTATGTCCGGTTGCGTTGTCGGGCTCACTCGACAACCGCATTCGCAGATGGCTGCAGAATCCTGAGTCCGTATGTCAAGGAAGGCATGACGGTTCTCGATATGGGCTGCGGTCCCGGCTTTTTCACGATCGAAATGGCTCAGATGGTCGGCAGATCGGGCAAGGTCATCGCAGCCGACATGCAGGACGGGATGCTTCGCATCGTGAAAGAAAAGGTTGCCGGTATGGAGCTCGAAAACCGGATTCAGCTGCACAAGTGCGAAGAGCAGAGGATAGGTGTTACGCAGCCAGTCGATTTCGTGCTGCTGTTCTACATGGTGCACGAAGTCCCCGACAGGCGGCATTTCTTCAAAGAGATCCATTCAATAGTGAAACCTGACGGAAAGGTTCTCATCGTCGAACCTCCGGTCCATGTCTCGAAATCAGCGTTTGAAGAAACAGTAAGTATAGCAGCGGATGCAGGTTTTGCGGTTGTCGAAAGACCGAAGATGGTTTTCAGCAGGGGAGTGGTGTTGAGGAAAGGTTGACGGAAAATCACATCGTATGACGCTGGAACTTGATGATGGAAGAATAATCGAGAAAGCGATCCGTAAGCCCCCTGGAAGCGCTCAATCCTGAGCCCTGTGTTTCCCTCTCTCCAATTTCGACTATCCAGATCCCGACAAGGACCCAGGCCGGGATCGCGCCCCTCAGGTTGGCATTATCTGCACTTCTGCTCAATACATAATATCAGTATAATAAACATTATGTGCGCCTGGGTTTTTTACATTCCTCCCTATCTCGCGCTTTACGCATAACGCAGCCAGAAACTCCGCCCAAAGTTTAAGCACCATTGATCCATCACCTTTTCCTCGATTATTTTTACGGGAGCCATGAATTCCAGTCGCTGGCAAACAATTCCAAAGGTTTTCAGCAACACGTGAATCAGGAACGGGAAAAAACCATTTTTTTCGATGTGTTAATGAGTAAAGAATTCTGTAACGTTCCGGTCTTTTTTGCTGTGCTTTGCCGGTAATCGTATATTTCTTAATTAATAACCCTGCAATTTCATCTCGCGAACGAAATCCGCAGAGAGGTTTGTCATTCTGATTGCAGCGTAGCGTAATGAAGAATCCATTTTCTTTTAAAACAAAAAACCATCTGGATTCTTCGCCCTGCTCAGTATGACAGGATCGAGGAGATTGTTGCAAAAGATTCTTGATACTTTTTAACCGCAGGATTAATGATAAAAGGAATTATCCGATAGCGTCCACGGCCCCTTTTCATTGGTATTTATGGAGCAAACCCGTAACATGATGAGCTCTATCGTAACAACAGAAGTACCAAAAAGAAGTATGGCCCTCAAAAAGTCCGACCTTTATTCCACCCTCTGGCAAAGCTGCGACGCTTTGCGCGGCGGCATGGATGCCGGCCAGTACAAGGATTATGTGCTGGTGCTGCTTTTCGTCAAATATGTCAGTGATAAATATGCCGGAGACCGTTTTGCTCCCATAGAGGTCCCGGCTGGTTCGACATTCGCCGATATGGTGGGCCTGAAAGGGAAGACGGATATCGGTGACCAGATCAACAAGAAGATCATCGGGCCTCTTGCAAAGGCAAACAACCTGTCCGACATGCCGGACTTCAACGATGCCGGCAAGCTCGGCACCGGAAAGGAGATGGTTGACCGGCTTACCGATCTTATCGCAATATTCGAGAACAAATCCCTCGACTTTTCGAAGAACCGTGCGGAAGGTGACGACATCCTCGGTGACGCATACGAGTACCTGATGCGCCATTTCGCGGTCGAGAGCGGCAAGAGCAAAGGGCAGTTCTACACACCAGCCGAAGTGAGCCGGGTCATCGCCCGCATCATCGGTATCCATGAAGCGAAAACGACCCATTCGACCACGGTTTACGATCCAACCTGCGGGTCGGGTTCGCTGCTTCTGAAAGTTGCGGATGAAGCACAAACGAAAATCACGATTTACGGTCAGGAGAAAGATGCGACGACTTCCGGCCTTGCCCGCATGAACATGATCCTGCATGGAGAACCCGAGGCGGTCATCATGCAGGGCAATACCCTTGCAGACCCGAAATTCACCGAAGCGGATCTTCTTAAAACTTTCGATTATGTGGTGGCCAATCCTCCATTCAGCGACAAGCGCTGGAGTACCGGACTTAACCCTTCGGAAGACTCCTTCGAACGGTTTACCCATTTCGGCGTGCCTCCTGCGAAGCAGGGGGATTACGCCTATCTGCTGCATATCCTGAAATCCATGAAAAGCAGCGGGCAGGGGGCGTGCATCCTTCCTCATGGCGTTCTGTTCCGCGGCAATGCCGAAGCCGATATCCGCCGTAACCTCGTGCGCAGGGGATACATCAGGGGGATCATCGGACTGCCTGCCAACCTTTTCTACGGCACGGGCATACCTGCCTGCATTGTCCTGCTCGACAAGGATCATGCGCATACGCGCAAGGGCATTTTCATGATCGACGCAAGTGCAGGCTATATGAAGGATGGCAACAAGAACCGTCTTCGCGATCGCGATATCCACCGGATTGTCGATGTATTCACCAGAGGAATGGAGGTTCCGAAATATTCCCGGATGGCAAGCATCGAGGAGATCGAAAAAAACGATTACAACCTCAATCTGCCCCGTTACATCGACAGCCAGGAAGCGGAAGATATCCAGGATATCGAAGGGCATCTCAGGGGCGGTATCCCTGAATACGACATAGAAGCACTTGAAACATACTGGGCGGTCTGTCCTGATCTGAAATCCTCTCTTTTCGAACCTTTGCGCGAAGGCTATGTTCGGCTTTCCGTGCAGAGTTCAGGTCTGAAGCAGGCTATTTACAGCCATCCGGAGTTCGCTGCATTTATCGGGAGCATGAACGGGCATTTCACAGAATGGAAAATCAGGGGCATCGAAAACCTTAAAAGCCTTCAGGCCGGTTGTCATCCGAAAACGGTCATAAAAAGTCTTTCCGAGGATCTGCTCTGCCATTATGATGGAAAGCCGCTCATCGACCGGTATGCCGTATACCAGCACCTCATGGATTACTGGGCGGAAACCATGCAGGACGACTGTTACATCATATCATCCGACGGATGGAAGGCCGAGACCTACCGGATCATCGAAAAAGACAAGAAAGGCAAGGAGAAAGACAAAGGCTGGGCCTGCGATCTCGTCCCCAAACCGATCATTGTCTCCCGTTATTTTCCCGAAGAGCAGGAGAATATTGAAAAACTCGAGGCCGAGCTCGAAAATCTCACGGCGCGTATGGCCGAGATCGAAGAGGAGCACGGTGGAGAGGATGGATATTTCTCCGAAATTGAAAAGGTGAACAAGGCTGCGGTTTCAGCACGCCTGAAGGAGGTCGTCAAACTCAGGGATGAGGAAGCGAAAGCTGAAGCCGAAGTGCTTCAGAGCTGGCTCGATCTTTCGAATCAGGAAGCTGACCTCAAAAAACAGTTGAAAGAGGCCGAAGCCGCACTTGACAGGCTTGCCTATGGGCAATATACGAAGATGACGGAACGTGAGGTGAAAACACTCGTTGTCGAAGACAAATGGCTTGCAGAGCTTGACCGGCGCATTCATGGTGAGATGGACCGCATCAGCCAGAATCTCACTGCCCGAGTGCGGGAACTTGCCGATCGATACGAAACTCCGCTACCTGAAATCAGCACACGAGTATCCGAGATGGAGGAGAAGGTAAACCGCCACCTCGAAAGGATGGGGTTCTCATGGAAGTGAAGAAAGGATATAAACAGACCGAGGTCGGGTTGGTCCCGGAGGATTGGGTGGTTAAGTCATTCTTCACAATGTGTTTGGCGATTCTTGATTGCCATCATTCAACACCAGTATGGACAAAGTCAGGAGTGTTGGTGATTCGGAATCAAAATATTCGAGATGGTAAATTGGATTTTACTACACCAAGTTTTACTGATGAACAGCATTATTTAGAGCGAACAAAACGAGCAGTTCCATCATTTGGAGATTTAGTAATTACAAGAGAAGCTCCTATTGGTCTTGTATGCATGATTCCTAAGGGACTTAAATGCTGCCTTGGTCAAAGAATGGTTCTTTTACGCATTGATCATAATTCAACAGACCCTCGATATGCTCTTTATGCATTACTAAGCAATACAATTCAACGTTCAATATTTGTTGCTGCTGGGACTGGGTCGACTGTAAGCAATTTGCGTATACCTGCGCTCAAAGAACTTCAAGTTGTTGCCCCCAGTAAAGCCGAACAAGTAGCCATTGCCGAGGCTTTGAGCGATGTGGATGCCCT
>JAAXXI010000040.1 GCA_013334565.1 Chlorobiaceae bacterium
TTAACCGGTTCAGAAAGCTGCTGGTTAGATTTGAAAAGCTTTTAGTGAGATACGAGGCCTTGCTATACATGGCTGCCGCAATTATCGCTTTCAGGAAAACTGGCATTATTTACGAATAAACTCTAAGTGTAGATTCGAAACGGGACGCTGTCCAATCTTTGAGGCCAGAAGGAATATCGGTAACCTCTACCGGCATTCTGTAGACGTTATCGAGCGGGATAACCCTATGATGTTTGAGCCAGCAGGAGAGATTTCCGAATTGCTTTTTCAGTTTTCCTCCTCCAAAACCGGGATAGATCGGGAGCACCTTCGACTCTCCGAAGCCGTCGTTGATTCTGTCTTCGGTTCTGGTAGTATCTGGTCCAAAGATACGATGACAGTATTCATCGAGAGCCTGAAGCAGAAGTAGCGGGCTGTTATTGTGGTGGGTACTTGTTACTGCTCCGGGTTCGTCACTTTCAAGGAATTCAAGCAGTAGGTTATCATCGGAGGGCGAGTAATGGTGTTCCCAGTCACAGAGAGTAATTCGTCCGTCCTCGACAGGCTTCAGGGCCAATCGGCATAATCGGGCAAGAGCTTCACGGAAACAGCCAGTATTGATAAAATCGGCGACTTTTTCCATGCTCAGGCTGGTGGTCTGGATTATGGTACAAATCAGAACTTGCTCTCATGGATAACATACGTGTTTTTGAAGGAATGGGGAAGCGAATCGAGGATGTAGTTCCTCTCTTGGCTCTTTTCTGTTCAGGAAAAGTCCTGATCGCCGGGGAGTAACTTATTGACCAGCAGTGGCAGGTAGGATGCAGACAATGTCCGGTATGAATGATTATACTGGTTCATTCATATCGACAGCCCCGGAATTTTCTTTTTGCCGGGCTTACTGTTCGAAGAACAGCCTTTTCAGCTGTTTTCGGGCGCGAAGGAGCAGCGTTTCGACCTCGCTTTCCGTCAGGCGCAGGAGCGATGCGATTTCGTTTGTGCTCCGGTGTTCCTTTTCCGCCATGAGGTAGACCTCCTTCTCTTCTTCGTCGAGCATGCCGATACATCGCGCCATTTTCATGTCGTCGCTTTCCACTACCGGTTTTTCCTCTTCCGAAGACCGAAGGGGTGGTTTCTTGTTCCCGAAGAGTTCCTCCGGAGTCGCGGGAACGGGTTCTTCCTCGCTCACTTCGCCGAAAAGGCGGACAAACTGGCTGAAATCGAGTCCCTTCGCTTCGCAGGGCTGGATGCGGTCACCGAGGATGTCCGTGGCGAGCTTGCGGAACCGGGCGCCGATTTCCGGGAGCCTGACCGCGAAATCGAAACTGTCGTCCCGGTCGCGGGCTTCGGTATTGTAGGGGACTTTCATGAGCACTGCTATGCCTGCTGCTTCGGCATATTTTTCCGCGACGCCGCTGCCGTCGTCACGGTTCACGATCATGCCGAGGAGCCTCGACTGGCCGCCGATGGTCTTGAAATAATTGTTGGCCTTGCAGATGTTGTTGGCGGTGAAGATCGACTGTCGGTCGTTGCTCGTGACCAGCACGACCTGCTCGCTGAGCGACCGGGCGAGCGGGGTTGCGAACCCGCCGCAGACGACGTCGCCGAGAAAGTCCATCAGGATGATGTCGATATCCCATTCGAAGATGCCGAGCTTTTCGAGCACGTCGAAACCCGAAATGATACCCCTTCCGCCGCAACCTCTTCCGACCTGCGGCCCGCCGAGCTCTATGCCGTAGATGGGCTGGGGAAAATCGGGTATATCCTTGCGGAAGACGATGTCGTTGACGGCAACCTGCCGGTTCACTGCATTTTTTTCTGCGAAGACGTCGGTAACCGTCGGAAGCGGGATGCCGCCGAACAGCGATGTTGTGGAATCATGCTTGGGATCGCAGCCGAGCTGCAGCACCCGTTTGTTCATGAGCGCAAAGGTAGCGCTGAGGTTCGTCGTCGTGAAGCTCTTGCCGATGCCGCCTTTTCCGTAAATCGCTATGGTTTTCGCTGCCATCGTTGTTCAGGTGTTTCCGGTTACATCGCAGGCTTTTCCCGAAGCAGGATCATCCGTTTTCCAGTAGAGGATCATTTTCATGCAGTCCTGGTCACTGAAGGCCTGAAGATAGGCTTTTGTGATATCCCCTCCGACTGTTTCGCGGTGGGTGAATATCCTCTCGGCCTTGAGTTTCCGCTGCCTTATCAGCTCCCTGACCCTTTCGAGGTCGCCTTTAGCCCACTGCTTGGCGGCGATGAAGGAGAGCTCCTTCTGGAAGGCCTGGGAGTAGTCGATGTTCATACGCTGGTAGTAACCGCCGAAGATGACCACCCCGTGGAATTTCAGGAAGCGCAGTCCCGTGTCGATGGCGCTCATGACGCCTGTGCTGTCGATCAGCACGTCGAACTCGTGGCCTGCAAGGGCGACGGAGACGTCCTCCTTGTCCGGATTGATCCTGATGTCTGCGGATGAGAGGTTGAGACGGTTCTGATAGGGTTCTGTCGCGGCGACAAGGGTTGCTCCCATGTGCTTCGCAAGTTCAACAGCAAGGATGCCGACCGCCCCCTGCCCGAGCACAAGGACTTTCTTTCCCGAAACCTGTGCGAGGTCGACAATATGAAGGGCCGTCGCTCCGAGAGGAAGCGCGATACCGCATTTTGGATTTTCGATGTCGTCGAGCGTGGTGATGCTGTCAACCGGGCAGACGATATACTCCGAAGCTCCGCCGAACGCGGCGTTGACCCCTTCGTAGCCGAAAGAGCCCGCCACATAGGCGAACTTTCCGATCAGGCCCTGGTTGACATGTTCTCCGGCTTTTATGATCTTTCCCACGGTTTCGTATCCCGGAATGAACGGGAAGATGAACGGCCAGGAGGGGATCATGCCGTTGTAGGCCATTTTTTCAGTGCCGGTGCTGATCGATGACCACCAGGTTTCCACCAGCACATCGGTCGAGGAGAGCGGCTTCAGTTTCACATCGCTCAGTTCGATCTGCCTCGGTCCCCTGAAGACGATGGCTTTTGCTTTCATGATCTCAGGTTTTATTAACGGTTCGGCTCAGGCGGCTTGCTGCCGTTTGAGCATTTTTTCGTTGTGTTTTTCCAGAAGCAGGCGGATGACGAACTGTGCGGCGTTCACGAGGTAGCTCAGGTACGCGAGCAGCGCCGTCCAGATGAGCGTGTTCTGATCGAGACCCACAAAGAAAAGGATGAAGTAGGAGACGTGCACGACCATCGCGATGGCGCTGCCGAAATCTTCCCAGAAGAACTCCGGTGCGAAGGCGAACGCGCCGAACACCTCTTTTTCGAAAAATCCTCCCGTGATGAAAATCAGGAAGAGCATGAAGGTTTTCAGCGAGACAAAAAAGGTTATCCAGGTGAAGTCGTCGATCCAGATATGGGCCTTGTACAGGTAGGTAACCGTCAGGCCGGCGAGGAAGATGACAAACTGTATGGGAGCGAGGATCGCCTGCACTTTCGTCCAGACCGACGCATTCCTGCGCGCAAGCTGATCAGGTGTGTAACGGGGCATAAAACGGTAAATTCACTGATAGTGGCGGAAAGACTGCAACTGCTTGAAAAAAGTGGATGAATATAACAAAAATCGGTTCCGGCGGCAAGTGCACGAAACGAGCTGCAGATGCCGCCGGGAACGTCAGCGGATGGTCCATTCGAAGGCGTTGTAAAGCGCCGAGATGAGGTTGACTTCGGCGTGCCGCACCCGGCTGCTGAAGCCTTCGAGCTCGTCGTAATAGTAGAGGAAGGTCCTCGGCTGTTCATCATGAAGGATTTTCTGGTACCGTTTCCAGAGTTCCTTCTTCTTCTCGTCAGGGAGCGGTCCGCTCAGCTCGGCGATTACATTATCCAGCTCTCCGTTCCTGAAGGCGGAGGAATTGAAGGGGCGATGCTCGAAATCCGATCCCCAGATCACCAGCTGGAAGGGGAGCGTTTCAGCCGCAAGTCCCGATAGAGCCGCATCGTAGCGGTACTCGTTCTGGCTTTTGTTGAACACGAGGCTTTCGTCGAATTTCAGCCTGCAGTCGATGCCGATGGAACGCAGGTTCTGCTGGATGATCGTTGCCGCATAGTTGCGCCGTGGGTTCCCGACCGGCGCTGCAAGCTCGAATGAAAACTTCATGCCGTTTTTCCGGAGTATGCCGTCCGGACCGGGGACCCATCCGGCCGCCCTGAGCAGTTCGGATGCTTTAGCCGGGTTGTAGTCGTAGGGGTCGAGCGATGTGTCGGCAATGTCCCTGTAGGCCGGTGAAAGGGAGGTGTTCACGATAGTTGCGTGTTCAGGTCCCATGAACCCGTCGATGATAGACTGGCGGTCGATGGCATAGGTCATGGCCTGCCGGACGAGCCTGTCGCCGAAAAAGGCGTTCGGTTTCACCTGTTTGCCGTTCCGCCAGGCTTCTCCGTCGATGTTCAGCCAGACGATGCTGTCGAAGTAGCGGTTCCTGACCGGCCTGACGATGATCGTGGAAGAGCTTCCCGAAATGCCGGGGAGGTCTTTGGGATTGATGCCTCCGGCCGAGATCATGGCATCGATCTGTCCTGATTTCAGCATCGCCAGGCGGGTCGTGTATTCAGGAACGACGACGAACACCAGTTTGCCGATGGCCGCAGGCTTCGGCAGGTGCGACGAAGGGTTGGGTACCAGCACCAGCTTCGACTGTCGTGTCCACGATTCAACTTTGAAGGGACCGGCGCCGACGATCGGCAGGGTGGCGGCTTTCTGCCTGATATCCTGCGGTGCGTAAGCTTTGAAAATGTGTTCTGCGACCGGAAGGAGATCGTTGAAATGGTCGAGGACGATTTCATTGGCCAGCGGTTTGCTGAAATGCAGGACCAGTGTCGAATCGTTCGGGGTTTCCACCGCCTTGCCGATATCCGGTGAGCCGTCGGGCAGGTGGAGCAGGTCGTCGAGGTAATCCTGCCGTGAGCTGGCGATGTTTGGATCTTTGTAGAGATTGTAGGAGAACTTGAAGTCGCGTGAGGTCACTTTTACGCCATCCTCCCAGGCAAGATCGCTGCGGAGGTGGAAGGTCACATTTTTTCCGTCAGGGGTGAACTCCCAGCTTCTTGCGCTGTTGGGCCTGTAGGTGATCGTACCCTTGTCCGCATCGTAGAAAGGCTTTACCAGCGCAGGGTAGATCATGTTGCAGATTTCCCGCGACATCGAGAGCTGGATGATCAGCGGGTTGAGGTGGTCAAAATCTGCCGATATGCCGGTGATGATCTGGTCCTGGCGGATTTTTCCGGTATTCTGCTGGCATGCCGAGCAGAGGAGGAGCATAAGCAGTGCGGCCAGCCTGAAGAGCATGTTATTTTTTTCAGAGAGCTTCATGGGGCGAATATTTTGTATTGGGGCGGATAACGCCGGGTATACAATGAAAATATATCTTTTTATCTTTTACCTGTGCCTGATGGAATGTCGGCCGGCATCAACTTTTTTGTAAATTTCGGGGTATCCTGCAAGAGAGCCGCCTGTGTCATTGAATCGTTCCCCCGATTTACAGGTTCGATCCGGGGAACGCTCTGTCGTCCTGCCTGCAGCCTGATCCCTTGCAGTCTTCGAGTATTTTCTATTCTTACTCAAAAGCCCGAACGGGTATCCTTCCACGCAACACCAGTCAGGAGAAACCAGTATGGCATACATCGTCACACCCGAGCATCTGGCCGCCATTGCCGGTGTCAGAACACCGCTTATGCCACCCCTTGCAGAATGGATCAACAACCTGTGCCCTGCTTACGAAATCGATTCGCCGCATGAGTTCGCCCATTTCCTTGCCCAGGCCTGCCATGAAACCGACCACTTCAACACGCTCCGCGAATATGCTTCGGGTAAGGCGTATGAAGGCCGCGAAGATCTTGGGAACACCCGTCCAGGCGATGGCGTGAAGTTCAGGGGACGGGGGATTTTTCAGACAACCGGTAGGGCAAACTACCTGCAGCTCGGCATAAAGAGGGGGCGCCGCGACATGTTCGTCAATAATCCGCTTCTGCTCGAGCAGCCTGAGTTCGCAGTCTGGAGCGCCTGTGAATACTGGCGGACGAGAGGGCTCAACGATGCCGCAAATCATCCGGACGGCGACGTGCTGAAGAAAAAATACAAAGGGCAGATTATCGATGTCTCTCCCGTCGAGTTTATCAGCATAACCATAAACGGAGGGTACAACGGCATGGACGAACGAAAGAAATTCTATGCGGCGGCAAAAAGGGTCCTCACCTGATTGCCTGCAGCCCGCAATTCTGTTTATCACGATTCAGAATCACAATCAAAGGACGGTGCAGGATGGCTCAAACAGCAAATCGTTTCGCAATGGGATGGCTGCCCGATTACCCCGATTACCGGGACTACACCATCGAGCAGAACAAGGTGGCCGACAGCATGAAGCGTCTCGGTCAGAAGAATTCGGTAAAAACCATGCTGTCGGAAGTCGGAGCGGCAAGACCCGCCAAGGGCCTTCCTGCATCCGCCGACCTGAGGCAGTGGTGCTCACCTGTCGAAGACCAGGGCGATATCGGCTCCTGCACGGCCCATGCCGCAGTGGGTATACTGGAGTATTTCGAAAGGCGTGCCTTCGGAAAACATATCGACGCCTCTCGGCTCTTTCTTTACAAGGTGACCCGTAATTTCCTGAACTGGACGGGGGATACCGGAGCGTTCCTCCGCTCGACCATGGGTGCTCTCGTCCTTCTCGGCGTTCCTCCCGAAGAGTACTGGCCCTATGTAACAGCAGATTTTGAAAAAGAACCGTCGGCATTCTGTTATGCGTTCGCACAGAACTACCAGGCGATCAGCTACTACCGGCTCGATCCAGTCGGCATCGCAAGGGATGTGCTTCTCAGGCAGATCAAGACGAACCTGGTGGCTGGACTTCCGGCCATGTTCGGGTTTACGGTTTTCAGCTCGATCCTTCAGGCCGAAAAGAACGGCATGATCCCGTTTCCGACCAACGGGGAGAAGATCGTCGGCGGTCATGCCGTTGCGGTTTTCGGCTACGATGACCAGATGAAAATAAAAAACGCCAATCCCGGTGCCGTCGAGACGAAAGGCGCCCTGCTCATCCGGAACTCCTGGGGGGCGGAGTGGGGACAGGAAGGCTATGCTTGGCTTCCGTACGATTATGTCCTGAAAGGGCTTGCCGAAGACTGGTGGTCGCTTTTGAAAAACGAATGGATCGACACCGGCGAGTTCAAGGCGTGAGTACTGGTTTTGTCGTGACGAGAGTACAGTACATGCTGGAAGAATGTGGTATCCGAGTTGACAATTGGAAGGCAGTGTTGTTATGTCCGGGGATTTCCATGGGGTATAGGGCAAGGAAGGAGTCAGAGAGCAGAAGATCGCGTCATTTCCCTTCGCGTACCAGAAAATTAACGAAAGGTTAACGAATGGTACAAGGCGAGTTCTGCGGTTATTGAGTATATATCCGGGGATTTTCTTTGACACCAACCATCCGGGACCATGGGCAACGTCAAACCTTACAGGATCATTATCGAGTGGAGCGGCGAGGAAGATTTTCATTTCAGGTGCGATTATGCTCCGTCCTCTCGTTTGCAGCCTGAAAACGCGGAAAAAGGCGATGATCAGCAATCGTTTCCCGTGATTACCGGGGCGATGGGAAACGTTCTCAGAAAACTGAGAAAAGAACACATCTCGTTTCCAATGTTTCTTGTTTCAATTGCATTCAATCATCGCAATCTTCTTCAGGAAATAGACCAGTTGCTCCATCTTCTTCATGACCATCTCGAGAACAAACGCGATGCCGGCACGTTTTCATGTTTTGTCAGTTCGAAAAACCGGCATGAATGATCAGGATGCCCGATTTTTTGCACCGTTTTCGCCCTCCGCCGACTGGGAAATGTTCTATGAATTGATACTTCGGTGTAAACTTTATTCTGCAGGGATCTTTGAAAATGATTGTGGAAGCAGGACAGGACATTGGAATGCCGATATGAGAACGGTTCAGTAACCCCTTAAAATATTTTGAATTGCAAGGGATCAGCCCGGAAGCGGGGGATTGTCTCCGCTTCCGGGCTGACTGATCATAGATATCATCAGCATAGACCTTATTCTGCGCTGAATTTCATTCCATACCGTTCTGCAAGTTCCGGAGTGGCTTTCTTTCCGGTATCCAGCACGGTTGATGCTGATACAAGGGCGCCTTCAAACCTTGCCCGACCAATGTTTGCACGCCACAGGTTTGCTCCCCTCAGATCGGCTTCTCCAAGATCGGCATGCTGGAGGTTCGCCTCCCGTAGATCGCATCCCCGAAGGTCCGCATATCGAAGGTCCCCCTGTGAAAGGTCAGCCTTGCGGAAACCGGCTCCGGAGAGAGAGGCGCGGTTGAGGTCTGCATAGGCAAGATTTTTGCCATCAAGAGGAGCGCCTTTGAGGTTGACAACCATATTCCGGTCGCTTTTCCTGAATTCGTTCCATTTCAGCGCGTTGCTTTTCAGCATTTCGAACTGCTGCCTGTCATAGGCGACAACGAGAGGTCCTCCGGACGATAGCCGCCAGATATTTGCCGACGGGGTTTTGTTTTCTTTGGCCCTGTAATGATTGCGTCTGTTTTCTCCGGTCAGGGATGGACGTGCCGCCTGCTGACTGCTGTCGGATTGCTCATGCTGGATTTGCAATTCTTTTGTTTCCGCATTTTTCCGGCTGTTATCGGTATTTCCGGGGGAAACCGGCTCGCTTGCCCCGGTGAATACCGCATGGTTTTTCTCTGCCCAGGAAGCGGTGGCATATTTGCCGGTATCGAGGACCGTGACCGGTGATACTTTTACGCCTTTCATCTTCGCTCCGCTCATGTTGGCCCTCCAGAGGTAGGCGTCGCTCAGGTCGGAACCTTCAAAATTGGCATTTGCCAGGTATGCTTCGCGCAGGTTGGTAACAGCAAGTTCAGCTTCTGAAAAGTCGGTGTTCCTGCAGTCGGCTTTTTTTATGATCGCTCCTTTCAGCCTTGCTTTCCTGCATGTCGCATGGTCAAGTATCGCTCTTTCCAGATCGGCATCGCGAAGTTCCGCTCCTTCCAGGTCCGCCTTCATCAGGTTGCTGTCGGAGAGCTTTGCGTGGTCCATCCGGGCATGCTTCAGATCGGCATTGCCGAGGTTCGACTGGCTGAGATCCGTTCCTGTCAGGTCTGCATTGTGCAGATCGGCCCCTTTCAGGTTTCTGCCTTTCAGATCGGCTCCTGACAGGTCCGGAACGACATCGGCATGTGCGGCCCTCATGCTGTTCCATGCCTTCACTCCGGATCTCAGGGTGTTCAGGTGTCCGGTATTGTAAGCCATGGCCGTTGGGGAGGCCAAGTAAAAAGCTGTGCCTGTCACGGCAGCGAGAAATAATTTTGAGTATGTACAATTATGCATCAATAGGGAGTTTGATTATTCAAAAACAGCAACTTTTTCAGTTCAGGATCGATCCGGTGTCAGGATTCACGGCAAACGGTCATGCTCAATCGATATTTCTTTTCAGATAGTCATCATAATCGGGTATCAGCCGGTTGTATTCGCCTTCCATAAGCGGTGAAGAGATCATGAAATCCGCAGAAGCCCGGTTGCAGGCGATCGGTATGTTCCAGACAACCGCCATGCGCAGGAGAGCCTTGACATCGGGATCGTGTGGCTGCGGTTCAAGAGGGTCCCAGAAAAAGATCAGGAAATCGATGTCGTTGCTTACGATTTTTGAGCCGATCTGCTGATCTCCTCCCAATGGGCCGCTCTGCAGCTTCCTGATTTTTATGCCCAGTTTTTTTGCAAGCATTTCGCCGGTTGTCCCGGTCGCATACACTTCATGGTGGGCAAGGAGGTTCCGGTTGAAAACCGCCCATTCGAGCAGGTCCCTTTTCTTGTTGTCGTGGGCTACCAGGGCTATTTTTTTATCCTGGTGCATTGCAATTTTTTTGTGCGGTATTGCGGTTTTTTCGTCAGGCATCGCTACTCCATTGGATTAATACTTCTTTGACAGGGTGATTTTCACTTTCCCCTGTATTTTACATCAATATTTTCCGACCATGATTTCCCTGGGCTTCAGAAAAACAAAAACCGCCCCGGAACTGAAGGCGGTTTTGTTGCGCGGGAAGTAGCAGCGTTGAAAGCGCCCTTCAGGCACAAAAGGTCAGTAGTAGTTCACGAAACCGGTTTCGCTGATGATTTTCTTGCCTTCTGCGGTTTTCGGCATATCGACGAACTGTTTCACTGCACCGGTCGGCTGCCCGTTGGTGTAGAAGAAGAGCGGGCGGTGGACCGGGTAGGTGCCGTTTTTAACCGTCCTCGGATCGGCATCGATACCGTCTACAAGCAGTGCCTTTACCGAATTGTCAACATATCCCATGCCGATGAACCCGATTGCTGCAGGGGTCGAAGCCACGCGGCTCTTCACGGCACCGCTGCTGGCCTGTGTCTCCGCTTTCTTGGTGATCGGGTTTTCTTTGCCCATCACGAGTTCCTTGAAGGAGTCCTGGGTGCCACTGTTCGATTCGCGCTGGATCACGACGATCGGGGCGTTCGGACCGCCAACCTGGCTCCAGTTGGTGTATTTGCCCATGTAGATTCCGCGGATCTGGTCTTTTTTCAGGCCAACCACGCGGTTGCTCGGATGGACGACGATGCAGAGGCCGTCGAGGGCGACGACATGTTCGACGGGATTGACCCCTTTTCCTTTGGCCGCGGCAACTTCGTTGTCCTTCATCGGGCGCGACATGGTGGCGATATCGCAGGTCTTGTTGATGAGGCTCTTGGCACCGTTTCCGGAACCGGACTCGCTTACCGTAACCTGGACGCCGGTGGTCTTTGTGTAGTGTTCGGCAAAAGCCTTTGCGATAGGACCGACGGTCGTCGACCCGTCGATGACGATTTTACCGGCCGCCTGTGCATTGCCGGCAGCCATGACGCCGAGCACGACGGCGGAAAAAGCTATTTTTCTGAAGAGTTTCATGGTATTTATTATCAGGATTAAAAGATTAAAAGGCATTCACATTGTTTTAAAGATAGGAATTACCGGTAATACAGGATTGCCCGTGGGGGAACAGCCTGGCAATCCTGTATACCGTCAACACAACCAGAGAGAGAAAGAACAGGATCACACATATTCTCAGAACTTCACGACTGCATCGGCCATGAACGTATGGTATGTTTTCGAATCGTCGTTGATTTTCTGGAAATTGAAATAGGTAAGCCCGATCGTGAAGTTCTGGACGAGGTGGTATACCGCTCCAACCTTGAACCCTTCCAGATCGGTTCCGGAACCGTTGTTACGGTCCGAATCGGTGAATGCGGTGACCGCATCACGCTCGATGCGCACGTAATCGCCGAAAATCGACCACTGTCCAGGCTGTTTTGCATCACCTATTTTCAGTTCGGCAAGGTAGCTGTCCCGTTTCGCATCGTCGATACCGGACCAATCAGCATGGGAAGCTGTATTGAAGGCGTACTGGCCGGTTATTCTCCAGGGCAGGGTATCGGTTATCTGGCCGCCGAAGCTCCCGAACACTTCGACGATATTGAAATCTTTGTTGGTGTAATCTATCGCAGGCTTGAAAAAGGTATCAGCAGCGGCAGAGAGATGGAAATTGATGTAGTCGTAGTATGCAGCACCTAACTGATAGCTTATATCGCTTATTTCTCCCTTGTATGCAAGCTGGCCGGCAAACAGATAGGAATCCTTTCCATCGGCGGGTGTGACGACTTTGTTTTCTTTCAGGAAATAGTAGCCGGCAACAGCCTCGAGCCCATCCTTGTCCTTTCCGTCTCCATCCTTCCCATACTGCAGCGTGCAGCCTTCGAAGGTCAGGTCGGTATCCCAGACGAGGTCGTTAACCGAAACGAGAGTGGCTGCGACAGCCCTTTTTCCGAGGATCAGGTTGACCTTTCCGTCAAGGAACATCGGATGATAATCGATGAACGCCTCATTGAGGTAGATATTGTCTGCGAGAAAGACGTCGTCGAGCGTTTCGTTGCGGGAGGTGGTTTCCTTGATGCCCATCGTACCGTCGAACCCTCCTGTTGAAAGCTGCACGCCGGCGGAAAGTTCTTCGTTGATCCAGGGATAGACACCCAGGCGGACACGGATACGGTGGCGGTCGCGGCTGTGTTCTCCGGTGGCACCTTCGGTGTCTGTCAGATCGGACTGGTAGCGGTAGCGGACATCACCTTTCCAGTTCCAGTCCACGGCCTGGGCGTTGCTGCATCCAAGTGCTGCGGCGAGGCCGACAAGCATTGCGATTTTTTTCATGATATGTATTTGTTGGGTTGTGTGTTGTTTTTTTCGAGACTTCATAACTCATTTTCAAGCCCGCGTAAACATACCATTAGTAGTGTTAAGGAACTGTTACGAGAGTGTTACAAGATTGAAAACAAAAATGCTGCGCCTGTAACTCATTATAATTTCAGGTCGGTAACGATTACGGCGCCGTGGAACCTCCTGTCGGGGAACACCACCCGGCCTTTGGAATTGATGACGAGATGAGGGTAGCCGGCTTTTTCAAGAAGGCGGAGGACTTTCTGCAGTTCTTTTTTTCCGGCCGGTTTGATGATGATGTCGGCCAATGCGTCGACTTTTTTCACATCGTGCCTGTTGAGGTCTTCACGAAGGAAAAAGTCCCCTTTGATTTCCGATTTCAGTTCCTCGAGACGCAGCATGGTTTTCCTCCGTTGAGTATTTACGGCCTTTTCAGGCACGGTTCATGCTTCCGGTGCTGTTCATCACTTCAGGTAAGGGCATCGCTATTTATCTATTACGGAGCCATGTTGTTCGTGTTGGTTCCGATAAACCGGAATCGTCATTCCCATCCCGGCTGATCGGGGACCCGGTTTTTGAAGTTTATCCCGATATGCTCAGGACTTCGTCAGCTCCGCACTCCGGATCCGGGCGACAATAAGTAGAGGGACCCTTCAGGAAATCAGGGTTTTCTGCAGCAACCCTTTTTTTTCGAAAATTCCTCTCATTCCTTCGGTCAGCTCCTGGTAAATCCTGCTTTTGCTGTCTTTGACGCGGGTGTAGAGCTTCAGGATATCGAGGGTGAGGATGATGCGGTTTGAGCTGCAGTTAAGCTCGCCGAACAGGTGTTTGCCGATTACTTCGAAGCCGAGCACCCTTGTATGGAAGTTGAGCGGGGAGTGCTTTTCCCCTTCGAACACATCTGTTATGAAATGGGTGTAATCCCGCTCGATCACCTCCGCCGTTGCTGCCCGCATGAGCCTGAGCGCTACGCGGTGGTTCCTGCGGAACTTTTCGAGGATCATGAACCGTCCGATTTCGACAAACTTTCCTGTGCGTTTGAGCGACTCGGTGTCGATGCCAGGCATCAGCTTCACACCGTATTCCTCAGGAATGTCGAGGCAGGGATCGTACAGCAGGCGGAGCAGGCCTGCAGGCTGTCCGCCGATTTTCGCGATGAACCAGGAACATTGTGTGCTCGATTCGATATCCTCAGGAATCTGGTTCAGTGTCGTTCCGATCCAGTTTTTTTCGATACAGAAAACCTGGTTGATGATATCCAGGGCATGCTCGCGATCCTCGTTTCGTAAGATCTTCGTGACGGTTATACCGGACATGGCTGCTCCTCGAGTTTTCTGGTTTGTTTGCGGCGATTATCTGTCAATTCCGGGCAGGGCTGGTTGTATTTTTTTCCGGAAAGACCCGAAAGGCTGAGCATGATCTCATGCGTCACATCTTCGGCTAGGCGGTTCAATTCGGCCCACTCTTTACGGTTATCAACACCCGATGCGAGGATCTTCCGGTATTCTTCGCTCTCTTTCCTGAAATGGATGGGCCGTCCGGCCCTTATGATGATTCTTCCGATAACCGGAATTCTGTTCCTTGTGGTCCTGCTGTTGAAATCAATACCCACAGGGATGACGGTAACGCCTGTCATGAGGGCGATATGTCCGATACCCGGTCTGCCTTTCATGAGATGCTCGGGGTTCCTGTTCCGTTTCCCTTCCGGAAATATTCCGATGCTCCGTCCTGAGCGTAGTTTTCCGGCGCATTGTCCGATGACATTGACCGGGGGAAGATGACTGCGTTCTTTTTTTATCCAGGGAATTCTGCTGCGTTTATGATAGACATAGACCGGCTCTGTCATTTCCATCAGCTGACCGATGATCGGGATTTTCCCGTACATCCAGTCTATGACGAAGCTGATTGCTGTTCCTCCGAGATAGTACATGATGAAGACGGGCACCAGCAGAGCTTCAAGTGAATTGTTGTGATTGAAGGCATATATCTTCGCACCCTCTTCCCGGCAGAGGTTTTCCATGCCTTGTGCCCTGATGAGAAAAAAATTAGGCACCATGAGGATCCTCAGGAGCAGGGACTTTCCCCGGTCTAAACAGGGCAGGGGTTTGAAAAAAAAATCATGGCAGTGTTTCATGGATATTTCCGGTTTTGTTCGAAAATCCTTGAGATGCGGCCAACCGCGAAGCTGCGCTTTTCATCAAGAAAAGCAATTAGTGTTGAGGGATGGTTACGGTCTTGTAACAATTGCGTTAACAGTTCGCGAAGAGGGGTTTCGCGGCCGTATAATGCCATAAAAAACCATGAACCTGTTCCAGAACGTACTGGTTTTCCTGATCGGTTTCCTGCTCAGCGAGATGCTTTTTTCAATGAAGCTGCATCACCAGCTGATCGATCGCATGGTCCGGCGAGGATCCGGTGGGCTGAAAACCCTTCTCGTAGCCTTTCTCCTGTCTTCCTATTTCCTGTCGATCGTCTTTTCCCATACGCTTGTCGTGATCGCTATGATTCCGGTTGTCAATTCTGTCCTTGAGCGCATGAAAAATGCGCCGGATAAAAGTCTTGCCGGATCGTACCTGTATCTTTCGCTATCTTTCGGTGCCAATGCGGGGAGTCTTGCCTCGCTTTCAGGCAGTCCGCAGAACCTCATGACTCTTGCCCTTGCGGAATTTTTCAACTTCAGAGGCACGGAGCTGGTTTCGTATATTTCCTGGTTTGGCATAGGACTACCGGCAACGCTCGTCCTGCTCGGAACAGGATGGTGCGTCATTTTCATTTCTGCACGGGCATCGGGCGCGTTTTCGCTGCCTATGCACAGGCATGAGTTCTCCGGGCCGGAAAGGATTTCCCGTCGTTCCGTATTCCTTCTCGTTTTCAATATTTCAGTTGTCGGGATACTGACGGTCATCCAGTTCGTGTTCAGGCCGGAACCGTCGTGTTATTCTCTTAACCCCGTGGACCTCTGTTTTCTCGGTTATGGTGCAGCGGCAGTATTTTTTGCATTCATCCTGCCTGTAAAAGATTTCAGTGCCGGTTCTTTCCTGCGGAACACCATCCAACTGCTTCTGGTGATCATGGGCTTTCCGCTGATATTTTTCCACCGTCTTGCACTCGAACTGCACCGGAGGACGGGGGCCCCGCCGGAATATGTTGCAGGTTTCTGCGGTCATGCGCTCCGCTCATATGCCGATGTTGTCTGGAAAAGCATTTTCCGTGAGCCGTTTCCCGGTTTCGACACCAGGAATGGCAACGCAAGATTGTCGGCCAATCTTATTGTGCGGGATATACCGTACATCGGTCTCTCCATTGTTTTTCTCATCGGCGCCGTTCTTTTTTTCCTTGTCGGCGCACCGGTCAACCTCATGGCTTCCGCAAGCACGGGATTACCGGCAACATGGGTGAGGAATGCACTCGGCATTGCGATGAGCCTGTCTGCAGATGCCCGCTGGCTGAACCTTTTCTTCCTTGTCATCCTTGTCATGTTTGCGTCCGAACTACTGAGCAATACGGCACTTATTCTCATCTTCGCTCCGCTCGCCTCTTTGTATTCTTCCCAGGCGGGGTTCTCTTCCCTTGTCCTGCTGCTGGCGGTGACCATTGCGGCGTCGAGCGCGGTCATGACCCCTTTCGCCACGATGGCAAACACGCTTTCATATACCGGGATCGAGCATATTTCCCTGAAAAGGGTCGTCATTCCCGGCTTATTCATGAATCTTGCTTCGGCCGGACTGACGACCATCACGTTTCTCCTTCTTTCAAAGCTGCTGCCGCCATGACGCGACTCAGGAAATCGGCCTCCTTGCAGGGCAGGCATGACCGGGAAAAGCCTGCATTTCACGCAAGCAGGTGCAGCTTTGAAAAAACGTAATCGAGGGAGTCCTCATTCAGTATGACTCTGGAATACCCGGTAGAACCGAGCTGCGTCGGGCGGTTGTCCCTTTCACTGATGAAGTTCCTGTTCTGTTTGCCGTTATACCAGTAGACGAGCCTTATTGTCCCCGAATCTATTTCGATGGCGGTAATGCCTCGTTTTCCTATGGTGCAGCCTGAATTGAATATGCTCGGAATGGTTATGTCGTCGTAAATACCGTTCCTGAGCCTCTGTTTTTTCGCTTTTGCCGAACAGGTGCGGAGTTCTTTCCTTAACTCGATGATGCATTGCTTCGTCCTTTGCCTTGTTCCTTCGTCGAGGGACGGGTAGGCCCTGCAGAGCTCTTCTATTCTGTAGTTCAGGTAATCGGCTTTCGAAAGGGATTCGAACAGCGGGCGGTGGGTATGCCCGATAATCGAGACGATTTTTGCTCGGTTTGAAAAATCGTAAATCGTTTTTTCTATGGCAAACCGTTGACGGTTGCTGTAAGCGACCGAAAAGTTTTTGATGCCTGCGGGTTTGGCAATGTATTTGAGAACGAAAATGAGCGCCTTGTTCAGGAAGGAATATTTTTCCCACAACAGGACTGATGCCTGGTGTCCATGAAAAACAAGCAGGCTGTTGTCACCATAGCTGAATTTAACCGCTTCCGCCATGGCTTCGCCAAGGGGATAGTTCGTTCTGGCGAGCAATGCCGCATCGTGGTTGCCGCAGGTTTTCCAAAGGAAACCGTTCTGCCGGAATTTCAGAAAAAGGTCGAAGATCTCCGTCCATGAAGCCGCGATCTTTTCAAGGGGGAACTTGTACAATTCCTCGATATCACCGTTCAGGACGAGGCTGAATTTTTCAGGAAGGTAATAGTTCCCGAGCACGGTGCTGACGAGCGGTGCGTTTGCCCTGAAATCATCGAGCATACTGCCGTCACCCATATGCAGGTCACTGAGTATAACCACCTTCGATGACTGATCGAGCGGGACTTCCACAGCCTTCCGGAACAGGTTCCTGAGTTTTTGATGCCGCCTTATCCGGTGCCGCATCGCTTTGAACCGCTGGCCGAAGTAACGGACACTGTTTTTGTAGCAGTGCATTTTCATTGAATTTTCCCGCCTCGATACAGGAAAATTGAAACGGCATCGTTTTTTCTGATCGCTTCTTTTACCGCTTCGGTATTTTTTGCACAGCGCAACAGGGTTTTCCACGAGTGGAGATGCCTTTTCTCGTGAAAATCGGAATTCGCGACATAATGGAATTTTTTCAGCCCGATGATATTGAAAAGGTCGTCACGGTTTGCAACTTCCCACGCGTCGAACATGGTTGCGAAGCGATCCATGTTCGACCAGAGGTATTCGGACGGGGATTCACCGGAATGGTTCCTCACGAATGGATGGCATGCCACTGAAACAGCGCCCTGCTGCGTGATTTCACGGAGGATTTCTTCGACATCGAGATCTGGATTGACGATCTCTTTGTTGTCGAGGGCGAGAATATGGTATTTCCCGGTGTTGTTGGTCAGTTCGATTCCCGGAAGAAGGAGCATGTTATACGTTTCCCATGCATAGCGGGCAGCTTTCCACAACTCTCTCCGGTACTCGGCGTATCGTTCGGCTCCGATACCGAAGTGCCTTCCTGATCTTTCGATTTTCTGCCGCTGTGAATTCGAGTCAAGCAGGTGATCGGTTATGGCAATCACATCGAAACCGCTTTGTCCATACAGTTCAACGACCTCTTTCAGGGTGAGGCTGCCGTCACTCCATGTCGTATGGATATGAAAGTCGCAATAGAGCCATTCCATGTCTGTATGTTTACCGTTTTGCGGCGCCGGGAACCGTTTTTGTACTCAACTCCAGCTTGCCAGCCAAGCCTGGTTTTTGCAAATGTAAGCGGTAGGAAAAAGATGCGTTGTTAATTTTCTGTGAACTTTTACCCTTTTGCTTCGGTGAGATGCAAAATTGGCAGCTTTCATTTTCAAGCCGCTTTTTCCTTCTCCAAATCGCTTCATTTGTTTACAAACACGTAACAATCCGTGCATTGTATTCGACCTTTAAAGCCGATAGATTAGGGACAGGAAAAGGCAGCCGGAAAACCTGGCAGCCGGGACGAGGAGCTAAATGTTATTACTATGGAAGAACCTGGAGGGGAATCCCTGTTACAATCGAAGGCATTCGTACTGAGTTCCCGGAAGCGGATAATGAAGAACGTATCGAGGAGCGCAGGTGAACTGTTGCTGCTTGCGATAGCCTCGTTCGTGGCTGTAGTCGTCCTGTTCATCTTCTATTTCGTCGCCCGGGATGCGGTTCCGTTCTTCGAGCTTCGCGGTTTCAGGGAGTTTTTCACGAGCACGGACTGGTACCCGGCGGACGACCCGCCGACTTTTGGTGCGCTGTCGATCATCTACGGGAGCCTGATGGTGACACTTGGTTCGACGCTGATAGCGGTGCCGATGGGCATCGTTGCGGCGATCTGCCTGAGCGATATCCTGCCGTTTTCGGTACGCCAGTATG
>JAAXXI010000007.1 GCA_013334565.1 Chlorobiaceae bacterium
GCCGCAGTTCGGGCTTTTCCTGGATCAGTCCGCCGATCACTTCAGCCGATCCGTCAGTGGATCCGTCATCGACCATGATGATCTCGAAGGTGAATGGTTTGCCCAGGAGATCGTGCAGTTCCTTTTCACGCATGGCGGCATAGAGCCCGTCAAGCAGCTCGGAAAGCGATTCCCGTTCGTTGAACAGGGGAACGATGACGGAAAGGGACGGCAAGATGAGTAGTGGTAAAAGGTTAAACGCCCTAAAATGAAAGTAACGAGTAAACCTGCAAAAATCAAAACAGGCTAAACCCCTCTCATGCGAGGGTCCCAGATGTATTTGTGGAGCTGCAGCTGCAGCCTTGTCCTGAGGTGGTCTGCGAGGATCCATCCGGCCAGTTCTGACGGATCGAGCTGGCCGAAAGCCACACCCATCAGGACGGTGCAGACGTCCGGCAGGCCGGTTTGCCGCAGCAGTTCCCTTGCCCAGAGGTAATCGTTTCTGTCGGCAATGACAATTTTAAACTCGTAATGTCCCTTTCGTTCGAGGGCGAGAGTTATGTTTTCCGGGTTGTTTTTCTCCGATACGCCGGATGACGGGGCTTTCAGGTCGATGATGCAATGGACGCGCGGGTCGACATCGGCGACAGAGAGGAACCCGCCGGTTTCAAGGAGGACGGTATCGCCTTTCTCGCAGAGCATATGCATGAGCGGGTGGACGTCGTCCTGGAGCAGAGGTTCTCCACCGGTAATTTCAACAATCGGCGCCCTGAACTCCGAAACGCGGCGGGCGATCTCTTCCGGTTCAAGGGTGAAACCTTCCCCTTCGGCATAGGCCGTATCGCAATAGCGGCAGCCGTGGCCGCATCCGGCCAGGCGTACGAAAATACAGGGCCAACCGGCAAACGATGATTCCCCCTGGATCGAGTGGAAGATTTCGCTGATCTGCAGGCTCATCCTCCGCACCCTGCTTTTCGCTCTCCGAGCAGCTTTTCAAGCGCCAGGGGGAAGAGTTCATGTTCGCAGGCAAGGACCCTTGCGGCAAGCGTTTCAGGGGTATCGCCGGGGAGCACCGGTACGCTCTGCTGCATGAGGACCCTGCCCCTGTCATAGACCTCGTCCACAAGATGGACCGTCGCGCCGCTTTCTGTTTCTCCGGCTGCCAGCACCGCAGCATGCACGCGGATGCCATACATGCCTTCCCCGCCGAATTTCGGCAGGAGGGCTGGGTGGATGTTCAAGATTCTGTCGCGGTATGCGTCAACGATCAGGTCCGGGATTTTTCTCATATATCCCGCAAGGATAAGGTAGTCAGTCCCATGCTCTTTCAGCGCGGATAGCATGGCAGCGCTGAAGCTATCATGATCGGGGAACTGGTTTTCCTGGAGATGCAAAACCGGAATACCGTTTATACGCGCATATTCGGTTGCTCCGCATTGCGAACGGTTGGATATGCAGAGCACGAATTCAGCATCGATCTGTTTTTCGGTAATGGCACGCTGGAGGGCCTTGAAATTACTGCCGGTCCCTGAGCAGAAAACAGCAAGCCTGGTTTTATGGATAGGCATCGAATGATTGTTCAGCGTAACAAATGCCCTTGAAGATTCCGGCAGCATGATGCTTTCGAAATGTTCATCATGTTGTGAACTTCCCTTGAAAGATAAGCAACTTCTGGAGATTGACGGAGCGAAGTGTTTGTTTGAAATTCATTGCTCTTTATTTGCAATCTGCTGAACAGGCAAGGTTCCAGCGTGGTGAGACTGTTTGCAGTCCTGTTCGAAACAGGCAGGAAATACTTATTGAAAGGTTTTTCCTGCCTGGCTACGACAATTTGTTATCGTGAAGGTGGTAATGTCACGGGTCCTTTTGTGTCTGTATCAGTTGTCAGGAGTTGTCCGTAAATATTTACAGATGAGCCTTTCATTACTAATGTTCCTGCAACTGGCGCCTGTCTGACGATAATTCGTGCATTGCCGTCCCGGTCACTTATCTGTGTGATCGGTACAAGCCCGACTGACCGTAATGTCTGGATTCCTGGTACAAGCCTGCTTCCAATGACATTCGGAACAGCTACACGGGATGGAAGATTGACCGGGCCTTTTTCGTCTGTTTCCCCGATTGCCGTGGAAATGACCGCTGATACCAGCAAAAAAGCGGATAGTGAGGAAATGAAGAGTTTTTTTGTCGCTTTCATTTTTCCTTATTGTTTGATGTTACAGTGAGTACTGCAGGTAAAGGCAAAACAGAAAGGGATCCGATTTGTTTCCTGACAGAATCAGAGATCGAACAGCGAAAGTATCTTCACTAATTTACCATTTCAGGAATACAGAAAAAAAGTCCGGCGCAAAAGCCGGACCTCCATAGATTTATCCTACCGTTCTGAGCCTGTGGCAGACTTTGAAAAGCATGTGTTCCATTTTCCGGAGTTCACGGGCTTTTTTGCCAGGGTCGTTATTGTTCTCCTTTCGGTACATACATCCTTCCCCGGTAAGAAGCCAGTGCGGGTCAATGCCTCTGGACAGGACCTTCCTGATCAGAAGATCGAGTTTCAGTTTTCTCTTTCTTTTTTCCGGATCGGCTGCATTCCTGCGGCCGGAATCCGAAGCGCCGAGCACAGTCGGGCCTTCCGTGATTTCGAGGGCGTGCTCGAGCCGTTCGATAAGTTTGTTGCTGTTCATGGTCAACGATTCAGGTATCATAGTTACAGGTATCATCCGTGCAGGATAATCGATACATCAAAAAGTGTGCCGATCATCAATAAGTACACATGGGGAAATAAGTAATGAATACTTTGATAAAATCAAAAGAAAACTTGCGTTTCTGTAGGAAAATTTTCAGAAAAGTAACAGGAGGAAGTTGAGCACAACGTTAGTTCCAGGATTTGAATACCTTCCAAGGCATTAATCCGCCGAAGAAAAAAATCGACTTTACCAACCGCAGAGAGGATTGATGCTCTGAAGTTCTCCAATAACTAAGGCTGAAAGGCCATTCCGTGAAGAACGGTTCTGTTATCCTTTAAAAAATAGTTTTAACGCTTGCCTTGATCGGCCGCGGATTCGATATCGGCAGAATACAGCACAAAACCCGGTTTCCGGCCGGGTTTTGTGCTGCTGTTTTATTTTGGCCAGGATGGCGGACCACTGTTATGGTTGCCATTGTTATCATTGTCATGATGGTTTCCGTGCCCCCCCGAATTACCTTGAGGCGGTGGAGGAGGGGGAGGGTTTCCAGATCCCTTGTTAAATCCGGACGGTGGTGGTGGACCGCCATGATTGAACGGTCCTCCTGGTCCCTTGTTCCATCCCGACGGTGGAGGAGGTGGCGGTGGCGGTGGCGTGCCGCCCTGAATGATTGGTCCTCCTGGTCCCTTGTTCCATGTCGATGGCGAAGGCGGTGGCGGAGGTGGTGGAGTGACACCCTGATTGAACGGTCCTCCAGATCCCTTGTTCCATCCCGACGGTGGAGGAGGTGGCAGTGGCGTGCCGCCCTGAATGATTGGTCCTCCTGGCCCCTTGTTCCATGTCGATGGCGAAGGCGGTAGCGGAGGTGGTGGAGTGACACCCTGATTGAATGGTCCTCCTGGTCCCTTGTTCCAACCCGACGGCGGTGGAGGTGGCGGCGGCGGAGTGCCGCCCTGGTTGAAAGGTCCTCCTGGTCCCTTGTTCCAACCCGACGGCGGTGGAGGTGGCGGCGGAGGCGGAGTACCGCCCTGGTTGAAAGGTCCTCCTGGTCCCTTGTTCCATCCCGACGGCGGTGGAGGTGGCGGCGGAGGCGGAGTACCGCCCTGGTTGAACGGTCCTCCTGGTCCCTTGTTCCATCCCGATGGTGACGGAGGTGGCGACGGAGGCGGAGTGACACCCTGATTGAAAGGTCTGACAGGACCCTTGTTCCATCCCGGTGCTCCCGGGCCTGGAGGCGGAGGGCCGCCCGGTCCGAACGGTTTCATGAAATGCCAGTCTTTTGACGGCAGTGGCGGTGGTGGTCCACCGGGCTGGCGCCGGTAAACCGGGGGATGCTGGCGGAAAAAGAGCCTGTCCCTCTCAAACCGCTGGTCCCAGAACCTGCGGTCGTGCCGCCTGTATTCATAGTCCCTGAACCTCGCTATTTCAAGCCAGGGGTGACGCCTGATGTTGAGCGGCAGGTAATCGAACCTTATAGGATACCATGGACCGAAATAGTCCCAGGAGTAGTACCATGTGCCATACCAGTAAAGATAGTAATACTCGTCCATATAGATCATGTCATACTGGGTGCCGTAGGAGACGTAGAACTCCAGGTCCGGCAGGTAAATGAAATCAGGACGATCATCCTGGCCATATCCGGAGTCGTCGTACCCGTAGTCATATCCATTCTCAGCTCTCAGGGCCGGAGGTGTGCCTGCTGTCATCAATCCTGCAATTCCCACAGCAATGACAAAGTGCTTTTTCATCTTTCAGGGTTTTATTGGCCAAAGCCGGTTGTTTCAGGTTTTTTTTTCTGTGTTTATTATGCTTTGACGTTGTTACTTATCCATTCTTTCTATCCTTTCGTCATTTTCAGAGAAATGTTCAATGGCAGGACGATCATGGAAAGTTCCCTGATCCATGTCGTCAGGAATCATATTCTTCCTGCAGAAAAACCGTTTGTCAGGTGTGACCCAACATGGCCGGTTCCTTTGTGGGTAGTATCGTAAATGAGCGGCTCTATTATCTCAATATCAGGTCGTCAATCCTCGTCGATCACTTCCGCATCGGCCTTGATGTCTCCGATTTTATCGATTCATTGAAGGGCACCTCTATTTATTTGTTCCGAACCCCTATTGCTGTGTTGGGCGGTGCTCGAAATCCTCATGTACGCTGTGTACACTCCGGTTTCTCCGCTCCGTCCGCCTTGCACTCGTGCTTCTCACGACAATAAATAGAGGTGCCCTGAATATGAAGTCCGATCTCTTTTTCCTGACAGCATCGGGCAATCCATCAAGGATCGTACCCTTTCCGGTTGGTTTTTATCACGAAATGCGCTCCCCGCATGCTCTGCAGTTTATCTTTTTATACGCATTTCGACGTCAGTAGCTTTCATCCTTTTCGGTAAAAATTCATACCGGTTTATTGAAAAGCTTTTCCTCGAACTGAAGAAAAAATATGAAGTTGTTGCCTCCAAGCCGGATTAAACAATTCTTTTATCGTGGATCGGACAAGGGGCGAAAAAGCGCCTCAGTGATTAACGGAACCGGATTCTTCAGGTTGGTTGTGGCGGTAGAGCAGGAAGCGTGAAGTCAGCAGGTTTATCGTCATTCCCGCAATGCTTCCGCAAGCCACTCCGAGCACCGGTTGCCGGGCGGCAAGGGCGCTGGTTGCTATCATGAAGGCATAGACGGTATAATTGACGCTGCCTCCTGCCAGCATCAGGGCGATGTAGATTCCGAATTCCCTGGTTTTTGAATGACCGGATTTTCGGTTTCGGAAGGTGATGCTGCGGTTGAATATCCAGGTCGCGAGTACAGCAGAAAAGAACGATACGGCCCGTGCACCGTAAAGTCCCAGTGAGCCTTTGAGAAGGTAGAGTATTCCGGTATCGACGATAAAGCCGATAACTCCCGAAATCCCGAACCAGAAAAAACGGGATATAAATCCAGGGAATCCTTTTCTGAATGCCGCCATTCCCAGACTGTCTCGCTTGTTTTCGACCGGATTCAACCTTCGGTCCCGATTTTTTGTGACGCTTTCAGCCATGATGGCGGAAAAGAGAGGTAGGCGAGCCGCTTGATCTCGTGGCGCCCGATGGTGACATTGTCAAGGATCAGTCCACAGACGAAGGAAAGAAGGGAGCAGATCATGACGCCGATCGACAGGACAAACGTCGGAATGCGCGGCACGAGACCTGTCGAGAGGTATTCGCCGATAACCGGGATGTTGATGACAACCGAAAACAGGGCCATGAGGCTTGCGCAGATACCGTAAAAGGAGAACGGCCGTTCGGAAATATAGAGGCGGATGATGGTTTTCAGGATGCGGAATCCGTCACGGTAAGTCGAGAGCTTGCTTTCCGACCCTTCGGGGCGTGAGCCGTAAGGCGTGACAACCTCTCCGTAGGGCATGCGGAGCTCCAGCGCGTGAACAGTCAGCTCGGTTTCGATTTCGAACCCTTTGGAGAGGGCGGGAAACGATTTCACATACCGTTTCGTGAAAGCCCGGTATCCCGAAAGCATGTCGGTAAAACCGCCGCCGAATATATTGATCGTGCTCCGGGTCAGCATCCTGTTTCCCCACTGGTGTCCCCGCCTGTATGCAGCATCGGCTTCTTCGACGGCAGTTTCCCTGCACCCCACTACCATGTCAAGGTGCTCGTCTATCAGTTTATCGAGAAGTCCGGTCACTGACGGAGCATCATAGGTGGCATCTCCATCGACCATGACATAGATATCCGCTTCCACATCGGCGAACATCCTTCTGACCACGTTGCCCTTGCCTCGCAGGGGCACGTTGACGACAGTCACCTTTTCCGCTCTGGCAAGTTCCGATGTGCGATCCGATGAATTGTTGTCGAAGACGAAAATTTCGATCCCAGGCAAGGCATGCCTAAACCCTCTGATCACCTGCGTGATCGACGCTTCCTCGTTGTAGCATGGAACGATCAGGGCAATGCTGAGGCCACGATACGACATGAATCTCTCCTTTACCGGAAATTTCCGCAGATTTTCCACACTGCGGTGATGGTTGATGAAATCATTCGATCAGACCGGAATCAGGCCTGCTCTGATAAATGTATGCTTTATCGGTCATTCGACAACGCGGAGCATATTTCATTATGGCGTTCCGCTTTCGGGATTCCGTGAAGTATCCGGAGCACGCTCGAAGGTGGATGGGCATTTTCCTGCCGGGAGCATCAAGCGGCTTTTCCCTGCCCTTATTTCAAGTGCAAACAGTTTTCGCCGGAGATGATCAGCCTCTTCGCTGTTGTCGCTTTCAGCAGGGAGCTCGATCGCCGGAATGAGAAAGTCGAGCGACTGTGCGAACAGCGCAAGGTTCTGCCCTGACGTTTCCCTCGCATGGAAATCGAGGGCTGAGGACCCGGAGACAATCGCAGAACATGAGCGCGATCCCTTCCATCTTTCATGGACCCTGGTGCCGATGGTTGCCGCGAGCCCCGAAAGGACGTCGGCACGCCAGCTCATCCAGGTGTTGTATTCTTTGTTCAGGAGATCCGAAAGGGTTGGGAGGTGACCTGTGCCGTGTGCCCGGGCATAGTTCTCCAGCATCTGCCTGGAATAATCATATTCATCGTTCGGGTAGGAAATATTGTCGAGGCAAATACCGTCGAAGCGGAACGTACCGAGGAGCACAAGCGCCGAATGAACCATATAGGCTACCGCATCGGGATTGGCGGGCGAGAGGAGTTCGGTTGAAGGGTCACCGTTTTTCCCGCACATTGCCCAGTCCGGATGCTTTTTTACAGCCTCCCTGTCGCAGAGAGGCGATATCAATCCATGTACCCTTAAACCTTTCGATTTCAGAACGGCTATTGTCCTGCCAAGCAAGACCGCGCGTCTTCCCCGGAACTCTCCGGGCCCTGTCCGGAGGAACACGTCCGTTGCGCCGGTTGCAGAGATCGAAGCCGCAAGTTTCCTGGCCTGCGTGAGGTTTCCCGCCGGTTCCGCCCATGCCGCGGTTCTTGTAACGCGGTTCTTCTGCACCGATGCCCTGAAGCTGTCGAAAGTCATGAAGGTGCCATGGCGTTCGCCGACAAAGCGGACAAAGCGACGGTAGACATCCGGGTATTTGACGGACACCGCCGGATGGGCCAGGATCACGACCGGCTGGCCGGAACCTTCCTTCTGCAGATAAAGCTTCCGGAGAGCGGCATCATAAGCTTCTTCGGTGAAATGTTCTTCATCGATCATGTCGTAATCTGATGCAATGAGGTCTTCATTCTTGAAATCCGAAATGGGGAGTTCATCGATAACGGATTGCAGCGCCCAGGTTTCCTTGTCGGAACTGTCGCCCGTGAAACCCAGCGATTTCAGGGTACGGAGGGTCCTCTGGTCGTATTCGAGGTAAGGGCTCCTGAACCATATGACCGGTTTGCCCGTAATGGATTCGATGGTTTGTTTCGATCCTGCAATATCTTTCAGGACGGCCTTGTCGTTCAAAGTCCTGAAATGAGGATGGGTATCGGAATGCGAACCTATCGTATTTCCGGCGTCGGACAGGCCGCGAACGAACTCCCTGTGCTTTATGGCGAACCTGCCGGTCACGAAATAGGTCGCAGGGACGCCAGGGACCAGTTTTTCAAGTGAAACCTCATCGCCGGGTGTTTCGACATCGAACGTGAGGAGTACCGGAGAACTTTGCGCTGCCGGTGACACCGCCAGTCCTGAAAACAGCATATATGCCAAGGCAACAGCTTTTGCCGGAAATTTTCTCATAACCTGCACCGATTCATGTTGTGTCGAGAGATCATAAAGTCAAAGCGACGGCAGGGTTTCGCCATGCCGTCGCTTTACAGATAACGATAATATCCGGGACCTCTATGTCAGCCCGGCTGCTGGGCGGTCGAAAGGAACATCTTCCTCAGTGTCGGCAGTTTCGGTTCAACCACATTCATGACATCTTCATAACTTTCCCTCAGCCCGATGAAGCTGATGATCGCATAAAGAAGAACAACGGCATTGACCATCGAAAATATGCCGAGGACCAGATGGCCGCTGACGGCGCTGAAAATGCCGCCGGCAAAGAACTGTGCGAACAGGGCATAGGAGGAGACGATGTACAGCGGGCTTGCTGCGGTACGGCCCTCGATTTTCGGGGTTCGGGCAAAAGGAATGTGCTTGCCGGTGAACGCCTGTTCGATGGATTTGAAGACGCCGCCGAGGTTGACCGGTATCAGCAGCAGGTTCAGAGCATAGACGTTGAAGACGTCGGAAATCTTGTAGCCGCATTTCTTGAGGTCTCGCGCATACAGGATATAGTAGGTCAGCGATGTCAGCGGTAACCAGATGCTGTTGCAGAGCTGGCCGAACGGAAGAAGCATCAGAAGCAGCATGCCGATGTTGACCGCGGCAGTAGATATCAGATAGTGCACGCGGAAGAACCCTTCCCGGAACCTCGAAAGCGAAGGTTTCGTAAAGAGGTAGGAAAGCAGCTTCGGCATGATCAGGAGCCCGCCGTTTGCCCAGCGCCTGCGCTGGATGAGCAGCGATCCGTAATCCGGAGGTGTCGCACTGAAAGCGAGCCTTTCAGGATGATTGTGCAGGGTCCATTTTTTGTCTGCAAGGTCGATGCTTGACTCGGTGTCTTCAATGACTGTCCTGTCCTGGATATACTTATAGACTTCGTACCCGCGCTCGGAGACCACAGACTTGATATCTTCGAGTGCCTCTGCACGGATGAGGGCATTGGCGCCAACCCAGTAGGTGGCATTGTACGATGTCAGGCCCTGATGGATCAGGTACTGGATGTCGGTGGTCGCGCCTGCAACCCTTTCGATGACATTGTCTGCTTCAGGTACGGCGCTGTAAGGCGTCTGCACGATGCCGAGACGTTCGTTTGACGGTTTTTCCATGATCGCGATCAGCCTGTTCGCGTATTCAGGTACAATCAGGCTGTCTGCATCGAGCGTGATGTAATAGTCCGTTGCCGGAACAGAGAGGGTTGCCTCTTCGCTCGAGCATTTCGCGAGGATTGTTCCGCCAGGAACCGTTCTTTCGGTAAAGCAGCCGCCGCAGAGGCCGATGTAGCTGTTGAGGTTCATCGCCTTGTTTGCGGCATGGGAGAGGTTCAGATAGCGCTTGCGCTCGAAGGATTCGAACTCGACATCGAACAGTATCGTCAGGAAACGGTATTCACGGGCGATGTTTTCAGCGCTCAGCTCTCCAGGTATGGCCCTTTTCCCGGCAATGATTTCCGCAAGGCGTTCGTAGGTCACCTCAAGAAAAAGACGGTCAACATGGTTGCCGACATCATAAGACGAAATATTGCCGTTGAAATGACCCTCGAGTTCGGCCCACAACTTTTCAAGCCTTGCTTTTTCAGCTGCCGGATCGAAGGCGGAGGATGAGCGGCGGTTCTCGAAAGCCTGTTCCGCTTCAAGGTACTGCTGCCTGCGGGTCTTGAAGTAGTTTGTCAGGTTTACGGGGATATTGCGGGCATCGCACAACAGGTGGTAATCATTCCCTGAACCGGATGTTACCGGAGGGTTGTCGATAAGCAGCACGACGCGGCGGTTCGGGTAGAGCTGGAAGCCTGCGGACAGGAGTGTCTGGGTGATAACTTCAGGCTCTTCCTTGTATGATGGCACGAGGATGGTGAGGCGGGGTGCATTTTCCCTGAAGAGAAGGGCTTCCTCGCCCTGAAGGTCGGCAAGAGGGGCTGCGCTTCTTTTGAAATAACCGATCCTTGTAAAATGATAAAGGACGCCTCCATAGACCAGAAACGAACTCAGTACAATGAAAAAAACATGCATGATCATCGGCATCCATGCTTCCTGGTAATACAGGGTAGGCAGAATGTTCGACTGTTCATACACGAAGAAACCATAGGTTGCAAGTGTAAAAATCAGAAATACAGCAGTCAGCCTGATTTCAAATTTACTGCCAGTTCCCGTCGTAACACCGGTTTTAACTTGATACATCGGTTTTGTTAGTTGATTGGAAGTGCGTTGCGAATAAAATTGTCACTTTTTCCACTCCGGGGCTGAATTGCGGATCCGGTTTTCAAATTCCGGATTTCCCCCCTTTTGCTGCTTAACGATGCCTATAATACGAGAGCTGGGCAGAATTTCTTTCAATTTTTTTTATAAAAAAAGCAAAATTATTGGGGGGGGGATGTGGTAAAAGTGTAAAGAGTGCGTCCTTATTCTTAAATATCGACATAATAATGAGTTCTGGCCGGGTTTTTGCCTGGGGTGAAAACGTGCAGGTTCTTTTTTCGTTTGTTTTAATGTGTTCGGTCTCATTCGAAATGGATTTTTTACCTGGAGGAGCCGTCCATCCGTTTTCCATACCTGCAGATGCTTTTTGATCATTTATGGGTACTTTTACTGATAATTGTCTTCCTTTTCCCTCAAACAGTCTGATCAGCGGCACAACCCATGATCGCCGATAATTTCAACCTTCAGGCATATTTCCGGCGAACCGGTTACCAGGGAACCGTTTTGCCCGATTTTGAGACACTGAGGCTCATGATGCGATGCCAGCTCTTTTCGGTCCCGTTCGAAAACCTTGATGTCCAGGCGGGGAAGCTGGTGTCGCTTGTCCCTGAGGATATCTTCATGAAAATCGTTGAACACGGCAGGGGAGGTTACTGTTACGAAGTCAACGGCCTCTTTGCCATGGCGCTCGAAGCGGCAGGCTTCATTTACCGCATGATAGCCGCAAGGCCGATGACCTATCCGCAGAGGCGTCCGAAAACCCATATGGCCCTTGTTGTTGAAATCGGGGGAGCTGCATGGCTTGTTGACCTCGGTTTCGGAAGCTTCGGTATAAGGGAGCCGCTGAACCTTGCCCAGACCGGTCTGGAGGTCAGGCAGGCAAACGAGACGTTCCTGCTCGACATGACCGGCGATGGCGCATACCTGCTGCGCTCCTTCGATGGCGATTCCTGGAGAAACCTTTACGAATTCACGCTTCAGCCTCAGGAGTGGGTGGATTTCGAGCCGGCCAACTTCCTCAACTCGAAACATCCCGATTCGATTTTCGTCAAAGGATTGATAGCCGTTCTTCAGCAGCCAGGGGGGAAGATTGTGCTCAACGGCGACCAGTTCAAATCGGTCTCCGAAGAAGGGACCGAATACAGGACGGTTTTCCCCGGTGAACTGCCCGCGCTGCTCCGGGAACGCTTTTCTTTGAGGTATCCTTTGTGATTTCCGTTCCGTTTTATCTGCATGTACTTCAGTTAACGCATTATCTTGCTGTCAAGATATCGGGATAAAGAAAACTTGACATGATAAAGGTTTTCCTTAACGGGTTTTCGACAGGTTTTCTCCTGCAGTTTGCGCTTGGACCAGTTTTTTTCTTCGTTCTCGATACCGCTCTACGGCGAACGATGTCCGATGGTTTCACTGCTGTTGCTGGTGTGGCTGTCGGTGATTACTTCTATATCTTTCTGGCTGCCTGTGGGGTAGGTGTATTGCTGAAAAACACGAAAATCCATACCATATCCGCTTTTTTGGGCGCGCTTATTCTCGTGATCTTCGGATCATATACAGCGTTGCATGCTCTTTTCGATCCTGTTCCATCCGCCGTGGTTAACAGCGTTATGCCGGATAACTGTTCGAGCTTTATCAGTGCGTTCGCACTTACAGTTTCAAATCCCCTGACCATTGTTTTCTGGACCGGTCTTTTTACTTCGAAAGCTTTTGAACATGGTTATACCAGGAATTCTCTCGCAATATTCGGTTTTTCCGCAGGTCTTGCGACTCCGGTTTTTCTCGCTGCAGCGGTGCTCTGTATCGAAATGCTGAAAGGATCGGTATCTCCGGCAATAACTGAAGATCTGCATGTCCTTGTAGGCGCAGTCCTTGCCGGATACGGGATCTTGAGAGTCGCCACGTTCTGCGGAAAGGGTATTGGGCATTCCACGGGAGAGCGGCAAGGATAAACAGACGGGGTGTATCAGCGATTCATCGTTACCGATACCTGCACACCCATATTCTGCAGGTTTCTCCAGAAAAACGAAGGATCAACATATAGCGCCTGTCGCCAAAGTCCCGTTCTGGCGGGTTGCATGGCAAATTGCCTGATGCAGGCGACAACAGGTATAGCTGTCAGTTCATATGGATCATCGTATGAAACAGCTATTGTAATCGTCCCCCCTTTTCCTCGGCCAATGAGCCTCATCTCTGCCCATTCATCGCCGTTGCAGAATGTACCGAGACTCCATAGGAAAAACTTTCCAATCTGCTGTTTTGCATTGGGAAATAACGCAAGGGCTGCAAAACATGAAGGCAGGACAACCCAATCGACCACCTTGCCGAAACCGGCGATGAAGAAGCCCGCATTATTCAGGGTCGGGATGTACTGGCGGATAATCCTGATTTCGTCCATACCCATGGCGAAACAGTTCCGTATGCCACGGCCGTCATTGAAATCGAACCTCCTGTTTTTCAAGCACGTTTTCCATTGGCTGTTTTCCAGGATGGACATATCCATGGTTTTGAGTTCCCTGGTGAAGTCGGCTATCGTTTCAGTTGCGAAACGTTTAGCTTTCCAGTTCAACCCGAACGAGCCGAAAATATCCACATCATGCAAGCCTGGACAAAGTTCGTCGGCCCATCGAGCCATTGCACCGGGAATACCGGGATGATAGCCGCAATCAGTGATGTAGCATATCCCGCTTTTTTTGAACAGTTCATGATTTGATTCAAGCACTTCACGTTTTTCCTTGCTCCCGAGAAGTATGTCGATGCAATGGGTTCCGGTTGCAAGAGCCGCACTGATTATTGCAGGAAGGTTTTCAGGGGAGCTGAGGGCGATTATCATGAAATCGAGCTTCCGGAATGCCTTTTCAAGTGCATTCGGGTCTCGAATATCGACAACAGCTGTTTCAAGCTTTTCAGAAGCAAGATGCCGGAGGGAATCGCTCAGCGTTTCAAGCTTTTCCGGATACCTCCCGAAAAGTACAGGGATGCCTGCTTTTTCTGATAGCAGTTTTGCGGCAATGATTTTTCCTGCCTGGCCTGTTGCACCGAGAATACCGATTTTCATGGACCGAAAAACTGGTGGACTATTCTTATCTCAAGAATACGAAATTTACTCATAGGGAGAGGAATGAAAATCGAGGAATGAATGCCGGCAAGAGAACATACAGATCCGCAGGATTATCCTTAACTTGAAAGCTGGATTCGTGTTACCTTGAACCTTTTCAGTGAGGATACCGGAAGATGTCCGTCAAATATGCCATCGAGCTCGGGAGTGTCCAGATAACCCTTCTTCTTCCGCTTTGGGGTCGCACGTGTGAAACCCTCAAGAAGCATCCGAGGATTGTCGACAGGAAAGCCTGTGAAATCATCACGAAGATCGATTACGATTTTTCGAAAATCGCGGCGAAGATCAAGTATATATCGCAGCTCGAGTGGATAGCGAGGAGCATCCATATCGACAGGACCATCAAAGAGTACCTTTCCCGTTATCCAAATGCGACGATCGTCAACGTCGGCTGCGGGCTCGATACTACCTTCGACAGGGTGGATAACGGCCAGCTTGTCTGGTACGATCTCGATCTGCCCGACGTAATCGACCTCCGCAGGAAATTCATTCCCGAAATCGGCCGTCGGACATTTATTTCAGCTTCATTCCTCGACAAAAGCTGGTTCAGGAGGATACATCCTTCGGAGCATGTGCTTTTCATGGCTGCGGGAGTACTCTACTATTTTGAGGAGAACGAGGTCAGAGAGATTTTCAATAATCTGTCAGCCTCATTCCCTGAAAGCGAATTCGTGTTCGACGCAGCTTCCCCGTTCGGAGTAAAACTGGCCAACAGGAAGATAATCCGCAGCATTGGCCTCGGCGAACAATCCTGCCTCAAGTGGGGGCTTGAAAGGGCATCGGATATCGTCAGATGGAACGGCAGTATCGAGGTTGTCGGGGAATATCCCGTCTACAGGGGGATGACGAAGGGGCTGAACCTGAAAGACCGGTATCTTGCGTTTATTGCCGACAGGCACCGGCTTATGTTCATGGTGCACCTGAAAATGTGATCCGGTCAAATCCTTTTTCCTTCTATGGAAGCGGTTTTAAGAATCTACTCGACTAAAAAGGGGAAAAACCGCTTGGTGGTTTATCTCTGTTTTTGTATTATATACCTATACCGGGTATTGGTATTTTTTTACTTTTCAGGTATGCTTTCAGGTCGAACGACAATCCGCCGACTGAATTGCGAACTCTTTACGCCTGAGAGCAACAGGGCCTTCAGCGCATAACAGACATCAGGAAAAAATATGAAGAACATAAAAGAGGTGACGGCATCCAAAGCTTTTGAGATGATAAGGAATGGCGCGGTTATGGTGGATGTGCGCGAGTTGCGCGAAGCCGAGGCAAAATCGTTCGATGTCGAGGGAATCATGGTGGTGCCGCTCAGTGATTTCGGAAAACGGTTCCGTGAAATTCCGAAAAACGAAGAAGTGATCCTTGCCTGCAGGAGCGGCAACCGTAGTTTGATGGCTGCAGGTTTCCTGGCTGAAAACGGGTACGGCAAGGTTTTCAACCTGCAAGACGGCATGATGAGCTGGGACAAGGAAGGGCTTCCGATCAGACGGTCAGCTCAGGAAGGCTTTTTTGCCAGGTTCATTCCCGGTATGCTCAGGGAAGCGTGAGAAAAGTTTTCGGTATCAGTCTGGAATAAATGAACAACGGAAAAATTCGGGGTCTGCTTGCCCTTTTCCGTCCCGAGCTGTCGACAGCCGCAGGAATATGTGTTCTTCTTGCCGAAATACTCGCACTTGGCGGAATTCCCCCTTTGAACCCTGCCTTGACCGGCTTCCTGAGCTTTTTCTGCATATCCGCAACAGCCCTCATCCTCAATGACTGTTACGATATCGAGTCAGACCGTATCAACAGCCCCATGCGCCCCCTTGTGTCGGGAACGGTATCGAGGAGCGAAGCAGTCGTTCTTTCAGCCGCTGTCGCTTTGCTGGGTTTCATATCGAGCATGGCGGCCGGCTTGCCTGCATTCATTCTCGTTCTCGTCGTATGGCTTGCAGGTTTTTTTTACAACTGGAAGCTGAAAAAGTCAGGTTTGGCTGGCAACCTCCTTGTCAGTTTCTCTGTTGGTATGGCATTTATCTTCGGCGGGGTTGTTGTGGGGAACCCATTCGAAAAAACCGTCTGGTATTTCGCTTTCACAACCATGCTCGTGGATCTTGGGGAAGAAATAGCCGCGGACGCCCTGGATGTTGAAGGTGACCGGCAAAGCGGTTCACGATCGATTGCAGTCATTTTCGGACCTGTTGCCGCCATGCGGATAGCCTCTGCTCTTTTTGCCATAGTAATAATCGGCAGTTTTGTTCCGTTCGCCTTCGGGTGGTTCGGCTGGCCATTCCATGTTCCGGTGTTCCTTTTTGATATTCTGCTGCTTTTATCCGCAAGGAACCTTCTGGATGAAAATCGAAAAAACAGACAGAGCGATATCCGGCATATCTACCTGGGGGGAACAGCCATGCTTGTTTCATTTATCATCATCAGGTTATGTTCCTGATGCCGTTCATTCCGTTTAAACTTGTTTGTATTCCGGATTATTTTCATAGATTTCCTCCACTCTGTTTTTTTCTTACTGAAGAAACTCGACACCCCTGACGGGGTTTAATTGGGAATCACGTGTAAATCGTGAGCTGACGCGCAACTGTAAAGCCGATAGTTCATCCTGCAGCGTTGCAACCACTGTTCCGCCTCAAGCGGAATGGGAAGGTGCCGCAGGACCGGCAAGCCAGGAGACCTGTCCTGTTTCTTGAATCCGTAACATGCTTTCGCGGTCCAAAGCATGGTAAGTGACTTGGTCTGACGCATTCAATCCGCTCTTTCCAGCCCCTTGTCTTCTTTTTTCCGCACAAGCTCAGAGCATCAATCAGAATTGTCCAGGCAGTTCCGTCTCCAAAGGTCTTTTGGCTGGAAGCTGTCGTCCAATGATGATGATGAAATACCATTGTTTCTGCCAACAAAAGAAAAAAGGATCATGAAACATTCGTTCACCACTCCACAGGTGATCATCAAGCGTGACGGACGGAGTGAGCCGTTCGATCATGAACGCATAACGTATGCTGTTTTCAGGGCTTTGCGTGCGGTCGGAAAACCCGACAGGCAGAAGGCGGAACTGTATAGCTCGGCTGTGGTTGCGAAGATCCGGCAGGGCGGCAGTCAAAAGCCTCCAAAGGTGGAAGAGGTGCAGGATATGGTCGAAAACGTTTTGTTCCTGCATCAGGAATTCGCTGCGGTGAAAGCCTACATCCTATACCGGCATCAGCATCGGAACATCAGGGATGCCAGGGAGATGTTCAGCAACATCGACCTGGTGGACAGCTACCTTCACCTCGAAGACTGGCGTGTGAAGGAAAGTGCGAATTCATCCTATTCCCTGCAGGGGCTCAATCAGCACATTTCGACTCTGGTGAGTGCCCAGTACTGGCTGAACAGGATCTATCCACCTGAAATAAGCGATGCGCACAAGTCGGGCGTCATGCATATCCACGATCTCGGCTTTCTGAGCGTCTACTGTGTGGGCTGGGATCTGGAGGATCTTCTTTTTTCCGGATTTACCGGCGTTGCCGGGCATGCTTCAAGCAGACCGGCGAGGCATCTGCGCTCAGCTCTCGGGCAGGTCGTGAATTTTTTTTACACCATGCAGGGGGAAGCTGCCGGAGCACAGGCTTTTTCCAGTTTCGATACCCTGCTTGCTCCTTTCATACGTTATGACCAGCTGGATTATGCCGATGTGCGGCAGTGCATGCAGGAATTCTTTTTCAATATGAATGTCCCAACGAGGGTCGGTTTCCAGACTCCTTTCACCAATGTCACTCTTGATCTGAAAGTGCCCGGCATGCTCAGGGACAAACCGGTGATTATTGGAGGACGACCGATGGAAGAGCCGTACGGTGACTTTCAGGCGGAAATGGACCTTTTCAACAGGGCGTTTACCGATGTCATGCTTGATGGTGATGCCAATGGGGCGGTATTTTCTTTTCCCATTCCAACCTACAATATTACTCCAGACTTCGACTGGGACAATCCAAATTTCGAAGGGATATGGAAAATGACAGCCAGATACGGGATCCCTTATTTTTCCAATTTCGTCAATTCCTCGATGAGCCCTGACGACGTCAGGAGCATGTGCTGCAGGCTCCGGCTCGATAAACGGGAGCTTCAAAAAAAAGGCGGTGGCCTGTTCGGTTCCAATCCCCTTACCGGCTCGGTCGGTGTCGTCACCTTGAACCTTCCTCGCATAGGTTACGAATCGAAAAGCGTGGAAGAGCTGTTCGAGCGGCTCGGGCATGCCATGGAGCTTGCAAAAAGCAGCCTCGAAATCAAGCGCAAGGTTATCGAGCGCCTCACAGGGGAAGGGCTCTATCCCTATTCCCGCTTTTATCTTCGCCATGTAAGCTGCAAGAACGGCCTGTTTTGGGAGAACCATTTTTCTACCATAGGCATCACTGGCATGAATGAGTGCTGCCTGAACTTTCTGGGATGTACGATCGCGGAACCGCGAGGAAAGGTATTTGCCCTCGAAATCATGGACTTCATGCGGAACCGTCTTGAATCTTTCCAGGAAGAAACAGGCAATATTTACAACCTTGAGGCAACTCCGGCAGAAAGCACTGCATACCGTCTTGCCAGAACCGATAAATCTCTTTACCCTGATCTTATTGCAGCGAATGAGGATGCTGTGCGCAACGGAGCTGAACCGTATTATACAAATTCGACCCAGTTGCCCGTCGGTTATACCGATGACCTGTTCGAAGCCCTCAGGCTTCAGGACGAACTGCAGTCACGCTATACAGGCGGTACGGTTTTTCATGCATTTGTCGGTGAAAAAGAATTGCCTGCAGAGGCCGTCAAGAAACTGGTTCGCCTGGTAATGAACAACTTCACCCTGCCATATTTCACCCTCTCCCCGACATTCAGCATCTGCCCTTCCCATGGTTATCTGTTCGGAGAACATCATCATTGCCCATCCTGTCTGCAGAGCGGTAAGGAACAGCCCTGCACGGTCTATTCAAGGATTGTCGGGTACCTCAGACCCGTCATGCAATGGAATGGAGGAAAACAGAGCGAGTTTCAGGAGCGGAAACTGTTTAAACTCGGCACTGTGGTCGAGGATTGCCCGTATTCCTGAGTATCGGATTAATGACTGAATATTGTGATTACGGGATCGTGTATAAAAGAGAACTGCCGGTTGGGGGGTATATACCCCAGAGTTTTGTCGATTACCCTGAACTGATTTCAGCGGTTGTCTTTACATCCGGCTGTAATCTGCGCTGTCCCTACTGTCATAACCCAGGGCTTGTTCTTCCCTCGCGCATCGAACAGGGGATACTGATTCCTTTAGGGCATATCCTGGAAAGCATCGGACGTAACCTCGGATTAATCGACGGGGTTGTCGTGACCGGGGGTGAACCGACAATCCACGACGGGCTTCCGGAAGCTTTGCATGAGTTCAGGAAATTCGGCCTGCGCATAAAACTCGATACGAACGGCACGAATCCCCGTATGCTCGACCGACTCATCGGCGAAAGGCTTGTCGATCTGGTTGCGCTCGATATCAAGGCCCCTCTGGATCCCCTGAGATACAGTGAAGTTGCGGGTATTCACTTTACTCCAGGCATGATCCGGGACATCTGGCGCTCATGCGAACTGATCAGGTCATCCGGAATCCCGTCTGTTTTCAGAAGCACGGTCGTCAGAGGATTGCATACTCCGGATGCTGTTGCCAGTATGGCGCGGACGGCAGGAAAAAAACTCGTCTTGCAGCGCTTCAGGCCTGGCGATATCCTGGGCAGGATCGATGAAGGTGATTTCAGCGAAGAAGAATTTCATGCATTAACCCGGATGATTGGTTAACCCGGGACCGAGTTTTTCCAGGATTTTTCTAATCGTGTCCCTGATTGACAGGAAGTGGTTTCTATTCAGTACCTTATCCATTATTATTCACTGGTATTCTTCCTGTAATCGTGAAAAAGGGAAATATGAACACACTGACATTGTTTCGTGAGCTTTCAAGGCATACGGAATGGGCCGACGCCGTCGTGTTTTCCGTAATCAACGCCAATCCGGCGGCACAGGAGGACGAACGTCTTTTCGTCACCCTCAGGCACCTGCATCTGGTGCAGAAGGTTTTTCTCGACGTCTGGCGCAACGAACCCGTCAATCCCGAAGAGACCGGTTCGTTTTCAGTTCCGGAACTTGAACAATACGTCCGGAAAAACCACCTCGCGATCGGATGTTTTCATGATACACTGACGGCCGGTATGCTCGATGATGCCGTCAAGCTGCCCTGGGCGGGACTTGTCAGCAGAAACCTCGGTTTCGAGGTCGCAAAGCCGACGATCGGAGAAACACTGATGCAGGTCCATGCCCACAGCTCCTATCATCGCGGACAGGTCAACGCCAGGCTTCGTGACCTTGGCATCGGCCCGCCCATGACCGATTATATCGCATGGGTCTGGGCGCACAAGCCCTCTGCCCAATGGTCCGCGATCAACTGAGGGATATGCGGTATAGTCATGGAATCAGGTCGTTCTCTTAAAAGGCCGGCAAACCCGATGCCGGATTTCGTGCGCGATGCGCTCGAGTGCCGGTCCCTGATGAAGGCTTATCAGTCCCGTCCGGCTTATCAGCGAAATGACTATCTTGGATGGATAGGGAGGGCGAAACTCGATTCGACGCAAAAGAAACGCCTTGCACAGATGCTTGATGAGCTTGAAAAGGGCGATCTGTACATGCACATGAGATGGAAATCAGCGAAGCGGTGCAAATAACGCATTGCGGAACAGGACAACCTTTAGCGGTTACCCGGCAAAAGGTAGCTTTGATGCAGCGATAAAACAGCGTCAGAGCCGTCGCATGAGGATATCGAGTAGTCTGGGATAATCTGTCGCGCATCGGTCTTTCCCCGGTACGATGACGGACCATGAATAATTTGGTGATTATTTGTTAGATTCCGCCGTCACCTTTGCAACCAAACCGATAAATCTTCAGCAAATGTCCGAACCTGTCATCAAACGGGCCCTTGTTTCCGTATCCGATAAAACCGGTATCGTCGATTTCTGCCGCGAACTTTCCCTTCTCGGCGTCGAGATCTTTTCAACCGGAGGCACCCTGAAAACCCTTCAGGAAGCCGGTATCGCCGCCGCGTCGATATCGACCATCACCGGGTTCCCGGAAATCATGGACGGCAGGGTGAAGACGCTCCATCCCAAGATCCATGGAGGGCTGCTGGCCGTCAGAGAGAATGCGGACCATGTGAAGCAGGCCCTGGAGAACGGGATCGGGTTCATCGACATGGTTGTCGTCAACCTGTATCCGTTCGAGGCGACGGTTGCCAGGCCGGAAGTCACCTTCGAAGATGCCATTGAAAATATCGACATCGGCGGTCCTTCCATGCTCCGGAGCGCAGCGAAGAACAACGAATCGGTAACGGTGCTCACCGACAGTACCGATTATGCGCAGGTGCTTTCCGAAATGCGTGACAACGGGGGAGCAACGAACCGCGCAACCCGTCTCAGGCTGGCCCGCAAGGTTTTCGAACTTACTTCCCGTTACGATCGCGCTATTGCCGAATATCTCACACGCAGCGAAGGTGTTACCGATGGAAACGCTCCCGGTTCTATAACGGTGAGGCTCGACAGGGAGCTCGACATGCGCTACGGCGAAAACCCGCATCAGAGCGCGGGACTATACCGGTTTTCAGGCCCCGAAGGCACCCGTTCTTTCGGCGAATTTTTTGAAAAGCTGCACGGAAAGGAGCTTTCCTACAACAACATGCTCGATATTGCCGCGGCAGCTGTCCTCATCGAAGAGTTCAGGAACGAGGACCCGGCGGTCGTCATCGTCAAGCATACCAACCCGTGCGGCGCAGCCCAGGCCCCGACACTTGCCGAAGCATACCGCAAGGCGTTTTCGACCGACACACAGGCCCCGTTCGGTGGCATCATATCCTTCAACCGCCCTCTCGATATGGCTGCAGCCGAAGCGGTCAACGAAATCTTCACTGAAATCCTCATCGCTCCGGGATTTGAAGAAGGGGTACTCGAACTGCTGATGAAGAAAAAGGACCGCAGGCTCGTACTGCAGAAAAAAGCGCTGCCCGGAAGCGGCTTCGAGTACCGGTCAACACCGTTCGGCATGCTGGTCCAGGACCGCGATACGAAGACGGTGTCCCTGAGTGAACTGAAAGTCGTGACGAAAAGGCAGCCGACGGCAGAAGAGCTTGCAAACCTCATGTTCGCCTGGAAAATCTGCAGGCATATCAAGTCGAACACCATCCTCTATGTCAAGGACCGTCAGACTTACGGTGTCGGCGCCGGGCAGATGTCGCGGGTCGATTCTGCGAAAATCGCACGATGGAAAGCTTCCGAGGCTGGGCTCGACCTCAACGGTTCAGTCGTTGCTTCGGATGCGTACTTTCCTTTTGCCGACGGTCTTCTTGCCGCTGCGGAGGCAGGGGTGACCGCAGTCATACAGCCTGGTGGATCAATCAGGGACAACGAGGTCATCGAAGCCGCCGATGCCAACAACATCGCCATGGTGTTCACCGGCATGCGCCATTTCAAGCATTGAATTTTCCTGCAGCCTTCGACTGAAAAATGCCCTGCATATCTGGACAACGGAGCGGATGTGCAGGGCATTTCCGTTTAAAAAGTTCTTACCGCCCGAGCATAGCCGGTTTTCGACATTTTGTCCACTGCAAGCTCTTTTCCGGTTTTAAAACTTCGTCCCCGTGAATAATCGGCATCCTTCTCGGAAGAACTCCAGTAAAATCGTTCCTGCTTGCCGTTTCTGACGAAGCCACCTGCTGAAAATCTGTTCGCATAGAGCTTTTCGAGCTCATTGCGGTCGGGGAGGTACCAGTCGCTATACCCGTTTTTTTTCAGTCTTTCGCATGCTGCAAGCGCATCGGGCCAATCGAAAACACCTGGAAGGTCGGCGGTATCGGCTATGATGCCATGCGTTTTTTCGGGATCATACCCTTTTTCTCCGGGTTTCAGGAGATAAACAATTTTTCCCCCTTCATAGCTGTTGCCGATTGCAGGGGTTATTGAAGCTGAATTTTTTTGAGCCGCTCCAGTATTGGTGAACGCAAGGAAAAGAGCGAAGCATGTTACACAGAGGATCCTGTTCATCATGGGCATAAGCATTTAGTCTTCGGTGTCGGGAGATGGGTGGTGATAAACAATTGTTAAAAGTAACAATAAAGTCGCATGTCAAGCAAGAGGGTTGTGAATGAAGAATGCTCGAATTTTTTCAGTTTCCGGCTTTCTGATCAGATCTTCCCAGGTTTTCCGCGACTGCACGGGCGTTTCGTTTCAGGCGCCTGAGGCCGATCCGGAAAACGGGTGTTCCATGAAAAAGTTTGCGGAATTCTGATTTGCCGAGGCCCAGTATGATTTCCGGGGTGATGCCGCAAAGTTCCTTTTTCGGGGAAAAGGATTTGTCGGCCCTAACATTGGCCTGCCGGTTCCACGGGCAGACTTCCTGGCACCGGTCGCATCCGAAGAGGTTGTTTCCCGTGGATGAAGCTTCTTCAGGGGTGAACTCCCTTTTCAGTTCTATGGTGAGGTAGGAGATGCATTTCCTCGCGTCGAGCTTTCCGGGTTCCACGAGCGCGCCGGTCGGACAATGTTCGATACAGGCGTTGCACCCTGCGCAGGGGTAGGGGAGGGGTTGTTTTGGTGTTCCGATTTCCCTGTCCAGGAAAAGTTCGCCGAGGAAAACATAGGAGCCTGCAGATGGAACGATGAGCAGGGTGTTTTTGCCGGTCCTTCCAATGCCGGAATGCTCGGCCCAGGCTTTTTCCAGAACCGGTCCGCTGTCGACGCTCACCGATGTCCGGACGGGTCCGTCAAGGAGTGATCTGATGAATTCTCCCAGCTTTTCAAGCTTATTCCTGACGACGGTATGGTAATCGTCGATCAGCGCATATCTTGCGATTTTCGTTCCTTTTTCATCGTACTCTAACCGGTTGTTGTAGCTGATCGCAGCGGATATGATGGTGCCGAGGCCGGGAAAGATCATATCCGGACGGTTTCTTTCCTCTTTCTGCCTTTCCAGGTAGGACATTTCGCCGTGCCTGCTCTCACCGAGCATATTTTCATAGCGTTTCATAGCCTCTGCAAGCGATGAAGGACGTGAAAATCCTACTGCTGCGAACCCGAGCCGTGAAGCTTCCCGGCGGATTTCAGCCACGATATTCACCGATGAGGTAGCCATTTGCGGAAAAAAGGATGCAAAGGTTTGTTATGCAGGTAGTTATCTTTACCCTTAAGGTATGGGCATTTCGGGTTATTGCTCCGATTTTGGTATTCTGAGGCCGATGGGTCGGCCGAAGAATCCATAACTTACTTTTCCAATAAATATAATGGATTCTTCATTCCGCTACGCTTCATTCAGAATGACAACCCGGTTCCATGGATTTCCTTGCGACTTATTGTCGCAGGCACAATAAGTGTTCCTTTTCGGGTCAATCGCCCATAAATAGATAATCACAGGCACAGCCTCATCAGCGCTGCAACAGATGGAAAGACGGGAATTCATCAAAAAAATATTTCTGAGGACCGGGATCGGAACCGGGGTTCTGGCGACAGGCGCAGGCGGATTGGCAGGTTATTACCAGCCGAGAAAGGCCCTTTACAAGGGTGAATCTCAGGATGAGGAAGGTTCGGAAAAGCTGGAAATACCTCGCAGGGCAGCGGTCATCGGCGGCGGGCTTGCGGGCGTCAGCGCCGCTCTCGAACTTGCGGAAAAAGGGTTCGACGTGACGCTGGTGGAATCTTCCGCCTCCCTCGGGGGTAAACTGACCGGATGGAATATCGATGCGCTCGGGGATACATTTCCTGTCGAGCACGGCTTCCATGGATTTTTCGACCAGTATTACAATCTCAACGAAATATTTGCAAAAGGCGGGGTCAAACAGGCGGTTTTCAACGAATCTCCCGGTTACCCCGTTCTTTTCAGGGAATTTCCGGCCGAAATTTTCGGACAGACTCCGAAATATTTTCCCTTCAATGTTTTTTCCATCCTTGGCCAGTCCAGAAGGCTCGACCTCATCTCGTTCCTGAAAAACTCGAAAGGACTGCTTTCGACGCTGCAGCTGTTCGAGTACGATTATTCACGTGTTTTCCGGCAGTACGACAATATCGATTTTATGACTTTCTGCCGCCGGGGAGAGATCCTTCCCGCTTTTGTAGATACCGTCCTGCACCCCTTCGCCGATGCTACCATGAACCGCATGGAGGTTTTGTCGGCCGCGGAAGCACTCCGCTATTTCCATTTTTACTTCATGGGAAGCCCGGAGGGCCTTGCCTTCAGGATTACGAACCGCGACTGCATGACCGCCCTCATCGATCCTCTCGAAGCAAGGTTGAGACAGCTTGGCGTAACCATCATGAAAGGTTGCACGGCAAGGAAGATCGTCGCCGAAGGGCAAAAAGTGAACGGAGTCCTGCTCGACCGGGGAAGCGGCGGTTCCGGCCTGTTCATGCAGATAAAGACATCCGAAGTTCCTGCATCAGGTTTCGGTTCCTTTCTTTCACCAGAAGGGGTCCCGGTTCTGATCGGACGGAGGAACGGCGGTTATGCCGTCTTCGATGCCCGCTGTACCCATATGGGGTGCCCTGTCAGCTATGATACTTCCGTCGCAGGGTTCTACTGTCCCTGCCATTCCGGTCGTTACGATCTTGCCGGCGTGCCGCTGAGCGGTCCTCCAAAAGAGTCCCTAGCTCCTCTTTCAGTGACTGAACATGGAGGAACACTGATCGTGAGAAGGTCGGGAGGTACCGGGGGCGAAGTGCTTGCATGCGACTACTGCGTGGTTGCTTCCAATGTCAGCGGGACCCGCTCGATCTTCAGAAATTCGGATACTGTCAATCCTTTGTTCGAAAAACAGATATCGTCGCTCGGCGAGGCCGATCCCTATGCAGTTTACCGCGTATGGCTCGACAGGCCCCTCCACTCTTCGCATTTTCCTTTCTACACCACTTCAGGGTTTACCTATACCGACTCGATCACGATCTATTCCCATTTTCAGGAGCCGTTCATCTCCTGGGCGAAAAAGAACCGCGGAGCAGTTCTGGAACTGCATGCCTATGCCATCGCGCCGGAAGACATCAAACCGGAAGAAGTGGTCAAAGCCACGATGCTGAAGGAAATGAGGACCATGATTCCCGAACTTGCGGGCGCGAACGTGCTGTACGGCCTGTTCATGCAGCAGTCAAATTTCACTCGATGGGCCCCCGGTGACCATGCTTCGAGGCCGGGCGTGGAAACACCTTATGCCAACCTCTTCCTTGCCGGTGACTGGGTGAAGGTCGATGCACCGGTTTTTCTCATGGAAGCTGCGGTATTTACCGGAAGGATGGCGGCAAATGCCATATTCAGAAACGAATCGCTGAAACCGGTACCACTTCCCATTGTCCCCATGGAAGGCCTGTTCGCCTGAAAAACGGAATTTCCTGCAGGTCACCTGATGCCGAGGCATCTGACGACCGTGTCGTGCAATACGGGACGGAACTTGCGGATTTTGATGTTTTCTGAGGTGGGGTAGACCCGGTTGCAGAGGAAAATGACGGCAAGGTTTTTTGTCGGGTCGATCCAGATGCTGGTGCCGGTATAGCCGAGGTGCCCGAAGGATGCGGTAGAGAAAAGGGTTCCGGCCGACGAACTGCTTCCGGGTGACCGGACATCCCAGCCGAGCGCCCTGAGCCCTTCGGGATGGGAGAGGAATTTGCCGAGGGTTGTTCCCCCGATATAGGTTCTGCCATCGAGTTTCCCTCCGTTCATGATCATCATGACGAATCGGGCAAGGTCGCCGGTAGTGGAATAGAGACCGGCATGTCCAGCCGCACCGCCGAGAAGCGCGGCATTCTGGTCGTGGACCGTCGGGCGGGGCGTTGAGAGAGGCCAGTCATGATCCTGTTCAACCGGTGCGATACGGTCTGCAAGCGACAGCGGAGGGTTGAACATGGTCGAATTCATGCCGAGAGGGACGGCGAAACGTTCGTGGAAGTTCGATGCGAGGCTTTTTCCTGTAACAGTCTCGATGATCTTTCCAAGCGTGATGAACCCGAGGTCGCTGTATATGGTCGCGGTGTTCGGGGGGCACAGCAGGGTGTCTGCGTAAATGGTCCGGTAAACCTGCTCCGGGGTCCTGCATGTTTTCGCGAAATAGGAATGCGCCCTCAAACCGGATGTATGGCGTAGCAGGTTTTCAAGGGTGACCGCTTTTTTGCCGTTTGCGGCGAAGTCCGGAAGGTAGCGGCCGACGGGTGCCTGGATTGAAAGTGAGTCCCGTTCGCTGAGCTGCATGACGATGCTTGTCGTGCAGACCGCCTTGGTGAGCGATGCGAGGTCGTAGAGCGTTTCCTTGTTTACCGGCAGGCTCTTGCTCTCGTAGGTCATCCTGCCGAACGCCTCACGGAAAACGACCTGGTCGCCATAGACAACGGCGATGCTTGCGCCTGGAAAAACGGTATCCCTGACGGCGTTCCTGATCAGGGTGCGCAGGGGGCCGAAATCATAACCGTAAACCTTGCCTGGCAGGATGGTGACCAGGAAAACGAGGAGTGTCCTGACGGCAAGGATTGGCCGGTGCCTGCGCATGCTCATCTCCTGTTCAGAAGAGGGAGAATTTCACGTAACGGCCCGGTTTTCTTTTCAGGTCGACCAGGACTGAATCAAGCGAGGTGAGCGTATGGCTCAGATTGTTGTACAGCGCCGGATTTGACGTGAGTTGGCCGAGGGTGCCCTTGTCGTCGTTGATTTTCCCGATGAGCTGTTCGGTCTGCTGTGCCGCCTTGTTGAGCCGGTCGATGGTCTGGGTCGTGTTGTTCGCCAGCGACTTGTCGTTCAGCAGTTTGGGCAGGAGGCCCTCGCCATGGGACGCTTTTTTTGAAAGCGCTGAAAGCTCGGTTGTCGCCGATTTCAGGTTCGCAACGGTTTCGACAAGGTCGGTTCCCATTTTTTCGTCTGATACGATCCTGCCTGCCATGCCCTTGCCGTTGTTGAGATGATCGAGCAGGACGTTGATCTTTTCAAACGCCGCAGCGGCTTTGTCGGTAAGGTTCGCCATGCCGTCTTCGGTCTGCAGGGCGATGAAGTCGCCATTTTTCACCTTTGGCCCTTTTCCTGTCTTGATGTCGATGAATTTGTCGCCGAGGATGCCGAGAGATTTGATCGTCGCCCTTGAATCCTTTGTGACGAGGGGAGCGAATTCGTTCTTCAGCCGCAGTTCGGCAACCACGAACAGGGAGTCGTTCCTGTTAAGAAAACCCATTTTTGAAACTGTGCCGATCCTCTTTCCTGAAATGGATACGAAATTGTTTTCAGCAAGGCTCTGCATATCCTGCGAAAGGACCTGGATGGTCGTGACACCGGTGAACATATTGGTGTTCTTGCCGATCACGATACCGAGATATGCTGCGAAACCGATGCCAAGAATGAAAAAGATGCCGGTTTTCAGATCGCTCCATTTCAAAGCGTTCGGGTTTTTCATACAGGAAAAATCATTAGGTGTTATAATTCGAGAATCTTGTCTGACAGTATCGAACGGATGAACGGGTGTTGCGCGTCGTGGAGCTTTTCCGTCACATCGTCGAAAATGATCTCTCCCTGGTAGAGCACGGCAACGCAATCGGCGACATTGAAGACATCGTCGATGATATGGGTGACGATAACCGCACCGAGGTTGCTGGTGTGCCTCAGGGAGCTGATAAGCGAGAGAATTTTTTTCGAGCTGACCGGGTCCAGGCCGGCGGTCGGTTCGTCAAAAAGGATCATCCTGGGGTTGAAAACCATTGCCCTGCCTATCGCCACCCGTTTGCGCATGCCGCCGCTGAGGCTTTCGGGGAGCTGGTCTTCGTATCCTTCGAGGCCCGCGAAGTTGATCTGCTCCTGAACCTTCTTTCTTACCTGATCTTCAGGCAGTTTGAGGTTTTCACGAAGGAAAAATCCGATGTTCTGGCTTATGGTAAGCGAATCGAACAATGCATTGCCCTGGAATACCATGCCCATTTTCCGGCGTATGTCGTACAGCTCGGTTTCCTTCAAATTTGTGATATCCTGCCCGTCGACAAACACTTTTCCGCAGTCCGGCTTGATGAGCCCGAGCATGAGCTTGAGAATGGTGCTTTTTCCGACGCCGCTGGGGCCGAGGATCGCCTTGATGGTGTTGTCCTGGACCTTGAGTGAGACATTTTTCAGGATCAGTTTGTCCCCGTAACTCAGGCAGACGTTTTTCAGCTCGATCATGGCGCTACATGTTCTCCAGGACTATTTTGGAAACGTAGAAATTCGCAACCAGCACAAGGCCTGAAGAGACGACGATCCCCTTGATGGTGGAACGACCGACCCCTGCAGTTCCTCCCCTGGCGGAAAATCCGTTGAAGCTGCTGACGAGCGTGATGATGATGGCAAATACCGGAGCCTTGAGGAATCCTACGACAAAATCCTTCGGCAGGAGCCTTGGGTAGACCGAATTCCAGAAGATGCCCGGATCGAGCTTGTGGTAATGTTCGGCGAGATAGGCTGCACTGTGCAGGCCAGCATAGTCTGAGAGGGCGGTCAGCGGGAAGAACATGATCAGCGCCGCGACAAGCCTCGGCATGACAAGCTTTGCCACGGGATCGGTGCCGAAAGCCCTGAGCGCGTCGATCTGTTCGGATATTTTCATTGCGCCGAGTTCTGCGCCGTTGCGCGACCCGAACCTTGCGGAAAGCATGAGGCCCATGAGCAGAGGGCCGAGCTCACGCAGCACGGATATGGAAGTCGAGCGGCCGAGCATGGTTTTCGCCCCGAAATCCTCAAGCAGGTTTCCCACCTCTATGGCAAGCAGGGCACCGATGGATATGGAACTGACAAGCACGATCGGAATGGAATCAGTTCCGCAGATGGTCATCTGGTCGAGAACGTCGCGCCAGTATGTCCGTACTTTCGGAAAAGTCACAAACGCCCTTACTGAAAAGAGAAAAAATTCCTGAATGTTGAGCAGGAACGCCTTCAGGTCGTAGATCATCTGTTTGTACAGATTCCGAACAATAGTCAAATGCATAGAGAATCAATGGTAAGGGGCGAAACAAGGATGCTGCGCTGCCTGAAAAACACGCTCAAATAATAGCAAAACTTCATGAAAAGGCAAATCACTTGTTTTCAGGCATTTACCAGCCTGCATTTCATTTTCGTCACCCACTGGTAAGGTATGGTCACCCTGCCGAAGGTATCTTCATCGCGTTCTTTCAGACCGTGGTAATCGGAGCCTCCTGAAAAAAGCAGGAAGTACTCGTTCGCGATTTCCCGGTAGTAATTCTGCTTGTACGTATCATGTGAAGGATGGACGATCTCGATACCGTCAAGGCCAAACGTGATAAGCTGCTTCAGGGTTTCGTCGGGAACATTCTGTGCCGGGTGGGCAAGGAACGAGAGCCCGGAAGCTTCGTTGATCAGCCTGATCACTTCACCAGGATGCGTTTCAATGCTTTTGACGTATGCCGGACTGTGGGCGCCGAGGTATTTGCTGAAAGCTTCGCTGAAGCTTTTCACGTAACCGACGTCCTGGAGGACGGCTGCGATATGCGGCCTTCCGACGCTTCCGTTCTGGGCTTTGGTGATGATCTGCTCGATGCCGATCTTCACGCCCATCCTGGCGAGCTTGTTGACCATGCGTTCAGCCCTTTCTGTTCGAAGACGGCGGCAATGGTCAAGATAACTCTTCAGCTCGGAGTGCTGATAGTTGAAAAAATAACCAAGGACATGGATATCATAGCCCTTGTAGGTCGAGCTCATTTCTACACCCGGAATAAGCTCGACGCCTTTCTCCAAGGCTAATGGCTTTGCTTTGTCGATTCCTAAAACAGAGTCATGGTCAGTGATGCTGATGGCCTTCAATCCCGCATGTGCCGCCTTTTCGACGATTTCTTCAGGAGTGAACAGTCCGTCAGAACATTTTGTGTGTATATGTAAGTCTGCTTTTTCAAAGCCATTATGCCCTACGCCTGATGAGCTGTACGGCATGGCTGACAGGTTAAAAGGTTGATTTTATCATTCTCCTATATAACAAAAATAACGGGTCCGTTTCAGAGAAAAGAGAATAATTTTTCGGATTAAAAAGTTGCTCCGGGAAAACGGTTTCAAACCACGCTGACAGCAGGGTGAACCTTCGCTGAAATAAAGCGAAAGGGCGGAAAGTGGAAGTTCCGGTGCGTTTACGGTTTCAGCACACCAGCGGAGAGAAGCGCAAGGATAGCCGTGCCTGCTGCAATGCGGTAAACGATGAAAATGGTGGTCGTATGCTTTTTCAGGTAGCTGAGCAGGAACGCTATCGATGCGTAACCGCTGACGGCTGCGACCAAAGTGGCAACGGCGAGGTTCACTTCGCTGGCAGGGGAAGAAACGATGCCGTGCCAGTTATGGTAGAACTCGAGCAGTGCTGCGGCGAAAACGGAAGGGAGCGAAAGCAGGAATGAAAAACGTGCTGCTGTTTCACGATCGAGGTTGGCGAGCAGTCCGCCGGTGATGGTCACTCCCGAACGCGACGAGCCCGGTATAAGCGCGACGCTTTGCGCGAGGCCGATCAGGAGAGCTTCCTTCCATCCGATCCGGTCCATGGTTATCAGGGGAAGGTTGTGTTCCATGCGATGCTTCAATTTCAGTTCAGCCAGGATAAGCACGACGGCGAGGACGATGAGGGCTCCGCTGATCCAGTAGAGGGAGCGGAGGGTCGTTTCTATCGGTGTCTTGAAGAGCAGTCCGAAAACGACGATGGGGAGCGTACCGGCTGCGATCATCCAGCCTGTTTTCGATTCGGGGCTTTCGAGCGGTTTGCCATGGAGTATCCCGAGGATGACGGCCCGGGTGATGGTGTAAATATCCCTGCGGAAATAGAGGATTACTGCGGCGAGGGTGCCGAGCTGGATAATGGCGGTAAAGGCGGCCCCGGGATCTTCCCATCCTGCAAGGGCAGGAATGATCCTGATGTGGGCAGTGCTGCTGACAGGAAGGAATTCGGTCAGGCCCTGGACAAGGCCGAGAAGGGCGGCTTCAGCGAGGTTCATGGGTATCGGTCGATAGCTTTGCGGGGAGATCGTGTGTCTGGAAAATTATTTTCAGGTCAGCCACGGCCTGTTTCACGGCCAGTGCCCTGTGACTCAGCGTGTTTTTTTCGGCGATGCCCATTTCGGCATAGGTCCGGCCTCTGCCGTCCACGACGAATACCGGGTCGTACCCGAAGCCTTCTGTGCCTTTTCTTTCGAGGTCGATCGTTCCTTTTACCGATCCTTCCGAAGTTCGTTCGAAAGAGAAATCCCCGTTCCGCGACGGGATGCGCCCTTTCATGGCGATGACGGTGCGGAAGCTGGCGGCGCGGTCGGTGATTCCCTGCATGCGTTCGAGCAGGTAGCGGACATTGTCTTCGTAAGCCGGTGCCATGCCATCCGGCATCGGGGCGAAGCGGGCGGAATAGACACCGGGCGCACCATCCAGTGCAGCGACTTCGAGCCCGGTGTCGTCGGCAAGGGCTATCATATACCCCAGGCGGCCCGAAAGATGCCTGAATATGGCCCTTGCCTTGAGCAGCGCATTTCCTTCGAGGGTTTTTTCGGTCTCTTCAACCTCGATTTCTGCACCGAGGTCCCTCAGGCAGGCAACTTCGACGAGGGGCGATACATGTTCGAGAAGGGGGCGCATTTCGCGGACCTTGTCGGGGTTTCCCGTAGCGAGGACGATCGTGATCTTTTCCGTTCCCGGTGTCGCCATCGTGTTCATCCGATAAGTCCCAGCATTTCCCGGACCGCTTCGCCGAGCCCCGTCATGACGGCACGGGCGATGATGGCGTGGCCGATGCTCACTTCCTCGATTTCCGGGATTTCCCTGAACGGCGCAATGTTGCCGTAGTTGAGGCCGTGGCCCGCAACGACTTTCAATCCGATGCTTTTTGCATAGGAGGCCGCCTCCCTGATCCGTCGGAACTCGCGATCTCCATTGACGCTGTCGGTCTGCAGCGCGTATTTACCGGTATGCAGCTCGACAAGGTCGGCGCCTGCCTCAAGTGAAAGATCGATGGCATGTTTATCCGGTTCGATGAACATGCTCACTTCTATGCCGCTCCTCTTGAAGGGTTTGATGAATTCAGCAAGGGACCCGAAGTGGGCGGTGATGTTGAAACCTCCCTCGGTGGTCAGCTCTTCCCTTTTTTCAGGGACCAGCGTGATGAGCTCCGGTTTCGTGCGCAGCGCGATCATCTGCATTTCAGGCGTCATGGCCATTTCCAGGTCGAGCTTCGTCGTGATTGACGCCCTGAGGTTCCTGAGGTCTTCGTCCTTGATGTGCCGGCGGTCCTCACGAAGGTGGCAGACGATGCCTGCCGCGCCGTTTTTTTCGGCGAGCAGCGCTGCTTCCACCGGATCGGGGACTCCTTCACCCCTTGCATTCCTCAGGGTGGCGATATGATCTATATTGACTGCCAGTCTCATGGTGATTTTCGATGAACCGTTGATAGTTATGCTCTGTGCCGACCATCCCGTTTCTCCTCAGGTCCGCGTTTAAAGCGAAGGTAATGAAAAAAAGATAAAAGAGATAACGCTCTTCAGCTGTCGCCGGTACCCCAGCGTATCCGGCTCCATACCCGTTCATGCAGGAAATAGCCGAGGGTTGTGTAGATGTTGCTCACGATCATGAAGCCGAGAGCGAGCCGCACCTTACCCGTGAACAGGTAGATGGTCAGGAAATCGAGGCAGACAATGAAGATGCGGTAGGTGAACGCTTTGACAAGCGATCTTTTCAGGGTGACGGTCCGTGCCATAACGTCTCCGGTTCGTGAGGGCACCTCTCTTTTATTTCTGTTCCGAAGCCCTGTTGCCCGGAACTTTGTCCGGCCTGCACCCGGGCTTCCGGCAATAGTGGTCGGTGCCGTTCAATGATGTGTCCTGCTGCCAGCTCTGTTACCTGAACGGTTTTGTGCCGGTTATTGATTCCGTTACGCCTGGAAAAAATCCGGCCACATGAAAATTTCCCGTGTTTGATGACCGTTTGAAAGCCCGTCGCGGTTGTTTATGTTTACGGCGGATGAATGGGAAATAGGTTATCAAGTATTCAGGGATCACGGATGTTGTCTATGAACGCACTTACACTGAAAAAACTGGAATTTGACCGGGTTGCCGCTTACGCCGCCCGTTTTGCCCTTTCACCGATGGGCAGCGACCGGCTGCTCGGATCGTGCCCGTTCCAGGAAAGGGAGGCGCTGACAGAAGAGCTCGAGAGAGTGCTTGAATTGAGGAACTTGCTGATGGAAGGCCTTTCGCTCCCGTTTTCGTTCCTGCCCGATACGAGGCCGCACCTGAAAAAGCTCGAGATCCTCGAAAGCACGCTCGAGCCAGAGGAACTGCAGGATGTTTTCCAGCTTCTCCATGCTTCGGTCCTGCTCCGCAAGTTCATGTTCCAGAACCGGGAGGTCTATCCACGGCTCAATGACCTTACCATCGCCATCTGGCTTGAGCGTAGCCTGCAGGCGGCTATCCGTGCGGTGATCGATGAACAGGGCAATGTGAGGGATACGGCCAGCGACGCGCTTTACCTGATCCGCAGGGAGCTCGGTGAAGGAAGGGAACAGGTCCGCAGGAAGATGGAGCGCCTCCTGAGGCACTGTTCCGCGAACGGATGGCTCATGGAGGATGTCGTCGCCGTGAAGAACGGCCGCCTCACGCTCGCTCTGAAGGTCGAATACAAGCACAAGCTGAGCGGCTATATCCAGGATTATTCCGGGTCAGGCCAAACGGTTTTTATCGAGCCGGGCGAAACGCTCGAGCTCAGCAACAGGATTCAGCATCTGCAGATAGCCGAGCGCAGGGAGATTGAAAGGGTCCTCAGGGAGGTCTCCGGAAAGCTGCGTGCCGAACTGGAAAACATCAGGCATAATGAAACCCTGCTTTCGGAATTCGATTCCATCTACGCCAGGGGTCGCTTCGCCGTCGAAATCGGGGGCGTGCTGCCTGCGATTTCGACGGACCGCACCCTGCGCATTGTCAGGGGATATCATCCGTGGCTGCTCATTTCCCACCGGGACAAGAAGGTGGTCCCCCTGGACCTCGATCTCGGGGAAGATGAGCATGTGCTGGTCATTTCCGGGCCGAATGCCGGAGGCAAGACCGTCGCCATGAAAACCGCCGGTCTGCTCTGCTGCATGCTGCTCCACGGCTATCTTCCCCCTTGCAGCGAAAGTTCGGTTTTTCCGCTTTTCAGCAACATTTTCATTGAAATCGGTGATGACCAGTCCATCGATAACGACCTTTCGACATTCAGTTCCCATCTTGAAGAGATCAGGAAGATCATCGGGTCTGCCGGCAGCCGGGACCTCGTGCTTGTCGACGAGCTCTGCGCAGGGACCGACGTCGAGGAAGGCGGTGCGATTGCACGTGCCATTATCGAGGAGCTGCTCGAAAGGGGCTGCAAGTGCGTGGTGACGACGCATATCGGCGAGCTCAAGGCATATGCGCATGAACGGGCGGGTGTGCTGAACGGCGCCATGGAGTTCGACCGCACAGGCCTCCAGCCGACCTTCAGGTTCATCAAGGGGCTGCCGGGCAACAGCTTCGCTTTCGCCATGATGAAACGGATGGGCTTTCCGGAAAAGATGATAGAGCGGGCCGCGGGGTATATGCATGGCGAGAAAATCGGACTTGAAACGATGCTCGATGACCTCAAGTCGATGCTCGAAGAAAACCGCTCCCTGCGCAAACGGCTCGGCGAGGAAAATGCCGCACTCGACGAGCGCGAGCGCAGCATGCGCGAGGAAGAATCGAAGCTCCTCCGCAGGCAGCGGGAGCTGAAGCTTGGCGTTTCGAGGGAAATCATGAGGGAGGTCGAACATGCCCGCAAGGAAATCAAAGGTATCCTTCAGGAGGTGAAAAACGCCCCTTCAGATGAAGAAGCGGTGCGTGAAGCGAGGAATAAGCTCGGCCGGAAGCTGCAGGAAGCGGTAAGGAAGGCTGGGGAAAGGGATGAAGAAAACCGGTTCACCGGCGATTTGTCGATCAGGGAAGGCGACCTTGTCAGATTTCTTGATTCGAACGCAACGGGCGAAGTGGAAAGCGTGAGCAGGGACACGGCGATCGTCCGTTGCGGAAATTTCAGGCTCACCACCTCACTGAGGAACCTGGAAAAAATTTCAAGGAAAGAGGAGCGGAAAATGCAGAGATCTCCCGAAGTTCCGGGAAAGAAAAGTTCATGGTCGGTCGCTTCCGGTTTATTCGAATCGACGAGGCTCGATCTCCGGGGACTTGCCGGCGACGAAGCTATCATGAAGATCGACCGTTTCATCGACTCCATGAGGCTGAACGGTATTCGCTCGGGCATCATAGTTCACGGGAAAGGGTCGGGGGCTCTCCGGCAGAGGACGGCGGAATTCCTGCAGCAGCACCCGTCGGTGAAAAACTTCCGTCTTGGGGAATGGGACGAGGGCGGGACCGGAGTGACCGTGGTTGAGCTCAAGTGAGCTTTTTCCGCTTTTCGTCTGCAGCTGCGGATTGAAAAACAGCGTGCAATGCACTATCTTAAGCCGTAGGTGCCCGAACGGGGTGTAAACCGTGTCCCGGTACCCGATACCATAACTATCCATAAAACCGCAGGGCGTGAAACAGCAGTTACATACATACCTGACCATTCCCAACCTGCTGACTGCCCTGAGGATAGCGCTCGTCCCGGTTTTTGTATTTCTCCTGCTTCAGGATGATCCGGCCAGCAAGGTCGCAGGCGTCATTGTGTTCGCTTTCGCCTCGCTGACCGATATTTACGACGGCTACCATGCACGCAAGTACGGAGAGACAACGAGGCTCGGCGCATTTCTCGATCCTCTTGCCGACAAACTGCTTATTACGGCGGCATTCCTGCTCTACGTCTGGCTCGGTTACCTTCAGCTCTGGATGGTCCTCCTGGTCGTTGTCCGGGATGTCGTTATCACCGGCCTGCGGATCTATGCCGAAATGAAGGACAAACCGGTCGTGACCAGCATGGAAGCGAAATACAAGACGCTCGTTCAGCATCTCTTCGTCTATGCGGTCATGTTCCTCGTGCTTCTCAAGGAGACTGCCTTCCTTGGCCGAAGCGCAACGAGCATGATCAGCACGTTCCTCATGAACGATATCCTGAATTACATCATGCTCGCGGTTACCGTCCTCACGGTCTACACGGGGATTTCCTACCTGGTGAGCAACTGGAAGATTTACTCCGGCAAGCCATTTCAGGGTTGAGGGTGTCATGAGGCTGACCGTAGCGAAAATTATCGGGACCTGTTTCGGGGCCGGATACTTTCCCTGGGCCCCCGGGACCTTCACCAGCCTCCTTGCCGTCCTTCCCTGCATCTTTTTTCCAGGCATGCTCGATCCAAAGGTCATGTGCGGTCTCGTGGCCGTCGCCTGTGCCGCCGGAGTATGGGCCGGAACGGTCATGGAAGAGCATTTCGGGGAGGATCCCTCCATCGTTACCATTGACGAACTTGCCGGCCAGTGGCTGGCGCTCGCGGCGGTTCCCTACGGAGTGGTCCCATTCACGCTTTCCTTTCTTTTTTTCCGCCTGTTCGATATTCTCAAGCCAGGCCCAATCGACGCCCTTCAGCGGTTGCCCGGGGGATGGGGCATCATGGCCGATGACCTGCTTGCCGGCATCCTTGCCAACATTGCGGCAAGGTGTGTGCTTGCGCTGCTCATGCTGCTTCACCTGCCTTCCGGCATATAGAACGCCGATATCTTCGATGTCAACGCAGGGATGTCGAAACCGGTTTCCCTGTAGAGGTCGTCCATGTGGCCGTGCGTTACGAATGCGTCCGGTAGCGCGAGCTTCAGCAGGGGATGCTGCATTCCGGCCGCATTGAGGTGGTCGATAACAGCACTGCCGAGACCGCCGATGCAGCTGTTTTCCTCGATAACCGCGAAATGGGTGACTTTCGGGGCGAGCTCACCGATAATCGCGGTATCCAGAGGTTTGAGGAACCTCATGTTCACCACTGCGGCGTCGATGCCCTTTTCCCTGAGGCTCTCAGCCGTTTCGAGGCCTTTCTGCACCATGTTGCCCATGCAGAGCAGGGCGATGCCAGTGCCTTCACGGACAACGGCCGCCTTGCCGATTTCCATCGGCAGGAACTCCCTGCGCAGGGTGATGCCGGTTCCGCTGCCTCTCGGATAACGGATCGCGACTGGACCGTTGACCTGGTACAGGGCGGTATAGAGCATGTCGCGAAGCTCCTGTTCGTCGGCCGGGGCCATGATCACCATTCCCGGGACCGGCTGGAGGTAGGAGAGGTCGAAAGCCCCGTGGTGCGTCGGGCCGTCTTCGCCCACGAGTCCTGCCCGGTCGATGGCAAAGACGACGTGGAGGTGCTGCTGGGCGACGTCGATGAGGATCTGGTCGTAAGCACGCTGCAGGAAGGTCGAATAGATGGCGCAGACAGGTTTGAGCCCCTGCGTCGCAAGCCCGGCCGCAAAAGTGACGGCGTGACCCTCCGCGATACCGACATCGTAGAAGCGCAGCGGGAGGGCTTCCTGGAAGAGATCGAGAGAGGTGCCTGACGGCATGGCCGCGGTGATGGCGGTGATCCGGATATCTTTCTGGGCAAGTTCGACAAGCGCTTCACCGAAGACCTCCTGGAATTTCGGAGGCTGCGGTTTATCCGCTGTTTTGATAGATTTGCCCGTGACGATATCGAAGCCCCCGCTGTGCGCATGCCACTTGCTCTGGTTTTCCTCCGCCGGTCTGAACCCTTTTCCTTTTGTCGTCATGACATGCAGGAGTTTGGGATGGGGAAGGTCGCGCATCTCCCTGAGCGCCTTGACCAGCTGCTCCATGTTGTGCCCGTCGATCGGGCCGAAATAACGCAGGCCGAGCGCTTCGAAGAATGCTCCTGGCGTCAGGGCGGCCTTGATTCCGTCTTCGATCTTGTGCAGCGCTTTCTGGGCCGAATTGCCCAGATCGTTGTTGAACAGGGAAACCGATTGCCAGATCAGCTTGCGGAGCCTGTTGTAAGTCTTGTTCAGGCTTATGTTGATCAGATGGTTTTTCAGACCGCCGGTGCTCGGGGAAATAGCCATCTGGTTGTCGTTCAGGATCACGAGGACGTCGCTTTTCAGGTCCCCCAGATGGTTCATGGCCTCGAATGCCATGCCACCGGTCATGCTGCCGTCGCCGATGACGGCGATCACTTTCTCCTTTCCGCCGATAAGGTCCCTTCCTGCCGCAATTCCCGCTGCCGCGGATATCGATGTGGAAGCGTGCCCTGTGCCGAACGGATCGTGCGGGCTTTCGGAAATTTTCGGGAACCCTGCGAGGCCGCCGTACTGGCGGTTCGTATGCATCCGGTCGAACCTTCCGGTCAGCAGTTTATGGATGTAGGCCTGGTGGCCGACGTCCCAGATGATTTTATCCTTCGGAGAATTGTAGACATGGTGCAGTGCCACGGTCAGCTCAACGACGCCAAGGCTCGAAGCGAAATGTCCGCCGTTCATGGAAACCAGCTCGATGACCTCTTTCCTGCATTGCTCGGCAAGGGCTGTCAGTTGGGGAATATCGAGATTTTTCAGGTCTTCCGGCGAACGGATATCGGCGATGCGCAGGGGTGCTGTAACGGATGGGACCGGGTTTGGGTCGGACATGTCTGGTGAAATTTCAGTTTAGTGGGCTTTCCAATGCAGTAACCATATTTCGGCCTTTCCGGTTCCACCCTCTTTTTATCCTCCCGGGGCAGGGGAGGAGCCCCTCAGACGCCGGAAATCTGGAAGAGAACGGTTCTTTTTTCGCGAGGCCCGTCCAGCTCGATGAAGAAAAGGGACTGCCATTCGCCCAGCAGCAGCTTCCCGTGGGCGACCGGAATGGTTTCGGACGCGTTCATGAACAGGCCGAGAAGATGGGAGTGGGCGTTGTCCCTGCCGTCGACCGACGTCAGGTTGTGCCGGTAGTTGCCGTCTTTGGGCACAAACCGTTTGAGGAAGGTTTCCATGTCTTCGAGCAGGCTTTCCTCTTTTTCATTGATCGCGATGAAGGCGGTCGTATGCCGGCTCATCACGTTGAGCTGCCCGTTGACGATTCCCGACGCCGCGACTGCGGCATCCGCTTCCGGGGTGATGTCGATGATTTCCAGAGGCCTGGTTGTCCTGAGAGAGACGGTTTTGATGATGAATTGCATCGGGAAATATCGTTATGGTTCTTCAACGTTCGAGAAGTGTACCAAGGGCCTTTGCCAGCCCCTGTGTTCCGGAAGTTTCCTCACGGAGTGATGACGACAGCTTCGTGAGGAGAGAGCCTCACATGGAAAAATGGTGCGTCGTAGGTCATGTCGGCGCTTTTGTCGACATCTTCCGAACTGATGTAGTTCAGTGCATCGATATCAAGATTTTCGGGCGACGGGTGCCTGAACTCCATGGTGATGCCCGTTGCCGTGAAGTTGGCGAGGACGAACGCGTATTCGTTGCCGAGGAAGCGCTGGAAGCCGAAACAGTGGGAGCTGCATGCGGTGTTCACTTCGAGCCAGGATATCTGGCCTTCCTGGAACAGCGGTTTTTTCTGCAGCTGGAAGAGTTTGCCGTAGAGTTCCTCGAGATCGGTGTCGTTCATTTCCGGGGCCTGCTTGAGCAGCTGGACGGGAATTTTCTTGTGGTATCCCGACATCTGGTCCTGGTGGACGAGGTGCATGCCCGGCGCGGTAAGGAAAACCAGCGCGGCGGCCTTGTTGTTGAGCCCGATTTTTTCGGCGGCCCTCTGCTCGTCGTGGTTTTCGATGAAACGGCAGAGGTGCTTCTGGTAATCCCACTGCCCCTTCAGGTGGCCCGAGAGCTTTTCGACGTTGACCGGGGCGCTGCTGATGAAGTCATAAAAGGGCATGTCGTAGGTGAAATCAAAGCCGAGCTGCTGGAGCTCCCACTCTTTGTTCCAGTAGGATTCGGCAAGAAAAATGAACCCTGGGTGCCGCGCTTTCACCGTCGCAATGGCATTGCTCCAGAACTCTTGCGGCATCGGGCCGCTGAGACGGCTCCAGGTGCTGTTGAACACGCTCTTGAGCACCAGCATGGCTACGTCGCACCGTACCGCATCGCAGAGGTCGCTGATTTTCAGGAGGTTTCCGGTCATCATCTCGTGCGTCTCATGCCTTGCATAATTGAGCTGCAGCGTATCGGTCCAGGGCGCGAAAAACGGGTCCTTGCCGCATGCGAGGTACTTGCCGTGCATGTATTCGAAGCCGGCTCCGGGATCATGTACCCACTCGGCACGCGGCAGCGATATGAAATACTCCGGGTGTTTCGGAAGCCATTCGTTGTCGAGCGCCAGATGGTTGGGCACGAAATCGAGCATCAGCTTTATGCCGTATGCATGCAGTTTTTCCCTGAACTGAACCAGTTCGTCTTTACCGCCGAGCAGGTCGCTGACCGTGTAGGAAGGGATCGAGTACGGGGAAGAGGCGATGTCGCCGGGAGCGATCTCATCGACATGTTCGAAAAAGGAGGTCCTGAGCCCTGGGTGGGCCGTCGCGATCGATTTGCTGTAGAGGCTGGGGTTCCAGACCCCCATCAGCCAGACGATGTCGAAACCGGACGAGGCGAAAAAAGCGAATTCGCTTTCGGGAACATTGCCGAGGGTTATTGCCCTGTTGTGGATTGCGCTCAGTTTTTTCAGCCAGATTCTCGTATTGATTTCGTAAACGAGAGGAAACATTGGGCGTTTTTTGTTTGGCGATTGTTTGAAGGAGAATATAGCAACTCTCGGGGCAACATGCGTAACTCTGTATAAAATATTCCGGAAGCCCTCCGGTGGCGGGTCCGGCGCCACGCTTTCCGGAGGAAGGGGATGTTCGTTCCCGATATGCGGAAAGAAGAGGGAGCGGAAGGCCGGTTAAATGTTTCCGGTTATTTGTAAAAAGGGTAAAGTTGTACGAAATTCATCAGGATATTTTTTCGGTGCCCGAGGGGAAATCCAGGACAAGGCAGGCACTGCAACCGATAAAGCGAGCAAGAGGTTTGACGGATTTTCTGAACGAACTCAACGAGGTGCAGCGCGGCGCCGTGACGGCGACTTCCGGGCCTGTGATGGTGCTTGCCGGGGCAGGTTCCGGCAAGACCAGGGTCATCACTTACCGGATAGCTTACCTGATCAGGAACGAAGGGGTATCACCCGCCAACATCCTGGCCCTGACCTTCACCAACAAGGCTGCAGGTGAGATGCGCCACCGCGTCGATTCCCTGCTTCGCCACGGCAGCGCCGGGGGGTTGTGGATAGGCACGTTCCATTCGATTTTCGCCCGCCTGCTGCGCAATTACATCGACCTTCTCGGGTTCAGCCGCAACTTCACCATTTTCGATGCCGATGACAGCAAGAGCCTGATCCGGCAGTCGATGACCGATCTCAACATTTCCCACGACTCGGTCCCGGTCAATACCATCCAGGGAATCATCAGCCGGGCGAAAAACAGTTTCATCAAGCCGGGCGAGTTCCAGCGCAGCGCCGGGGATTACAACCAGCAGAAGGCGGCGGTCATTTACGAACATTACGACCGGAAGCTGAAGGAAAACAACGCCCTCGATTTCGATGACCTGCTCATCAAGCCGATCGAACTGTTCAACCAGTTTCCGAGGGTGCTCGAAGAGCTGCAGGATATGTTCCATTACATTCTGATCGACGAGTACCAGGATACCAACCGCGCCCAGTACCTTGCCGCGAAAATGCTCGGCGCGCGACGCCGGAACATCTTCGTCGTGGGCGACGACGCGCAGTCGATCTATTCGTGGCGTGGCGCCGACATCACCAACATCCTGAACTTCCAGGACGATTACAAGGAAGCGAAGACCTTCAAGCTGATCGAAAACTACCGCAGCACGGGCAACATCCTGAAAGCCGCCAACAGCGTCATCAGCCGCAATGTCAGGCAGATCCGCAAAGAGCTGGTCTCCCATCGGAACACCGGTGAGCCGCTGACGCTGATGGAAGCGCAGGACGAGCGGCGGGAAGCCGAAAAAGTCGGGGAGCGCATCAATTCGCTGCGCATGAAACAGGGTTATGAATACAGTGCCTTCGCCGTGTTCTACCGGACCAATGCGCAGTCGAGGGTGATCGAGGATATCATGCGCCGGCTGCGCATTCCCTACAGGATCTTCGGAAGCGTTTCGTTCTACAAACGCAAGGAGATCAAGGACGCCGTGGCTTATCTCCGCTTTATCCTCAACGACCGCGATACCGAATCGCTGCTGCGGATACTGAATTTCCCGCCGAGGAAAATAGGGGATGTCAGCGTCGCCCGCCTGAGGGAGTTCGCCGAGGAGAAAGGCATCTCGCTCTACGAGGCGATAAAGCGTGCCGAAGAGGGCGGTTTCCAGCAGCGCCTCGTCAACGCGCTCGCTTCTTTTGCCGGTGTTATCGACAAGCTCGAATCAATGGCGGAAACCGCAACAGTCTACGAAGTCCTTTCGGAGCTGTTCACCCTGACCTCGATACCCCTTCTGCTCCAGGCCGAGAACACTGCGGAGTCGCTGGCCCGGTATGAAAACCTGCTGGAACTGCTTTCGATGGCGAGGGATTTTTCCGATCATAACCCTGACGGCAGCTCTCTCCGGGATTTCCTTGAAAATATTTCCCTCGCCTCGAACTACGACGAGGCCCAGGATTCGGACAACTATGTTTCGCTGATGACGGTGCATGCGGCGAAAGGCCTCGAGTTCCCCGTCGTGTTCATCACGGGCCTCGAAGAGAAGCTCTTTCCGCTCAACGCTTACGAGCCGGAACAGCTCGAGGAGGAGCGCCGACTTTTCTACGTGGCCATGACGAGGGCGCAGGAGAAGATTTTCCTTTCATGGGCCCAGACCCGTTATCAGTACGGCCAGCCCCATTACTGCCTGAAATCGATGTTTATCGGTGAAATTGACGCGTCGATCGTCCAGAAGGAGAGCGGTGCCTACCTGTCCGATATCCAGGCAAAGGAACGGCAGGGCGGCCAGCCCGTCTCCCGTCCGGAACTTGCTCGGAGGCAGGACCTGGCGGCAGCCCCTTCCGCTCCTGAAAGCAGGCCGAAACCACAGGCGGCAGGCATCCGAAAGGGAACGATGGTGCATCATGCGGTGTTCGGCTCCGGGACCGTGCTCGATGTCCAGGGTACCGGCGCGAAGCAGAAAGTCAGGATACAGTTCAGGAGCGCGGGAGAAAAGACGCTGATGGTCCAGTATGCCAATCTTACGGTCCAGAGGTGAAATGCATTGAGATGCGTATCACGTAAAACAAAAGCAGCAGCATGAGGATCCTATTCGGTGTGCAGGGAACGGGTAACGGCCATATCAGCCGGAGCAGGGAACTGGTCCGCAGGCTGAAGGAGGACGGCCACGATATCGAAGTCATCATAAGCGGACGCAAGGAGAGCGAGCTCAGGGAAATCGAGGTGTTCAGCCCCTACCGGGTCATGAAGGGGATGACGCTCGTGACCTACAAGGGGAAGATGAACTATATCGAGACCATGTTCCAGCTCGATCTCAGCCGCCTGATGGCTGATGTCCTGACCCTCGACACGTTGGGCATCGACCTCGTCATCACCGATTTCGAGCCGGTCAGCTCGATGGCCGCAAGGCTGCGGAACATCCCCTCGATGGGGTTCGGTCACCAGTACGCTTTCAAGTACAACATTCCCTTCGCACGGGGCAATGTCTTCGAGAAATACACTCTGTTGAATTTTGCGCCCGCCCGCTATAATGCCGGGTTGCACTGGAGCGATTTCGGGCAGCCTATCTTTCCGCCGGTCATTCCGGCATCCCTCTACGAACAGGATGTCCTGCTCCGCGTCCAGGGCAAGATACTCGTCTACCTGCCCTTCGAGGAGGTCGAGGATGTCACCGCGTTCACCAGGCCTTTCAGCGGTTACGAATTCTACATCTACGGCAAGGTCAGCGAAGCGGGCGACGAGGGCCACCTGCACTACCGCACCTATTCGCGGGAAGGGTTCCTGCGTGATCTCATGGAATCCGACGGGGTGGTCTGCAATGCCGGGTTCGAGCTTCCGGGTGAAGCGCTCCATCTCGGAAAAAAACTTCTCCTCAGGCCTCTTGACGGCCAGATCGAACAGGAATCGAACGCTCTCGCCATGGACCAACTCCACTACGGCATGGTCATGCACGCGCTCGACCGCAGCGTACTTGACGAATGGCTGAAAAGGCCCTGCAGGGAGCCGTTGAACTATTCCAGGACGGTGGATTATATTGCTGAATGGATAAAAAGCGGGCACTGGGGAGATCTGACGAAATATACCCAGGCAGCCTGGAGCGAAAAGCCTTAACCACGATACCGCATGCTTTTCAGGGATCTTGTAACAAGGGGCCGGAACTACGTGAAATTCGACGGCTCCCTTGCCGTTCCGGATGAGCTGCTGCGTTCCCTTGTGGAGCTTGCCTGCTATGTTCCTTCCCGGGGCAACCTCCAGCCGCTCAAATACCTCCCGGTCACAGACCCCGCGGATACCGCTGCGCTCGTATCGATGCTTCTCCCTGAAGGATCTTTCGCCGGGTGGTCGGGCATGCCGGAAAGCGAGCGCCCGACTGCCTTCATCATCATGTTCGGTGACCTTTGCCTCGGCAGCGATTTCGGCATGGACAGCGGCATTGCCGCACAGGCTATCCTGCTCGGAGCCACCGATGCCGGATTTGGTGGCAGTATCATATCATCTTTCGACAGGGAAGGGGTGAACAATCATTTCGGGATTCCTTCCCTTTTTCTCCCCCTGCTTGTCATTGCGCTCGGAAAACCGGCGGAAACCGTGGTCATCGAGCAGATGTCCGAAGACGATCCGGTCGGCAGCCGCACCGATGCCAACGGTATCAGGCGCATTCCCAAACGTGTTCCGGAAGATGTCCTTCTCAAGTCCCGCTGATCGGGGCAACCTTATCTTGCCATGATCCGTATCGATGAACTGCTCAAGGCGTACCGGCTCGGGTATTTTCCCATGGCGAACCCGGAAGACGGCAAGCTCTACTGGTGCCAGCCGCATAACCGGGCTGTTTTCCCCCTTGACAGCTACAAGCCTTCTCGCCAGGTGAAGCGGGTGATCAGAAACAACGAATACACGGTCACCATCGACAAAGCGTTCGACAGCGTTATCAGGCAATGCGCGGCACCCAGGAGAAACGACAGCAACACCTGGATTTCCGATGATATCGTCGAAGCCTATCTCATGCTGCACACTCTCGGTGTGGCGCACAGTTTCGAATGCTGGCACGAGGGGGAACTTGCCGGGGGACTTTACGGGGTCGCGATGGGCGCCGCGTTTTTCGGGGAGTCGATGTTTTTCCGCCGTGCCTATGCCTCCCAGGTTGCCTTCGACAGTCTTGTTAGCCATTTGAGACAGAAAGGCTACCTTCTCCTTGACGCTCAGATCATGAACCCCCACCTCGAGAAGCTCGGAGCAGTGGAAATCACCCATGAAGAGTATATGCGCCGGCTCCTGCCTGCGCTGAAGAAAAAGATTGTGTTTCTCGAAGCAGGGGAAATGTGATACTTTCTTAAATTACGGTTCTGATTCTCCTGTGGGGGAAGGCCTAATCACGATCATTGACCTTTAACAGCGGAGTTTTTTATGTCGTCGAGGGATTTAACGGAAAACGAACTGCAGACAAGAGTTATCATCTATTCGGGCAAGGGAGGGACCGGCAAGACCACGATTTCCTCCTGCACTGCCGTCGCACTGGCCAGGCAGAACAAGAAGGTCCTCATCATGTCTTCTGACCCTGCGCACTCTCTTTCGGATGTTTTCAACATGAAAATAAGCCGCAACGAGCCCCAGAAAATCGAACACAACCTTTACGGGCTCGAAGTCGATACCATCCACGAGCTGAAGAAAAATATGTCCGGGTTCCAGAAATTCGTTTCTTCCTCATACAAGAACAAGGGGATCGATTCCGGAATGGCAACCGAGCTGACCACCCAGCCCGGCCTCGACGAAATCTTCGCGCTCAGCCGCCTTCTTGACGAGGCGCAGTCCGGCAGGTGGGATACCGTCGTGCTCGACACATCCCCGACCGGCAACACCCTTCGCCTGCTCGCCTATCCCGAGATCATCATCGGCGGCAACATGGGCAAGCAGTTTTTCAAGCTCTACAAGAGCATGTCTTCCATCGCGAGGCCGCTGAGCGGCAACTCCATACCCGACGACGATTTTTTCAACGAGGTCAACCTGCTGCTCAAGCAGATGGAGGATATCAACAAATTCATCCTCAGCCCGGAAGTCACGTTCCGCCTCGTCCTGAACCCGGAGAAACTGTCCATCCTCGAAACCAAGCGCGCCTATACCTTCGTGCACCTCTACGGTATCAATATCGACGGGATCGTCATCAACAAGATCCTGCCGACATCGAAGACCGTCGGAGAATACTTCGAGTTCTGGGCCGACCTGCACAGCCGTTACCTCATGGAGATCGACAACTCATTTTATCCGACCCCGGTTTTCCGCTGCCACCTCCAGAGGACCGAACCGATCGGCCCCGACGCCCTTCACGATATCAGCCGCAAGGTGTTCGGCGAACAGTCGCCCGACAAGATTTTCTACACCGGCAAGAACTTCTGGATCGAGAGCAAGAAAAATGCCCTCACCGAAGACCATCGTGAAATCCTCTGCATCAAGATTCCTTTTCTCAAGGATGTCGAGGAGGTTTCCGTCGAGCGCATGGGCACCGATATTGTCGTGACCATCGACCGTGCGCAGCGCATCATTACCCTTCCGAGGGCGCTCTACAGCCTCGAAATGGAAAAATTCTACCGCGAGGACAACCTCCTCAGGGTTGTTTTCAAGGACACTCCGGCAGACAAGGAGGAGAGCGAGTTGAGCGTGAACAAGAACGTGCTCGACAAGCTGCGTTCGATGAGGAAAATGAAGATATAACCATGGCAAAGGTTGATCGGGAGGAGAAAAATTGCAGGGAAACTGTTTAAGTTTTCACGCCAATCTCGTATCTTCATTGTTTTAATATTTGAAAAGGCTGTCAGCCCCAATTTCTGTCAAAGAAGAAGCATATATCATGTCCGAGAAAGCGCACTATGGTTTGTTGAAAGGGAAAAAAGGCATTATTTTCGGCCCTCTCGATGAGAGCAGTATCGGCTGGCAGATAGCCCTGCATGCTTATCAGGAAGGTGCACAGATCGCTATATCGAACGTCGCTGCGGCCATGCGCTTCGGTAAAATTGATGAACTTGCGGCACTGTGCGGCAATGCGCCGGTGATCCAGTGTGACGCGTCGAAAAACGAAGATGTCGAAAGCTGCTTCATTGAACTGAAAGAGAAGCTCGGTCCCGTCGATTTTATCGTTCATTCGATCGGCATGTCGCAGAATATCCGCAAGCAGTTACCCTACGAAGATCTCAACTACGAGTGGTTCATGAGGACTCTCGACGTTTCGGGCCTGTCGCTTCACCGTATTGTCTCCATAGCGCTCAAAAACGGAGCGATCAGTGACGGCGGCAGCATCCTCGCTCTTTCCTATATCGCTTCACAGCGGAACTACTGGACCTACTCGGACATGGGCGACGCGAAATCGCTGCTCGAGTCCATCGTCCGCAGTTACGGACCGAGGCTTGCAAGGAGGGGCATACGCATCAACACGATTTCACAGAGCCCGACCTACACGAAAGCCGGAAGCGGCATCCCGGGTTTTGAAAAGATGTACGAATACAGCGACCTGATGTCTCCTCTCGGGAATGCCTCCGCAGAAGAGTGCGCAGAATACTCCATAACCCTGCTCAGCGATCTCACCAGAAAGGTGACCATGCAGAACCTTTTCCACGACGGCGGCTACAGTTCCATGGGTGCTACCATACCCATGATCAAGCTTGCCCACGAGGTGCTGACCGATTCGGAGCTGGCCGCAAGAGTAGGTCTCGATGAGTTTTATTCCTCACGGTAACCGTCAGCGGAACCGAGGTTGTAGCAGGTTTCCCTGTTATTATGTGATATTATCCGGCAATCGCCCGGAACTTGTCCGGGTCGCAGCTTTTCCTTTCCAATCCTTTTGACTGGACAGGAAAAGCTGCCCGGAGCCCTTTTTCTCCAGCCTGTTTCTTTCATGCAGGCGGGTTTGCATTATTTTCTATAGAACATAAGCTGCGCCGAGGCCGCAGGGCGAAAGCCATCCGAACCCGCACAGTATAACCGTACCTGCGTGACGGCCGGTGTGCGCCTTTAAGTTTATGTGTTCGAGGTCCGGGAAGGCAGGTTTGCCGTCCATCCGTCCTGCCGGATCGTTCTGGTGTGATTCCAAATGAGCGTTCAATCAAACAATAAATAAAACCATCATCGATATGACGAAACCGGCAACCATCATCTATACCAAGATCGACGAAGCTCCGGCACTGGCGACATATTCCCTTCTTCCTGTGATACAGGCTTTCACGAAGGGTACCGGCATCCAGGTCGAAACCCGTGATATTTCGCTTGCGGGCAGGATCATCGCCAACTTTCCGGACAACCTCAGGGAAGACCAGAAAATCTCCGACGAGCTTGCCGAACTGGGCGAACTTGCGCTTACACCGGAAGCGAACATCATCAAGCTTCCGAACATCAGCGCGTCCATTCCGCAGCTGAAAGCGGCGATCAAAGAGTTGCAGGACCATGGCTACAACATTCCCGATTATCCTGAAGCGCCGGCAAACGACGCGGAAAAACAGATACAGGCACGGTATGCGAAAGTTCTCGGCAGCGCGGTGAATCCGGTGCTGCGTGAAGGCAACTCCGACCGCCGCGCCCCGCTTTCGGTCAAGCAGTATGCGAAAAAGCATCCGCACAAAATGGGTGCCTGGAGCAGCGACTCAAAAACATATATTGCCCATATGGGTGGCAAGGATTTCTACGGCAGCGAAAAGTCGGTTACGATCGGCGAGCCGACTTCCGTTCGTATCGAATTTACAGACAACAGTGGCAATGTGACCGTTCTCAAGGAGAAAACCGCTCTTCAGAAAGACGAGGTTATCGATACCGCAGTCATGAACGTCGCAGCGCTCCGCGGGTTTTATGCCGACCAGATTGCCGCAGCCAGCCAGAAAGGCCTTCTGCTTTCCCTGCACCTGAAGGCAACCATGATGAAGGTTTCCGATCCGGTCATGTTCGGCCATGCGGTTTCGGTTTTCTACAGCGACGTTTTCGAAAAACATGCTTCGGTGATCAGGGATCTCGGCGTTAACGTGAACAACGGCCTCGGGGACCTCTACGCGAAAATCCTGAACCTCCCGGAAGAGAAACGTGCGGAGATCGAAGCTGATATCAAAGCGGTGTACGGTTCTCGTCCTGCGCTCGCCATGGTCGATTCCGACAAGGGCATCACCAACCTGCACGTTCCCAACGACATCATCGTCGACGCATCGATGCCGGTCGTCATTCGCGATTCGGGCAAGATGTGGGGACCTGACGGGCAGCTGCACGACACCATCGCCATGATCCCGGACCGCTGCTATGCGACGATGTACCAGGCCATGGTCGAGGACTGCAGGATGCATGGCGCATTCGATCCCTCCACCATCGGCAGCGTACCGAACGTCGGCCTCATGGCGCAGAAAGCCGAGGAATACGGTTCACACGACAAGACCTTCATCATGAAAGGCAACGGCACGGTCCGCATCGTGGATGCTTCCGGCGCAACCCTCATGGAGCAGGCTGTCGAGACCGGCGACATCTTCAGGATGTGCCAGGTCAAGGACGCCCCTATCCGCGACTGGGTGAAACTTGCCGTCAACCGCGCGAAAGCGACCGGAGCTCCGGCTGTTTTCTGGCTCGACAGCAACCGCGCACATGACACCGAGATTATTGCCAAGGTTAACGAATACCTGAAGGATCACGACACCTCCGGTCTGGAAATCTGCATCCTGCCACCCGTCGATGCCATGAAATTCTCCCTGGAGCGTTTCAGGGCGGGAAAAGACACCATCTCCGTCACCGGAAACGTGCTTCGTGACTACCTGACCGACCTTTTTCCGATCATCGAGCTCGGCACCAGCGCGAAGATGCTTTCGATAGTGCCGCTCATGAACGGCGGCGGTCTGTTTGAAACCGGTGCCGGCGGGTCGGCCCCGAAACATGTCCAGCAGTTCCAGAAGGAAGGATATCTCCGCTGGGATTCGCTTGGCGAGTTTTCTGCCCTTGCAGCTTCGTTCGAACACCTCGCCAGGGTGTTCAGCAACCCGAAGGCGCAGGTCCTTGCCGACACGCTCGACCAGGCTATCGGCAAATTCCTCGACGAAAGGAAGTCGCCGGCACGCAAAGTTGGCCAGATCGACAACCGGGGGAGCCATTTCTATATTGCCCTCTACTGGGCTGAGGCGCTTGCCGGCCAGAGTGCCGATGCGGAACTCAGCCGACGTTTTGCCGGAGTTGCAGCCAGGCTTGCTGCCGGTGAAGCGAAGATCAACGAGGAACTGATCAATGCGCAGGGAAAGCCGGTCGACATGGGCGGTTACTACCATCCGGACGACAGGCTCACTGCTGCCGCGATGAGGCCCAGCGCCACCTTCAATGCGATTATCGACGCGATCTGAATGGCATAGACAAATACAACAGAAAACCCGGAGCGATCCGGGCTTTCTGTTTTCTATCGATATCCCTTCGTTCCCGAAGTGTCGGCCCAGGCGTAAATGAACGCTCCACGAGAGAACTTCGCGACAATCTCTTCGATCTCGGAGGGTGAAACGACGAAACAACCGTTGCTTCTGCCGATCATCGGACCGTTGAACGTCATCAGGTTGAGCAGGATATAGCCCTGTGAGACGTAGCTCGCCGAGTGCAGCACAATGTCCCGGACGAAAACGCTGTCGTTCAGCGCCGGTTCAAGACCTTCGAGCCGCATGGCTTTTCCGTGATCGCCATAATATGCGTCGAGCACCTTGTAGAGGCCGAGGCTGCTCATGTTCGACTGGGGAATGTTGGAGAATATCCGGGAATAGAGTTGCCCTGATTTTTTCCCGTGTGCTACCCGGTAAAACGTCTCGCTGCCGTTCGTCAGGTCAACGACAGCCATGCGTTCAACATATGACGGTTTGGAAAAATCCACGATCGCGATGGTGAGGGGCTGTTCTCCGGGATGCTGCGCGCGGTAGCGGCCAAGGGCGGCATAGGCAGCGCGGTAGGCTTCCGGGGATATTTTTTCAGGCGGCTGAAACAGACTGCTTCCTGCAAAAAGTAAAACCAATGCGAGGAAAGCCGTACCGAAGATTTTCACCGCCAGCCATTTACACGACACCTGTTTTTCCATGGCATATGTGGATCATCATTTAATCATTACTGCGGCAAGTAAAACTGTCAGTTTTGATGTGTAAAATAAATAGCCCTGATTTTGTCATTCTGAGTTTCCTGTACCCGGCCGCTAACGCAAACGGGCGATTCTTGCCTTCTGGTTTTTTTTACATCCTGCCTTTTCTTGTCATTCTGTCCTTTTTCTGTCATTCTGAACGAAGTGAAGAATCCATCATGGGCAACGTCTGGAAATGGATGCTTCACTGCATTTCATTACGTTCAGCATGACATTATGGTTCGTCATGCTGAATCCACGGTTTCCGGTCGCTACCGCACACGGACCATGAACAATAACCTCGTAAATTCTGGGCACCGTATATTCTGAATGTGGTACCTGTTCATGGAAAGCACAGCGAAGAATCCTTAAATTATTGTATAGAAATCAAATGGATTCTTCATTTCGCTATGCTTCATTCACAATGACAGACCCGATGCATGGATTTCCCTGCGCTTTGTTGTTGCCTCAGTAATAACCTCGGTTACGATTCATAAAAAGATACGGGATAATCCGGATCGTTTCCACCGGCTTTTGATGAGCGATGGTATTATCCCGCTTTCCGACCGAGTTGTGAAGCCGTCTCAAGCCACTTCTGTCGCTGCTCGGGTGTTGATGTCCTGACGGGGCCGAATTCTGAAATGAAGACAGGCCGTATGCCGCAGAAATCGAGAATGGTTCGTTTCATCTGGTTGTGGCCGGGCATTCGGTATATGAGACGATAGTACCAGGGCGGGGTATCCATCGTGACCAGCAGGCGGGCTGAACGTCCTGCAAGAAGACGTTCCCAGCGCAGAGCATGCGGATTGTTGAACTTGAAAGCGATTCCCGGCAGGAAGAGACGGTCGAAAAATCCCTTCAGCAGCGCGGGAGGTCCTCCCCACCAGACAGGATAGACAAAAACAAGGTGACCGGCCTGAATGAGAGCCTCTTTGGCATCGAGCAGGTCTGGTTCGAGAGGCTGGACTTCACGATAACCTTTGTGCAGTACGGGATCGAAGCTGAGTTCGCCGAGGTCGATGCGGCTTACGGAATGTCCGGCATGGGCAGCCCCGGATTCGTAGGCAGAAGCGAGCGCTCCGCAGAAACTTTCGCTGTCCGGATGAGCCTGGATAATCAGGAGTTTCTTTTCCATATTGGGTGCCCCTGAATGGATTATGGCCTCTGGTCGGGCCTCAGTTTAAGATTATAATAACAAAACAGGTATCACGATCGTGATATTTCCGGACAGAAGGAAAGGGTGGGTGACGATATGGGTAAAGGTTGTTATATTACACCATAAGTTCCTGTTGATATACACGGAACAGATAAACCGACCGTTTCGATTTGCCGGCCATCAGCGTGATCCCGGGAATTTACAGCCTCCAGGAGTATCTGGCAAACAAACCTGAATTTTGTCATGCAAATTAAAGTATTGGGTACTGTGGGGCTTGAAAGCACCCGGCTTGCCGATCTGGTCAAAACAGTAATCACGACCGCTGGTGTCGATGCCGTGGTGGAAAAGGTGGAAGAGTACCGGGAAATTGTCCGGCATGGCGTCATGTCAATGCCGGCCCTGATCATCGACGGGAAGGTCCGTTGCCGGGGACGGGTGCCATCGCTTGAAGAGATCTGCCAGATGTTGAACGTGCCCTTGCCACGCAAGCTTCGTGAAGAACAGCCGAAGGTGGCGGAAATAGACGAGGAAATTTTTTCTGAAAGGCCAAGGATATTCATGCGGGAGATCAGAAAATAATCGTATGGTTCAAATGAAATTCCTGCCGCAGCTCTGATCCCCTGTTGCTGGTTTCAGGTAACTCAAGAAATCTGAATACCTTGCTTTCCAGTCTTCTGACGAATTCTCCAAAACAGGTATTTCTTTGCCATCACATTTCCCCCGGCATTTGGCCATTAATTTTTCGGAACGGAAAGCACTTCTTTCGATACGCTCGTCGCTCTCTGTTTTGTCAGCTGTTTCTTCGTTGAGAAGGAAATACCTGCGAGTATCCCAAGAGAGTATCTTCTGACCGCTGTTCTTTATGTTCGGTTCGGATGTATAGGGTAGATCTCTTTATCTGCTACGAAGCACAGTCGATGGGTGAAGCTGTTTTAGGGACTTCCTTTTTGAATATGATCCCGATTTTGCTGGAACTCCGCTCGACTTCCATTCGTTATTTCAATGCATGTTCAGAGAGATGTAAAATCATTTAATGATAACAGGTATGGTGTCTATACCGTGATGATGATCAAATTTTTTTGATGGTTGTCTGTGCTTGTTCACTTTTCAGTACCCCTCAAAAATCCTTAAACAGGAGGTCCAAATGTCAAACATATCAGAGATAGAAGGTATCGGAGAAAGTTATGCTGCAAAACTGCAGAGTGCCGGAATAACGACTGTTGAATCTTTGCTCGAACAGGGCAGTACTGCAGCCGGAAGAAAAACCATTGCCGAATCAACCGGTATTTCCGATGTCCTTATCCTGAAGTGGGTAAATCACGCGGACCTGTTCCGCCTTAAAGGGGTCGGCGGGGAGTTTGCCGAACTTCTGGAAGCTGCCGGTGTCGATACTGTCCCTGAATTGGCACAGAGGAGGGCGGATAACCTTGCAGGCAAAATGGCCGAGATCAATGGGGCAAAAAATCTTGTGCGCAGAGTGCCTGCGGAATCAGAAGTGGAAAGCTGGATATCACAGGCGAAAACGCTTGGAAAAAAGGTTTCCCATTGACAATGCTGAAAACCTTCAAACAGGAGGATCATTTATGGATTTTTCCGGAATAATGGAATGGGGCGCATCAGTAATCAGGCAAAATCTCGGACAGGAAATGGATGCCCTTCCGTCGGACCAGCTTGTTTCTGCACTTCAAAATTTATTCGGAGCTCAGGGCGGTTCGCTCAATCTCGCTTCACTTGTCTCAACCATGCAGGAGGGCGGACTTGGCGATATTGTCAATTCCTGGCTTGGTACCGGGGCCAATACGGTGATATCTCCCGATATCCTTACGAAAATTATCGATTCGGGCAAGATCCGGGAGTTTGCTTCACAAACGGGTATTTCGGAAGAGAGTGCCAGAACGGCGATAGCGAACGCGTTGCCTGAAATTATCGATAAAGCCAGTCCTGCCGGGAATCTTCTCGAGCATGTTGCCGTAAATTTCGGGAATCTCGGAGGATTGACTGATATTGTCGGCAAATTCTTCTGAGTGTTCAGGTATTGCCCTTCCTCGATTGAAATAGAAAGAGGCCGTCCTTCCTGTAATCTGAAAGAGAGCCTCTTTTCGTTCGTTCAATTCTTTGATTATTCACTGACAGCGAAATCGGAGAGGTAGGTTTTGATCGACTGGTGCTTACCGAGGTCCAGCTTTTTGTGCAGGCGGTAGCGAATACTTTCCAGCCCTCGTGTCGAGATGCCGATGGTCTGGGCTATTTCCCTCGTATCCTGGTTGAGCTTTACAAGGTGGAGCACTCTCATTTCGCGCTGGTTGAGCTTCGGGTGTTTTTTCTGAAGCCTGGAAAGAAATACGGAATCCGCTTCGGTCAGCTCCGCATTGATCATTTTACCGATGGTGTGGCTGTCTATGAGTGTGAGGCATGACTCCTTCATGCTTTTTTTCGTTGCCTGGTCCAGTTCGAGGCTTTCTATCTGATCAAGAAGTCGTTTAAGCTTGCTTGTCTTCTCAGCAACCGCAGTGGATATCCTGGTAAGTTCCATGTCCTTGAAGGTGATCCTTGCCTTGAGATCGGCAACTTCTTTCTCGAGGTCATGGACATTTTTTTTATGAGTCTCTGGATTCGTTTTCATACTGGTTCATTTTAATTGCCGCGATATCACTGACAGGAACATCAGGATTGCCGTAATAATTTCACATCAATCGCAATTTTACGAAAAAATTCGGTTATTAACATGATTTTATTTGTATTTCCTGTTCTGCCTGCTGAAAACACGGTTCCGTTACCAGACATACAGGAGCGGCACATTCATGAGCTGTTCCGGTGCATGACCGCTACTTCGATCCATCCATCCTTCCTCTCCGGAAAAAGCGGTTTATCGATATTTCCGGTATTATTTATCGATATCCGAAAGCGAATAACAGCGGTCAACGGATACTGAAGGCTCAAATTTCAGTTCATCCTCGCTCCAGCAGGTAACCGATGGGGGGCTTGAACAGTATGCCATGATTTCCGTAAAGACAGCTTCGGGAATATGTCTCCTTCCTGCATTTACTGACGAAAGAGGCACGAGGTACTCGAAGATGACCGGCGATTCCGGAGCAACGAGTTCCCATAGCTTTCTTGCGCTTTCTTTCTGCAGGTAATAGGATATTCCTTCGATTACGAGCAGTGTTGGCTCGGCCCTTTTCCATCCAGCAACCGACAGCAGGCGTTCAACCTGACCACAATCGCAGATGTCGGCAGCGATGCAGTGCAGGCTGCTGTCAGCGGCATAGCGGAGGGCCCTGGTAATTTCCTGTTTTTCCGGCATGCCGTCCCTGTCGAGTTCGAACACATCTAAACCGGAAAACATCGCGGCGAGCTCGATGCCGAGCATGGAGAAGCCTGCGGCGGGTATGACGACCTGCCTTATCGTTCCGTTCCTCAGCAGCGAAGATGCAGTTTTTGCGATGCAGGATTTGCGTAACCGGATCACTTTTCCGTACTCCGGCCAGACGGCGTTACATCGCTTCAGAAGTTCTCTGCCGTTGTTCAGGTCAAGTTTTCGGGAATATTGTTCAACCGCACCGGTCCGGTAGATTTCATGTCCGCACCAGAGCAGGACGAGGGCCGAAGTATCGGCAAGCGGATGTGCCGGGGAGGTTTCTGTCGGGAGTTGCACAGGTGCGTCAAGATTTTACGGTTTGCCCGGAACTCTCCTGTCAGAATTTTATTCCATGACCGGCTTCCGGAGAAGAACATTTTTATTATCTGAAACAAGGATCACTGCATACCGGTTTTCAGATTTCACTCTGGGTTACTATCTGCTGACGCATGTGTTTTCAGGATTCGGAAGCATTCGTCCCAGGAGGAAAATTTGACTACGGACCCACTGCACTCTTCGAGCACAACCACCCATTCATCGATCAAAGGCAAGTCCCCGCATATGCAGGTGCGTTCGACCCGATCAACAGGAAGTCCGTTCCTCATGATCTGCTCCGGTGTACAGACTGCGATGACTTCAGTCACAAGCCGGTTGATGAGCAATGATAGAATACCGGGCCATGTTCCGTCACCGCTAATGGAGAGAGGCATGTTTCCGATTTGCGTTTCGAACCCGCAGCAAGTCCATCCGATTCCATCCCGGAAACGATATTGTCTGAGGTTTTCAGCAGCGGCCCGTATTTCAGGCTCTCCTGCGATGACCAATTGGAATGGTATCCGTCCGACAAGGTTACCAAGGGTTCTGCAGGAAAGTTCGATAACATTTGCTCCTCCGCATAAAGCGACATCCAGTCCGGGAGTGGAATTAATCTCGATGATCGCACCGCCTTCGCACCAGGGTTTTCCGATATCCTCTGTGATATAATCGACACCTGCCGTTGAGAGACCCATGGTTTTAGCAATTGTTTCAGCCATTTTTCTGACATCGGGATGCACCAGGCTGCTTACATCGGTAGCTGATCCACCCGTTGATATGTTGGCGTTGGCCCTCAGGGTTATCTTTTTTTCTGAAGCGGGGATTGTATCAAGTTCCATTCCCTGCTGTGAAAGGTACAGCAGAAGGGTCTCATCTACAGGAACAGGACAGAGAAACCTGCTTTTGACAAGGTTATCCGTTCTTTCTCTGTTGACGTTCTCGATCAGTTCAAGTATTGTGCTCTTTCCATCACCTGTTACAAAAGGTGCATTGCGGCGGGTAACGGCCGTCAACTTTCCTCCGATGATTGTCAGCCGGTGATCATAGCCGGGAACAAATCTTTCGACCAGCAATGGTCTGTCGGTAACCCCTTTTGTATGATCGAACGCCCTCTCCAGTTCAGACATGTTCCGGATTCCTACGGTGACCCCTTTTCCTTTCCCTCCGGATATCGGTTTCAGAACACAGGGCCATCCCACCTGTTCTGCAGCTTCTTCAAGTTCTCTTTTATTTCCGGCAAGTCGGGCAGCTGGTGTTGGAAACCCGAGTTTTTCGAAAACATTTTTTGAAAGGATTTTTGAATGTTGGAATTGGAACCCCAGCACTCCGTCAGCATTTGACGATGATTCGTAGAAAATCTCGGAGCGGCATCCCCAGCCGAACTGCCAGTACTTTGTTTGCGGGATGAAGGGCAAAAAGGGAATTCCCCTGCTTCGTGCACCCTCCATAAGGATGCATGCCTGGTAGTCGGGATGGTGCTCTCTGCAGGTCTGCCAGAACGATGCAAGGTCCGGGTCTGCCGCAGAGCGGCAAAATCCTTCATTTAGGCAGGCGTGCTTCAGGGTGTTCAGTCCAAGCTCGAGAGCATGAATGCTTACTCTGGGATGGTGGTAGCCGATCCAGACCAGAACCCCATCCGGTGATGATGCCGATCCGGTATCATGAAGAAACCCCCTGACTTCGTTGAGAGCGCCAAGCGCCCATTGTACAATAGTCGTCCCGATCTGTTCGCCGGGAGGGAGATCGGGAGGAAATTCCGCAGGAATCCACTCGGGGAAAGCTTCCTGCAGCCGTCGGCATCCCTGCCTGAGGACTTCTCCAGTATAAGGATACTCGCCCGGCAGGTCGATAGCTGCCACCACGACGGGTTCCATGGCAAAAGGGCTCGGCCCGGAAAAGGTGATCAGGTGCTTGACGTTCAGCATGTGCAGTTCGAATCTTGTTTTTGTCAATCACTCGACTGAAAGTCGCAAATCAATTCAGCTGAGAGGTTTGTCGTTTGGAATGAAGCGAGGAATACAATGGAATCCATCTTTTTTTACAAGATAAAAATAAACGGAATTTTCGCTTCACTCCTTATCACAGGAGTAAACAGTCCGATCCGACAGGGAGATGATACACTGCTATCGCCGGACCAAAAGCAACAGGCCGGCAGGGAGATTCGGAAAATGAGCGCGGGACATAATAAAAAAAGCCTCCGGAAAGGAGGCCTTGGATGAGAGATATCGTTGAGCGGGAAACGAGACTCGAACTCGCGACCCCAACCTTGGCAAGGTTGTGCTCTACCAACTGAGCTATTCCCGCGTCGTTATGGGCATAAATATAAAGATATTTTATTTCCCTGCAACTCCTTTGTGAATTTTCTTTTCACGCTTTTTCCGGTATTCGCGGAAGCGTGATTACTATGGGTCTCACAACCCGAGCTCGCGGATAATCGTCTCCATGTCCTTGTCTCCCCGCCCAGAAAGGTTGACGATCAGGATGCCGTCATCCGGCATGATGGCGGCCCGTTTCAGGGCATAGTGCATGGCGTGGGCCGACTCGAGTGCACAGATGATGCCTTCGGTCTCCGCGAGTGTCTTGAGCGCAAAGAGTGCTTCACTGTCCGTAGCGCAGGTATAGGTGACCAGCCCGAGTTCCTGAAAGTAACAATGCTCCGGACCTACTCCCGGATAATCGAGGCCGGCTGAAATCGAATGGGCTTCCTGGACCTGGCCGTCTTCATCCTGGAGGAGTTTCGTGAGTGCCCCGTGCAGCACACCGGGTTTTCCGAGCGTCAGGGAAGCTGCGTGTTTTCCCTCAAGTCCTTCGCCGGCAGCTTCGACACCGACGAGTTCGACGGTTGCCGTGTCGCCGAGGAATTCATAGAACATGCCCGCCGCGTTGCTTCCTCCGCCTACGCATGCCGTGACGACATCCGGAAGCCTCCCCGCCTGCCTGATTATCTGCTCCCGAGTTTCTTTTCCTATGACGGCCTGGAAGTCCCTGACAATCATGGGATAGGGGTGCATGCCCACAACGGAGCCGATAATGTAAAAGGTTTCCTCGGGATTGTTCATCCAGTCGCGTATGGCTTCACTCGTGGCGTCCTTCAGTGTCCTTGACCCGCTGGTGACAGGACGGACCGTCGCTCCCAGCAGTTTCATTCTCGCTACGTTCGGGGCCTGCCTCCTGATATCCTCTTCTCCCATATACACCACGCATTCGAGGTCGAAGAGCGCGCAGACCGTTGCCGTCGCGACGCCGTGCTGTCCTGCGCCGGTTTCGGCGATGATCCGCTTTTTCCCCATTCTCCTGGCGAGCAGCGCCTGGCCCAGTGCGTTGTTGATTTTATGGGCCCCGGTATGGCACAGATCTTCCCTTTTAAGAAAAATCCTCGCTCCGCCTGCCGATCTGCTGAGACGTTCGGCATGATACAGCGGGGTAGGCCTTCCCACGTAGTCACGGAGGAGCCTTTCGAATTCCGATTTGAATGAAGGGTCGGTCTTGGCTTTGTGGTATTCCGCTTCGAGGTCCGCGGCATTTTTTATGAGAGTCTCAGGGATGAATTTGCCGCCGAACAAACCGAAGTGGCCGGTTGCGTCGGGTGCTGAGTAGTCTTTCGGAAGCATGGAAAAGATCAGGATTATGATAATTTGCCGGTTGGACCGCCTTTTGCGATGAAAGGCTTCGCCTTCCGCAGAAAAACACAGGTCGTATACCTGAAATAAAATAATATATTTAAACTTTTATCATCGAAACATCACCATACTCTTGCGGAGTCCTGCTGCGTGAAGTTTTTCTCTGGATATGCCACTGTTCCGGCCCTGATTTGCCTCATTGCTTTTGTGGAGCCACGCTGCTTCCCGGGGGAAGCTTTTGCTTCCGTGAGGCATTCGAAGAAGAAAACGGAAATCAGGCAGTCAAAAGATCTCAGACAGGCGGGCAGTTCTGAAAAACCCGGTCTGAACAGCATCATGTATTTTTCAGCCAGGGATTCTGTCATCTATGATCTGCGGAACAAGAAGATGGAGCTGTGGGGAAAAGCCCGTCTCAACCACGAAAATACTTCCGTCAATGCTCCCGAGATAACGATTGATCTTGAGACGGAACTTCTGCAGGCCACGCGCTCATCCGTTCCTTCGAACGGTCTTTCGGACCAGGCAGAGTTTTCGGATCTCGTCGGCAGTTTCAGGGCGAACAGGATTATCTATAATTTCAGGACAGGGAGTGGTGAAACGTCGGAAATCGAATCGACGGCGAATGGCATCATAGTCAACGGTAAAAAGGTTGAACGTCGCGAAAACGGCGTCATGGAAATACGGGACGGCATGTTCACAACCTGTGAAGAACCTGAACCACACTACTGGGTTTCGAGCTCGCACATGACCATCATACCCGACAGCCGCATCATTGCGAGGCCTTTCGAGCTGCATGTCAGGCCCGAGCTTTTCTCCGGACGTTTGCCGGAGTTGCCGGTTCTGGTACTGCCGTATATGGTTTTCCCCATCAGGTCCGGCCGGGCATCCGGGTTCCTCATCCCCAAAATCGGACATGACGACAGGGGAGTGTATCTGTCGAAATTTGGCTATTTCTGGGCTATCAACGATTACCTGGACTTACACACCGAGGGCGACATCGCGTTCAGCGGGAGCTGGAGGCTCGGTGAACGGCTCAGGTATGCCAAAACCGGCGCATTCACCGGAGCAATTTCTGCCGAATACAAAAATTATATCATCAGCAACGATTCGAAGCGGTACCGCAGTTCGACTGTCAATTTCTTTCACAATCAGGAATTCGATCCGACAGCCCGTCTCGATGTGAATATGAACCTGCTGGGAGACAACAGATATTACGACCTGAATTCGATGAACCCTCTCGACATCGTTAACCAGCAGACCATTTCCAATATCTCGTTCGGCAAGACCTTCAATGATGACAACGCTCTTCTGGCTTTGTTCTACGGCCGTTCCGAGAATCTGATCGACAAATCTTCCTTTCAGAAAACGGGAGCTTCATTCTATCAGAACCGGATGTACCCGTTCAGGACCCCGGGCAGGACAGGCTGGTTGAACGATCTATCCATTACAGGCGGTGCCGCCTATACCGGAAACACGACCACCGACAGCGGCACATCGATTTACGGATATTCCGCCATCGCGAACCTCGAGATAGGATATTTCCGTGAACTTGGAGATGGCAGTAAATCGCTCATTACCCAGGGGGTGACGGTCCAGCGGAGCCGTCCCGATGCAAATTTCTATGATGAAATCTTTGACGGCACGAGCGTGATGCTGCCGTTCAGGATGCAGTCGACGTTTTTCAACTATCTGAACGTCAATGCCGGATTGACGTACAACCGTTTCCGGCATGCTGCAGACGGTTCGAAAGATTTTTCATCGACTCTCTTTACGATTGATGCAGGCACGAGGCTTTACGGTACGCTCGATACCGGGTTCCTTGAAAACATCACAGGGCTGAATGCGATAAGGCATGTTTTCATTCCGACGGTCACCTATTCATGGAACCCTGCCTTCACGGCAAGTGCCTACAATTATTACCACAAGCTGTATGACTGGACAGACCCCCGGTTCTTCAACCGCTTCGACAACAATATATACGCAGGATTGCCGGAAGGTCAGAGTTCCCTGGGGATAACCCTCAAAAACATCATACAGGGCAAGTTCAGGGGGCCTGCGACCCCTGATGGTCAAACTTCGGGCGGTCATACAAAGCAGCTCCTTTCGCTGACCGCTTCTGCAGCATATAACTTCGCTGCGGCCAGATGCCCCATTGAGCCGCTCACCATCGTTGCTGCGAGCAATGCCTTGTCGGACAACCTGCTGATCAGCGCAGGCGGCATGTATGATTTTTACACGTACGATCCGGCTACCGGTGAACGGTCCGGCCAGACGAACAGTTCTGCAGGCAAGGGCCTGTTGCGATTTGTGAAAGGCTTTCTCAACATGAGCTTGTTCCTGCCGGGCAGAAGGGCCGACGGTTCTTCCGGCCAGCCTGTGTTACCTACTTTGCCCAATGCGGCGCGTTCCTTGTACCTGAACCGCTTCAGTACCAACAATTTCGATTCGATCGATTATTCCATTCCCTGGGAGTTGCGTGCATCGCTCTTTCTGCAGAGCGATAAAAGCAACCCGCTTGTTGCCGGGCAGGGAAACTACCTGCTCAATACCTCTGCGAAAGTTTCGATCATGAGAAAGTGGCAGATAGAACTCGATTCAGGCTATGATTTCGGGAACGATGAGCTGGTATTTCCCATGATACAGGTCTATCGTGACCTGCATTGCTGGCAGTTCGGTTTCCAGATGGTGCCATTCGGGCAGTACAGGAGCTTCGGAGTCCAGATCGGTCTCAAGGCCCCTCAACTCTCGGATATCCGGTTCAATGCGGGCAATTCTGCGAAAGGCTGGTAGCGCACCCCTATCGATGTTTTCCCTGAAGAGAACTATTCAAGAGATTTCAGGATGTACCCGAGCCTCTTGTTGAAAGCCTCATGGTCGTCATGATGGATGCAATGTGATGCTTTCGGGATGATGAAGGCGCCTGCCTGCGGCAGGAGTTCCTGGAATTCCGGTATGATTTTCTGGGGAGGAAGCGCCGTATCTTCAGCTCCCCAGACGAGGAAAGCATTCCCCTTGTAATTGCTTGGTTTCGGCAGATTGTCGAGCCTGAAATCCTGGGGCCTTTTTGATGGTGAAAGGTACGAGTGCAGCGCCCCCTTGTCCCTCAAAGGCTGACTGAACTGGTTGATGAGCTTGAGGTCTACCCTGTTCTGGTTGTAATAGGTCGGTAGAAGGCTCTGGCTCACCCCTACGGGGTTTGCGAACGCTGAAAAAAGCACTTCGCCGATGACCGGTGAACCGATCAGGCCGAAAAAAACGTTCGTCATCCCGTCCATCGTATCCCCGAAGAGCCCGGATGGGTTGGCAAGGATGAGTGCCCTGACTTTTTCGGGCATGTGGTGTGCGAAATAGATTCCGCTCGCCGCCCCCATCGAGTGACCGACGATGATGACCGAATCGAGCCCCTTGAGTTTCATGATCGCTTCTATCTGGGCGGCGAAGAGCTCAAGGCGGTAGCGCACGTTCGGTTTCTGGGATTTTCCGAAACCGATAAGGTCCATCGCATAGATTTTATAGTTGCCGGCAAATTCAGGAATGTTCCTGTTCCAGTGCTCCAGCATTGCCCCGTAACCATGGATGAAAAGCAGCGGAGGTTTTCCGGTGTCGTCGGGGCCGTATTCCTGATATCTGATTTTTGCCTCGTCCTCTGGAGAAAACTGCCAGAGAAAATATTTGTCTTTCGAAGAATTGCTCATGGAAACTCTTGATAAAATCCGGATATTTTCAAACTTATAAGGGGTTCTTCCTGTTTTCGTCTTAAATATAAGATAAATCACAAAGGCAGAAAGCAGTGGGAGCACCCCCATCCCCCTGAAAAGAGGGAGAAATGCATGCTACAGGTCTCAAGAAAATTCGAATACGGTCTACATGCCGTCACATACCTGGCTTCCAGAGGACGTGATCGGGTGGTTACCGTCAAAGAGATTGCCGATGAAATCGGCTTTTCCCAGGAATTCCTTTCAAAAGCCATGCAGAGCCTCAAGCGGAGCGGGATCATCAACTCCGTCCAGGGCGTCAAGGGGGGGTACAGGTTTGCAAAGGGCCCCGAAACGATAACGCTGGCCGACATTGCCGTAGCCATCGAGGGAAAGCCCCATATTGTGCGCTGCGGCGTCAGGCTCAGCAACTGCGAGATCAGTTCCACCTGCCAGCACAGGGGGTATATGAACAACTTGCAGAACCGTATCCAGGACCTTCTCGCCTCGACCACCATAGACGACCTTCTGCATCAGAAAGAACCATGATCCTGCCGGCACCGAGAAGCTTCCGCCTTTTGCGAGAACCGCCATCCTGTTCCACTGAAACGTCCCGGGAAAACATCCTGCGGAGAGTACTTCCGACATGACTATGCAAAACCCCATATACCCCGTGCAAAGGGGGGCGTTGCCCGATATCGTGCTCAAGGGGATCACCACCCACAATCTGAGGAACATAACCGTCCGTATTCCGCGCAACAGGTTTGTGGTGCTGACCGGCGTGAGCGGTTCCGGGAAATCGAGCCTGGCCTTCGACACGCTCTATGCCGAAGGGCACCGCCGTTATGTCGAATCGCTTTCCGCCTATGTGAGGCAGTTCCTCGAGCGCATGCCGCGCCCCGACATCGAGAGCGTCGAAGGCATCGCGCCGGCGATCGCCATAGAGCAGAAAGCGATCCCGAAGAACCCCCGTTCGACCGTGGGGACCGTTTCGGAGATCTATGATTACCTCCGGCTTCTTTTTGCGAGGATCGGCAAAATCTATTCGCGTGACACCAGCGAGCTTGTCCTCAAGCACACGCCTGACGATGTCGGCCTGCAGGCTTCGTTTTTCGATCCAGGCACGAAATTCTATGCCGGTTTTTTCTTTCCTTCGCACGAGCGGGACGGACACCGTCATTCGACAGTGCAGGAGGAGATCGGGAACCTCCTGAAAAAGGGGTTCTTCAGGGTTGTCGAAGGTGACTCCGTCCTCGATCTCAACGATGAAAGGATTTGCAGGAAAGTGCTCGAGATGCCTGCCGAAGAAAGATCGCAGCTTCTGGTTCTCGTTGATCGTTTCGTGGCGAAAAATGACGAAAAGGTGCTCGGCAGGGTTTCGCAGGCAGCTGAAACCTGCTTCAACGAATCCGGCGGATATGCTGTGCTGAAGGTTACCGGAGGAAAGGCCTACCGTTTCAGTGACCGGCTCGAGCTGAACGGCATCGAGTACCAGGAGCCTTCGCCCCAGCTTTTCGCCTTCAATTCGCCGATCGGTGCCTGTACCGAATGCCAGGGTTTCGGGAGAATCGCCGGCATCGATGAGGATGCGGTCGTTCCTGACAAATCGCTTTCCATTGCCGAGGGTGCAATCGCTTGCTGGAATTCTGAAAAGTACAGATGGAACCTCCGCCAGCTCATGAAGGCGGCGCCTGCGGTCGGCATTCCGACCGACGTGCCGTACGAGAAACTTTCCCATGTCCACAAGGATATCATCTGGAAAGGTCTCGGCGAAGACCGGTACAAGGGAATCAGGCCGTTTTTCGCCGAAATCGAGCGCGACGCAGGCTACAAGATGCATTACCGTGTTTTCCTGAGCCGGTACCGCGGTTATGCCACCTGCCCTGAATGCGAGGGAAGCAGGCTGAACCCCGATGCACGGCTCGTGAGGGTTTCAGGCCGCAGCATCGGCGAGGTGACCCGCATGAACATCGCCGACGCCCATGAATTTTTCCTGAACCTCGACATTTCGCCTTTCGACAGGAAAGTGGCAGACGCAGTGCTTCAGGAGATTACCAAACGGCTCGGCTACCTGCTCGACGTCGGACTGAATTACCTGACGCTCGACCGGCTGACCCATACGCTCAGCGGAGGCGAGTTTCAGCGCATCAACCTTTCGACTTCGCTCGGCTCGCCGCTTGTCGGCGCGGTCTATATCCTCGACGAACCGAGCATCGGGCTTCACCAGAGCGACTCTGTCCGGCTCATTTCGCTGCTCCGGAAACTGCGTGACCTCGGCAATACGGTCATTGTGGTCGAGCACGACCGGGAGATCATCGAGGCGGCGGACGAAGTGATCGACCTCGGCCCTTTTGCCGGCAGGCTCGGAGGCGAACTGGTCTTCCAGGGGACGGTAGACGAGATGAGGGCATCCGGCGAATCGCTTACCGCGCAGTATCTGAGCGGCCGCAAACACATCGCCCTGCCGGAAAATCGCACCGCACCGGATTTCAGTTCCTGCATCGAGATCAGAGGCGCCATGCAGAACAACCTGAAAAATATCGACGTTCGTTTTCCCCTCGGGATCATGACCTGCGTCACCGGCGTAAGCGGTTCGGGGAAATCGACACTGGTGAATGATATCCTCAGCAAAGGCATCATCAAGGAAAAGACGGGCCTGAAGGAGAAGGTCGGGACGCACCGTTCGATCACCGGAACCTGGCTCGTCGACCGTGTCGAGCAGGTCGACCAGTCGCCCATAGGAAAATCGAGCCGAAGCAACCCGGCCACCTACCTGAAGATTTTCGACGATATCCGGATGCTTTTCGCACAGACGAAAGATGCGAAGGCGAGAGGGTGGAAAGCCGGCTTCTTCTCATTCAACATTCCCGGCGGACGTTGTGAAACCTGTGCGGGCGAGGGAAGCGTGCATATCGAGATGCAGTTCCTCGCCGATATCGAAGCCGTATGCGAGGAGTGCAACGGCCTTCGCTACAAACCGGAGACCCTCGAAGTGAAGTACCGGGGACGTTCGATTGCCGAGGTGCTCGACATGACCATCCAGGAAGCCCTGGAATTTTTCTCCGGTGAAAAAGCGATCCAGAAAAAACTTTCCGTGCTCGACGAAGTCGGGCTGGGCTACATCAGGCTCGGACAGTCTTCGAGCACGCTCAGCGGCGGGGAGGCGCAGCGCCTGAAGCTTGCGAGCTTCATCGCGAGGGCGGACGTTGAACACACCCTCTTTATTTTCGACGAGCCGACAACCGGGCTCCATTTCGACGATATCAACAAACTGAACGCCTGTTTCCGCAAGCTGCTCGACCAGGGAAACACCCTTGTCATCATCGAGCACAATCCCGATATCATCATGCAGGCCGACTGGATTATCGACCTCGGTCCCGGTGCGGGTGACAGGGGGGGAGAGGTCGTCGCCGAAGGTACTCCCGAAGAGGTGGCGTCGATCGATCGTTCGCTCACCGGAAACTGCCTCAGGGCTTGCCTGGGGAGGTGACTGCCGGAGGATCAGGCGATCGGATCGTCCTCGAGCGCCCCGCCGTGCAGCCGGACATGCGGAAAATGCGATTGCGACGTCCTCTCGACCCATACCGTTTTACCCGACTGCAGGGCCACTTCGTTGAGCGAAACCGACACCCGGTTGGCAGCGAGCCCGACGATTTCCGCCAGCAGTTCGCCCAGTTTCCGGTCATCCGGGGTCGCTGTATCGTCAAGCATTTTGGAACGGATGCTTTCGAGCTTTTCCATGGCTACCTTGCCTGTCGTGCAGTAGAGTTCCTTTTGCCGCTTTCCCTCTGATTGCTTGTCCATAAAATTTTTTCAGGAGTGATATTTTTCGCTTTTCCGCTGATTAAAAATGTTTTGGCAGAGAGTGAATTTTTTCTATTATTAGATGTTTTTATTAGCACTCGCCTCGTTTGAGTGCTAATAAAAAATCAGATTACCAATGTTCCAGACGATAGTACAGTACCTTAATCTAAAACCCAAACACGAGAAGACAATGAACTTGAAACCCTTAGCTGATCGAGTTATTGTTAAGCCAGCACCGGCAGAGGAAAAAACCAAAGGTGGTCTTTACATTCCCGATACCGGGAAGGAAAAGCCGCAGTACGGTGAAGTCGTTGCTGTAGGAACAGGAAAAATTGCTGATAGCGGCCAGGTGATTGAAATGCAGGTAAAGGCAGGTGACAAAGTTCTTTACGGTAAATATTCCGGCACTGAAGTCAGCGTTGAAGGCGACGATTACCTCATTATGAGGGAGTCTGACATTTTCGCTATCCTTGGCTGAACCCGTTACAAAACACATTAATCAATTTTCCAGGAGGAAATCTCTACAATGACTGCTAAAGATATTCTTTTTGATACCGACGCCCGTGCCAAACTCAAGGTTGGCGTTGACAAACTCGCCAATGCGGTGAAAGTAACCCTCGGACCTGCCGGCCGCAACGTGCTCATCGACAAAAAATTCGGCGCACCGACCTCGACCAAGGACGGCGTCACCGTTGCAAAAGAGATCGAACTTGCCGATGCATTCGAGAACATGGGTGCCCAGATGGTCCGCGAAGTTGCTTCCAAAACCAGCGATGTCGCCGGTGACGGTACCACCACCGCTACCGTGCTCGCACAGGCCATCTATCGCGAAGGCCTGAAGAACGTTACCGCAGGCGCACGCCCGATCGACCTGAAAAGAGGTATCGACCGCGCAGTGAAAGAAGTTGTCGCAGAGCTGCGCAACATCAGCCGCTCCATCTCCGGCAAGAAGGAGATCGCACAGGTCGGCACCATTTCCGCCAACAACGATCCTGAAATCGGTGAACTGATCGCCGAAGCCATGGACAAAGTCGGCAAAGACGGCGTCATCACCGTCGAAGAGGCGAAAGGCATGGATACCGAACTGAAAGTCGTAGAAGGCATGCAGTTCGACCGCGGTTACCTCTCCCCGTATTTCGTGACCAATCCGGAAACCATGGAAGCCGAGCTCGAAGAGCCCCTGCTCCTGATCCATGACAAGAAGATCAGCAACATGAAAGAGCTGCTCCCGATCCTCGAGAAAGCAGCCCAGACCGGGCGTCCGCTGCTCATCATCTCCGAGGACATCGAAGGTGAAGCGCTTGCGACCCTCGTCGTCAACAAGCTGAGGGGCACCCTGAAAGTCTGTGCGGTGAAAGCCCCGGGCTTCGGCGACCGCCGCAAAGCCATGCTGGAAGATATTGCCATCCTTACCGGAGGCACCGTGATTTCCGAAGAGAAAGGCTACAAGCTCGAAAATGCAACACTCGCCTACCTCGGCCAGGCAGGCCGCGTTACGGTCGACAAGGATAACTCCACCATTGTCGAGGGCAGGGGCAAACAGGAAGAGATCAAGGCCCGTATCAACGAAATCAAAGGCCAGGTCGAGAAATCCACCTCCGACTACGATACTGAAAAACTGCAGGAACGCCTCGCGAAGCTTTCCGGCGGCGTTGCCGTTCTCAACATCGGCGCATCGACCGAAGTAGAGATGAAAGAGAAGAAAGCTCGCGTCGAAGATGCGCTGCATGCAACCCGCGCTGCCGTACAGGAAGGCATCGTAGTCGGTGGCGGCGTCGCGCTGATCCGTGCGATTAAAGGCCTCGACAATGCGGTTGCCGACAATGAAGACCAGAAGACCGGTATCGAAATTGTCCGTCGTGCGCTCGAAGAGCCGCTCCGCCAGATTGTTGCCAACACCGGCACCACCGACGGCGCAGTCGTGCTCGAGAAAGTGAAGGCAGGTACGGGCGATTTCGGTTTCAACGCAAGGACCGAGCAGTACGAGAACCTGGTCGAAGCCGGCGTCGTCGATCCGACCAAAGTCACGAGGAGCGCCCTCGAGAACGCCGCATCGGTTGCCAGCATCCTGCTCACCACCGAAGCTGCGATCACCGACGTCAAGGAAGACAAACCCGAGATGCCGACAATGCCTCCGGGCGGCATGGGTGGAATGGGCGGCATGTATTGATCCGCAAGCCCTTTCCCGGCATAAAAAGCAAAGCCATCCCGGAACTCCCGGGGTGGCTTTTTTTTTAAACTCTCCATGACAAAAGAATTTCATACCTTACAGGAAATTTTCCTGAAGCTTTTGCTTATCTGCAGCATATCATGAAAGCCGTCATTCTTGTCAGCGGTGGTATGGACAGCCTGGTCACTGCGGCGATCGCCCTTGAACAGGGTTTCGTGCCTGCGGCCATGCATATCAATTACGGACAGCGGACCTGGCAGAAGGAGCTTGAATCGTTCCGGTCGATCTGCCGGCATTTCGGCATCGCAGAGAGCCTTGAAGTCGACGTGCCCTTCCTGTCCCGAATCGGAGGTTCTTCGCTTACCGATCATTCCATGCCGGTGAGCGGGCCCGATCTTCACGGCTCATCCATCCCAACCAGTTATGTTCCGTTCCGCAACGCCCTTTTCCTTTCGATGGCCGTGAGCTGGTCGGAGGTGATCGGTGCGGGTAAAATCTTTATCGGCGCGGTCGAGGAGGATTCCTCGGGATATCCCGACTGCAGGAAAGTATTCTACGACGCCTTCAATACCGTGATCGAACTTGGAACGAGGCCCGAAACGCATATCGAAATCGTCACGCCGCTCATCGGAATGCAGAAATCGGAAATTGTCCGCAAGGGTATGCAACTCGGGGTACCGTTCGATTTCAGCTGGTCGTGCTACAAAAGAGAGGGCAGGGCGTGCGGTGTCTGCGACAGCTGCGCGCGCAGGCTGAGGGCTTTCACACAGCTTGGAATCGAAGACCCCATTGAATATGAAGAGCGTCCCCGGTATATTTAAGGTATTGTATTACAGAGCATAAAAAGGCTGTACCAACTTCCTAACATTTTCAGTCATGAAACCTGTAAAAGCGCAATCATCCGGTCCGGACACCCTTTCCGAGAGGTTCAACCAGTCGTTCGGCCTCATGGCCCTGATCTGGACAGTCGGGCTTGTCGGTCATTTTACACCGCTTGGCGAGTGGCCAGCCCTCTTCATCTACCTGCTCGGTTCGCTCGGCCTCGTGCTCTACAGGGGGAAAAGCAAAGGTGAATGGCAGGAAATGTACCTTGCCGGGGGAGACTTGCGCAAGTCGCTCCTCTGGGGTGGAGTTGCGGGCGGCATTCTCTTCCTGATGGATGTTTTCAATACTGTGATGTACTACAAGAACGGCGGCGCACCGATGGTCGGCATGCAGTTCATCCTGGTCAACATGTCTCTGCTTTATCTTTTTCCGCTACTTGTCCTGGCAGAGGAATTCCTCTGGCGCGGCATCATGTTTTCCGCTATGATCGAGCGCGGTTTCAACAGGCATCTCACGGTATTCCTCACCGCATTGTTCTATGTCGTGAACCATTTCGCCGTAGCGCCCGTCGGTATGAAAGAACGGGCCCTTATGGCCATGATGGCTTTCCCGATCGGCATTTTCGGCGGTTATCTTGTCCTCAGAACGCGCAACGTCTGGGGAAGCGTGCTGGTGCACATGATCACCATGGTTTCCATGATACTCGACGTTTTCCTCATCCCGAACCTCAAGTTCTGATTGCATTCCGACGATATGCCTGAAAACCGAATAACAAAACTGCTGAAGCAGGATAAAAAGCTGCTTCTTGCCTATTACATGCCGGAATACCCCGTTCAGGGTGCGACACTTCCTGTGCTCGAAGCGCTCCAGGAAAACGGTGCGGATATCATCGAACTCGGCATTCCCTTTTCCGATCCCGTAGGTGACGGACCCGTAATCCAGGAAGCCGCCCATGTGGCCATACGGAACGGCGTCACCCTTAAAAATCTGCTTGAAACGGTCCGCAGGGCGAGGAATGGTGAGGGATGCCGGAAAATAACGGTGCCGATCATCCTTATGGGTTACAGCAACCCTCTTTTCGCTTACGGCGGAGAATGTTTCCTGAGCGATGCGGTCGAAGCCGGAGTAGACGGCCTGCTCATTCCCGACCTGCCTCCCGAAGAGATCGAGGATTACCGCGAAATGGCAAGGGAAGCGGGGCTTTCTATGGTGCTGCTTATTTCACCGGTCACTCCTCCGGAACGGATCGAGCTCATCGACAGCCTTTCGACCGATTTTTCATACTGCCTTGCCGTCAATGCGACAACCGGTACCTCCAAGCTTTCCGATGGCGCTGCGGTGGACGATTACCTGAAAAGAGTGCGGCAGCATACGAAGAAGAAGTTCGTAGTCGGTTTCGGCATCAAGGACAAGGCCCGCGTCGAGCATATGTGGGGACTGGCGGACGGTGCCGTGGTAGGCACTGCGCTCCTGCAGCACATTGCCGGATGCACTGCACCGGAGGAGTGTGCCCGACTTGCCGGGGAGTTCTGGAAATCGCTCCGCTGATACGGTCGCCCCATGGAGACTCCGCTGGAGCTATATCCATCCATCGAGATCATCATACCGCATTTTCAGCGGCATGACATGCTGGAGCGCTGCCTCGAATCGCTCGAAAAAACCGACTATCCTTCGATGAGCATCACCGTTGTCGACAACTGCGGCAAGAAGGCCGGGCTTGTTTTCATGGTGAAACGGTACCGCAACGCGAAGCTTCTCAGCCTTCAGGAGAACAGGGGCTATGCGGGAGGATGCAATGAAGCGCTCAGGCTTTCGTCTGCCGACTATGTCCTCTTCATGAACGACGATACCGTCCATGACCCGTTATGGCTCCGGATGCTTGCGGATGCAGCGCTCAGGAACCCTGGCGCTGCGGCTTTCCAGCCCAGGATCCTTTCGATGAAAGCTGCGGCCAAAGGGAAGAAGGTTTTCGATTACGCCGGGGCAGCCGGCGGTATGATCGACCGGCTCGGATATCCCTGGTGCCTTGGGCGCGTCTTTTCCTCGCAGGAGGAGGATCGAGGCCAGTACGATAGGGAATGTGAAATTTTCTGGGCTTCCGGAGTCGCCATGCTGGTGAAAAGGGACGTTGCCCTGAAGTTTGGGGGTTTCGACGAGGATTTTTTCATGCACATGGAGGAAATCGATCTCTGCTGGAGGATGAAGCTTGCCGGGTACCGCGTGCGGTCGGTTCCCTCATCGGTCGTCTGGCATGAAGGGGGCGCTTCACTTTCGGCCGGTTCCGCAGAAAAAATCTACCTGAATCACAGGAACAATATTGCCATGGTCCTGAAAAACCGGGGCCTCGCAGGGCTTTTGTGGAGCATGCCGCTGCGGATGGCGCTCGAGGTCGCTGCGGCACTGTTCTACCTCACCCAATACCCGGACGCGCTGAAAAAATCAAACGCGGTGTTCCGGGCGGCAATTCACAATTTCAGGAACAGGGCAACGATACTCGTCAAACGCAGGAAAGTGCAGGATTCAAGGGTAGCCAGCGACAGGGAGCTGTTTCAGGGGCTCCCTCTGACCTGTGCCACCCGGAGAAAAGAGGGGCATGTATTTCAGCTCTGATTCGTTCCGGTCCGGGTTTTCTGCGATCCCGTCAGCGGCAGTGCCTTTTCGCGCAGTTGCTGTGCCAGGGCTTCAGCCTGTTTTTTCATGGCAAGCATCATGAGGGGGCAATCGCGTTCCTGGACGTTCCTGACCGCGAACTGGGGCGCGAAGAAATCGGGTTTCACCTGGGCCCTGTAAGTGAGGAATGTTCCCTTTCCCTGCCGGTTTTCGTCGAGGATCCACTCACCCCGGTAGACCTTGAAATCGCCGTCAATCTGTTCGAAATAAAGGTGTTTCAGCCGGTCGCCCCAAACCTTCATTTTCGTGTACACCTTTTTCTGGAAAAGGAATACCCCGCTCTTGCCTTTTTCAAACATGATTTTTTCAGTGCCGTTGTCGGCAATGACTCCGCTGTCGAGCACATTCGGCACAAAATTCTTGTGGTTGTCGTAATCGGTTATTGCCTGCCATACCTCCTGCGGCGGTGCGGCAACATAGATATGTCCCGTGACGCCGGTGACGCCGTCGTCGAGGCTGGAGAGCGCGACGATCACTTCGCCGCCGACAAGCCTGGCTTTTTCCTGGACCGACGCATCATAAACAGCGGCGGTTTCCGAAAACACCGGCTGCGGGTATGCAACAGTCAACAGTATCGCGGGCAGGAGCCCGATGAGAAGGCGGTAGAGCGTTCTTGCGTATGATTTCATCGTATCTCCGGTTGGTTCGTTTCCATTGGTTCTTTTTCGGTGTCTGCTTTACTGGTTCATCAGATTTTCGCCGGTTTGAGGTGCCCCCATTTCAGCATGTCTTCGACCGTGTCGATAACGCTTGTTTTCGCAGGTATGAACGAGATACCGAGCTCGCGCCTGATTTTGGCGTTGTCGAACCGCATGGTCCTGCCGACATGCGTCCGAAGGTATTTGCCGATATTTTTCGGCTGGGTGAACGATAGCCCCTTGATGATCACCGAACCCAATGTCCCGCTGAGATCGGGTTTCGGCAAGGCATAACCTTTTTCGTATCCTGAACTGCGCAGCAAGCCGATGAGCTCCCGCATGTGCATTGAATCACCGGAACAGAGATAACGGCCGCTCGCCTCCTTATTTTCCATGGCGGCCAGGTGCGCTTTTGCCACATCCCGGACATCGACAATGCCCCAGTTCAGGTCCATGATCGCCGGATAGACACCGACCATCAGGTCGCGGATCGTTTCGCAGCTGGTGCTGATCGAAGGTCCAAGGGAAGGGCCAAGCACCAGGAACGGATTGATCACGACCAGGTCGAACCCCGGTTTCGTCCTCATGATGAAATCCCATGCGGCATGTTCCGCAAGCGTTTTGGAGTAGTAATACGGATTCCGGTCCAGGGATGACATGGTGTTCCAGTCCTCTTCGGTGAAAACTTTCGAACTTTCCGGCTCGTCGGTGATTGCCGCGATCGACGAGGTCAGCACGACCCTCCTGACGCTTCGGGCTTTCCGGCAGCTGTCCATAAGCGTTTCCGTTCCGTTTACCGCAGGATCGACAAGGTCAGTCTGCGGGTCGCCAACATTGATCTCGAACGGGCTTGCCGTATGGATCACGTATTCGCAGCCTTCGACGGCCTTGTCGAAGGAGCCTTCGAGCAGCAGGTCCGCGTTCACGAGTTCCAGCCGTTCGGCCGCTCCCGGCAGGGAGAGGAGGTAGGGGTAGTTTTCGGGTTTTTTCCTTACGGTACCCCTTACCCTGTAGCCGTTTACAAGAAGCTCCCTGAGGATATGAGCCGCGATGAACCCGGATGCTCCGGTAAGGCAGACTGGTTTTTCAGTGATCATTGTTTGACGGAATACTGCTTTTCATTTCCGGTTCCGCTCCTGAAGGCTTTCCGGTATTATTCTGTTCTGTTTCTTCGTCCCTGAGTTTTTCCGCCCGCTCTTTGTGTGCCTTCAGTATTCCGGGAAGGTCCTGGTACTGAACGAAACTGACGAGAATGGGCGGAGCGAAAAAATCCGGCTTGATTTCAGCTTTATAGAAAAGGATCGATCCCGTGGTTCCGGGGAAGCTATCGATCTTCCATTCGCCCCTGTAAACTTTGAAATCCCCGCTTACCTGCTCGAAACCGATCCTTTTCAGGTATGTTTCCTGTGCTTTGAGCAGAAAGTTCACTTTTTTTTCAAAAATGAAAATTCCTGTTTTTCCAGTCTGCTCGAGCAGCACTTCGCCGCCGTCGCGCGAAACGAGCCTGCTTGACAAAACCTTCGGCAGGTGATGCTGCAGGTTGTCGTAATCGGTCAGCGACGTCCAGAGCTCTTCGGGACCGGCATCGACAAGTATCATGGCGGTCACCGAGATGACATCATCCGGCAGGGAGGAAAAGGTGATGGGTATCTCTCCCGTGCTCAGCCGTTTCAACGTGTGTTCATCCATAAGGGCATGCAGATTGATCGATAGTAATCAAAAAGCGCCGCGAAGAAAAAATGCAACTCTCTCTGTCTGCATGTGGGGGGACCCTTCCTGAACGGAAATATACATTACCCGGAGGTACTCTCCAATGCTGTTTGCGGTAATTATTCCGAAACGGAAAAAAGAGAACGGATTTCAGGGCTCACATCGGTTGGCCTGCCGCTCAACCGGTCTATCGGGCACCAGACGGTCCTCGACTGGGCGAGTACCCGTCTGTCGGATGCTCGAAGGATTTCCGTATGCCTGTCGAATGCCATCCGTTTGGCTGAACCTATCCAGGTCCTGACAATTACGGTATCTCGCGGCATGGCCGGTTTCCTGTAATCGATTTCATGGCGCCGTACCACCCAGACCAGCTTTTCCTGTTCATCCAGCGGTGCGATCCTGCTCCAGTGAGCTATGGCGACATCCTGGATCCAGCGCACGTAGACGATGTTGCTCACATGCCCGAGCATGTCGATATCTTCGGGCTGCACTTCTATGGTGATTTCATACGTACTTTTCATGCTCTGAGAGGAATGGCCTCCGCATAGTTCGGGTAACAAAGATTGTATTGCAAACAAAAAAACGTATGATTACAATAAAACAGCGGTTTTTCCCGAATACACACAGCTACCGGATATTGCACAGATAATTCACCAATATATTCAGTAACCGTAATGATAGCAACTTTCGAAGAGCGCCTTTTAAACGCTCTCAAGGGTTTCAACCATATTCTTCATGCTTTTCTTGCCGTTGCCCTCGTGCTTGCCAGCATCATGGTCATCTGGGAATTTTCCTTTGCCGTCTATCAGTCCGTAGAGCACAACAACCTTGCTCACGGATTTCTCCAGGCGCTGGGTACCCTGTTTATCGTCTGGACCCTGTCGAGCCTTATTTCCGCTGAAATCAACTATGTCCATACCGGCGTTTTCCATGTCACGGTGTTCATCGAGGTTGCCATGATCACACTTCTGCGGCAGCTGATCGTCGAGCCGGTCAAAATTGTCACGGCAGGAGGGGACCCCGAGCAGGTTTTCAATACATGGCATTACGGACTTCTCCTTGTCGCGCTGCTGGTCATCGGCATCCTGCACAAGCTGGTGATGAGCTCTGAAAAAAAGCCCGTGCCGGGGGAAGAAAATATCGAGAACCGTCCGCAGGACGCAGGCAAAACCGGGTAAAGCAGGACTTACAAGGCATCGTGTGGAGAAATTCCTTTTTTTGGGTTCCGGGCCGCATGGAAACGGTCACCTCAGTCAATACTCAACTTTAAGCTCAGGAAGAATGATCCTGGATAATTTGAACGGATACAAGGCAGGCCGTGATGAAAACGAAAGCATCGATGCCGTGCGGCGGCTGGATGCATTTGCAGGGTATGTGGCAGAGTATCTGGCTCTTCAGGGAACGGGCCAGGACTGGAAAACCATCTATTTCGACGGTTTCGCCGGCAGCGGCGCAAGGAGGGAGATGAAAAAAGCGCTCTATGAAGAGCTGAAATTCACTCCCTCGGAGGAGATCGGCTATAAAGGTGCGGCGGAACGGGTGATAGCCCTCGAGCTGGGGTTCGATTACTACTATTTTGTAGACGACCACCAGAGCCTTGTCAAACTGAAAGAGAAACTTGGCGCACTGCCCGAAACCGGGCGCAAACGAATGATCTTCAGGCCGGAGGATTGCAATGGAGAGCTCGACCGGCTGGCAGACGCCATGCGATCGGACGAATTTGCAACGCTCCTGTTTCTCGACCCTGTCGGTTTTTCCATCGACTGGCAATCGATCGCGCGTTTTTCAGGCACGAGGACAGACCTGTGGCTTGTCATTCCAACCGGAACGGTCGTCAACCGCCTGCTCGACGCAGAGGGAAACCTGGACGGTTTCTCGCGTCTCGAAGTTTTAACCGGCCTTGCCCGCGACGAGATGATGAACGTGCTTGTGCATGCGGAAAAGAGCCCCGGCCTTTTCGAGGAAATAACGGTGATTGAAAAAATCGACCGCTCACTGCACCGGATAGTTTGCCTTTATCAGTACCAGTTGAGCAGGAAATGGAAGTATGTGACCGGGACCCCGTCCGTTCTGCGCAGCGGCAGGAACGTTCCGCTCTGCACATTTCTGTGTGCGACGGACAACAAAACCGTTTACGATATGGCAGGCATGATCGTTCACTGAACAAGGTTCTCAAAGCGCCTCCTGAAAAACATCCAACCCGAAATGCTTTTTCCTTGCGCGAAACTTTTCCTCCCGTCATGGCAGCAGTTTTTCTTCCGCCGGGAGGCGCTGGTGATCGTTCCTGAAGCGCAGGGCTGCGAGTTGGAGACCGCAAGTTTGACAATCTGAAACAACACGAAACCGGGTTATTATCATGATTACTGAATCGACGCTCTCGTTCCTGGCGGGACTGAAATCCAGCAATGACAGGAACTGGTTCGAGCAGCACCGGAAAGAGTACCAGACGGCCTATGCGGATTTTTTCGATATGGCAGCGCACCTGATCGCCTCGGTCTCCTCTTTCGATCATTCCATCGCGATGTCTGGGCTCGACCCGAAATCCTGCATCATGCGCATAAACCGCGATATCAGGTTCTCGAAAGACAAATCGCCCTACAAAACGAATTTTTTCGTGTTCATCAACAGGGAGGGGAAGAAGAGCCCTTACGGAGGCTATTATTTCAGTCTCGAACCAGGTGCATCGTTCGGCGGGGCGGGCATCTACATGCCTGAACCTCCGGCGCTCGATCGGGTACGGAGGGAGATTGACCTTCATTTCGGCGAGTGGCAATCGATTGTTTCCGAAAAAAAATTTGTATCGCATTTTCCCGACGGCGTGCAGCCTTCGGGAAAACTGTCGAGGCCGCCGAAAGGGTTTGACGCCTCCAGACCGGCCCTTGAATACCTCAAGTACAAAGGTTATTTCACCCAGCGTTTCTTTTCGGACGGGGAGGTCGTTTCGTCCGGTTTCCTCGATGGGCTGGTCGACGTTTTCAAGGCTTCCCGTCCGCTTGTCGATTTTATCAACAGGGCGTTGTCTTAGTTTTCAGCGATGAGCGATGAGCAATGAGCAATGAGCGATGAGCAATGAGCAATGAGCGATGAGCGATGAGCAATGAGCAATGAGCAATGAGCAATGAGCAATGAGCAATGAGCAATGAGCAATGAGCAATGAGCGATGAGCAATGAGCGATGAGCGATGAGCAATGAGCAATGAGCAATGAGCAATGAGCGATGAGCAATGAGCAATGAGCGATGAGCAATGAGCGATGAGCAATGAGTGATGAGTGATGAGTGGAGAGCGTTGGGCTGGAAGATTGTGAGCGGTTAGCTGTGGGCGGTGGGCTGGAAGTCGGGAGCCAGGGTGAGTGGTGGGGAATTTTTTTGCCTTTGTTTGAAAAAATGCAATGGTTTGCCGCCGGAGGCAGTATTTTTTCTTCCCAGTACCCAGTACCCAGTACCCAGTACCCAGTACCCAGTACCCAGTACCCAG
>JAAXXI010000041.1 GCA_013334565.1 Chlorobiaceae bacterium
TCACGGTCCGTATACGTCAGCGACTGGATAGTGGGGCTCAGAAAGACATCGTTCTTCGTCATGCTGAACGCAATGAAATGAAGTGAAGCATCCATTTGCGGACATTGCCTTTTATGGATTCTTCGCTTCGCTCAGAATGACAGGAAAAGGCTGAAGTCAAAAAGAAGAGCCAGGGCAGAATGGCAGGAGCTGGTAGATTGTTCTGAAACACAGGTGTCATCCTGAACGAAGCATGGCGGAGTGAAGGATCCATTTTCTCTTAAAAGAAAACTTCCTGATTCTTCAGCCGACTGTATCTGTCTTTCTATGAACAATATTGCTTGTGACAAATTCACTGCTAAAAATTATGGCCTTATTGTTCACGGTCCGTATACGTCAGCGACTGGATAGTGGGGCTCAGAAAGACATCGTTCTTCGTCATGCTGAACGCAATGAAATGAAGTGAAGCATCCATTTGCGGACATTGCCTTTTATGGATTCTTCGCTCCGCTCAGAATGACAGGAAAAAGGCCGAATGACAGAAAAAAGACAGCGTGTTGTGAAAAGACAGAGTGAAAAGAGCAAGGAGTAATAACCATGACAACCAGATGAAAATTGCCGTTACGGTCTGTTTTGTGCCCGATACCGCTTCGGTCATAGACATTGTCGATGGAGCCCTCGACCGTTCGAGGCTCAATCTGGTCATGAACCCCTTTGACGAATATGCGCTCGAGGAAGCCGTTCGTGTCAGGGAGCGCCATGGAGAAGGAAGCGTGACGGTTTTCTCTGCAGCACCGGCATCTTCGAAGGAACTGCTTCGCAAGGTCCTCGCCAGGGGAGCAGACGGCGCAGTGCTCGTCCCTGTGGAAGATACCATTGATCCATGGCAGACAGCTATGCTGCTTTCTCAAGCTGTTTCGGTTTTTTACGGAGACGTTTTGCCGGACCTCGTTTTTTCGGGTAAAAAGTCCACTGACTTCCAGAGCGAACACGTTCCGGTCATGCTTGCCGAATTGCTCGGAATCGCTTCCGTGAGTGGTGTCATCGCACTGAAGGAAACAGCAGAAGGTTTCGACGCCGAGAGGGAAATCGAAAACGGTATCGAATGCAGCAGCGTGAAACTTCCCGTCCTTTTCAGCGTTGAAAAAGGGTTGAACACCCCCCGAAACGCAAGTATCAGGGCGGTCATGGATGCGAGGAAAAAGCCGATAGAAATCTTTCCTGCCGGGCTTGTTGGAAAACCTCGTGTCCGGCTTACAGGCCTGGAAGCTGTCGTAAGAAAAAAACAGTGCCGTTTTGCAGGCGACGAAAAGGAACTTCTCGGAGTGCTTGCCAATGAACTTCACCTGTCCTGAAGCTGAAATGACGAAGGGAGGAACATGAGCGGAATCCTTGTATTTCTCGAACAGCGGGACGGAATGGTCCGACAGGCGTCGATCGATCTGTGGAACCGTCTCCAGGAGCAGGCAGCAGCAGGTGCCGAACCCCAGCCTCTCTCCGGGATCATTGCCGGTCCCGCCTCCACGGTGGGTATCGAAACCATGCTTTCGGGCAGCGGCACCATCTATCATGTCAGCAGCGATCTCCTTTGCCTCTACCAGCCGGAAAGCTATACGCAAACCCTTGCGGAACTCTTCGAACGCTCAGGGTGCTCCTCTCTTGTATTTGCCGATACGGCGCTTTCCCGTGACCTTGCCCCGAGACTTTCTGTTCGACTGGGTGCTTCGCTCCTTTCGGGTTGCTCCGGTCCTTCAGCTATCGGAGCAGGAACTTGCATGCGTCCCGTCTATGCCGCTTCAGTCGTCGCATCGTTCGCTGCAGAGGCTGAAAGGCGGATATACACGATTTCATCGCAGGGTCCCGCTGCTCTGCCCCGAAAAGAAGGCGCGATCGTGATTGTTCCGGTCGATGATCTTTCCTGCGAGCCCTCCCGCCCGTCAGCCTTCGCGAGTCGGATTGCCATGACTTCCACAAAACCCGATGTGTCAGAAGCAAACATTATCGTTGCCGGCGGCAGGGGACTGGGAAGCGCTGACGCTTTCGCGATGCTCGACGAACTTGCCGGGCTGCTGGGTGGTGCAGTAGGTGCAAGCAGGGCTGTTGTCGACGAGGGGTGGCGTCCCCATTCCGAACAGATCGGGCAGACGGGTAAAACCGTTGCGCCACGATTGTACCTTGCCTGCGGCATTTCCGGCACTGTCCAGCACCTAGCCGGGACAGGCGGTGCGGTAATGCTCGTAGCCATCAACAGCGACAGGCATGCGCCGATTTTCGATGTCGCCGATTTCGGCATCGTCGGGGATGTGCATACCATCATTCCCGGGCTGATCAAAGAGGTCCGCGAATTTTTGAAGAAGAAATGATTAACGTTACATTTCTGTTTAGTGGTATGGGATTTTATAAATACAGCCCCCGCTGCAAGGCAATTATTTTTATTTCAGACGATGCGTAAACTCCAGGTCGATATTTTAGGTCTTTCAACAAGCCCCCACACCAACGGGGCATATGCACTCATTCTCTACGAACTCGAAGGAAAACGGAAGCTTCCCATCATCATCGGAGGGTTCGAAGCCCAGGCTATCGCGCTCAAGCTCGAGAACATCAAACCCCCCAGGCCGTTCACGCATGACCTGTTCAAAAACATTGCGGATGTGTTCAACCTGCATGTCAATGAAGTCATTATCGACGAACTGCATAATGAAACATTCTATGCAAAGGTGGTCTGCGAGGCCAACGGGGTTGTTCACGAGATCGATGCCCGTCCCAGCGACGCCATCGCTATTGCCGTCCGTTTCAATGCCCCGTTGTTCGTTACGGAAGAGATCATGAACGAGGCCGGAATCCGCGAAGAGCAGAAGGAAGAAGGTGAAGAGGGCGAGGAAGAGGCGGTAAGGGAAACCGAAGAACCTGTCCCCCTTCCCGTTTCCCCCGAGAACAGGCTTGACGAACTGCAAACAGCGCTCAACGATGCCATAACCAATGAAAACTATGAAGAGGCTGCTCGATTGAGGGACGAGATATCACGACTGAAAAGCAGCTCATGACTTGGTTTTCAATGCTGTCATGACACGAACATAAAGAGATGAAAAGGCTGCCTGTTGAGGCGGCCTTTTGATTTGAGACTTTTTGATTGCCTGGAGGGACTGAGCAATAAAAAAGGAGGCCGGAGCCTCCTTTTTTTAATCGTCGATACGATCAGATGTCAACCCTGAGACCAACCAGCGCGCTGTGGCTGGAGATATTTGTGTTGAAGAGCGCGTTGAGGTTAAAGTCCGTTGTTGCGAAGTAACGGTACCTTGCATCAAGTTTCACGCCTTTGCTGATCGGGATGGCGATACCGGCACCGAGCTGATAGGCAAGGGTCGTTTCGTGGGTGTCCACGGCAGTGTGTGCTGCCGCACTCTGTATCTGGCTCCACTCAGTAAATGTACCTTCAGCGCTATAGGTCACTATATCCTCACCATAGACGGTTGAATCGATATCGATGTGAACATTGGCCTGGGCGACACCGACACCAGCCATGGCATAAATTTCAACATCACCGCCGACAGGAATATCATAGAAGGCATTGCCCATCAAGGTATACAAACTGGAATACCCTGAAATTTTATCGATTGACATACCGCGCGCACGATCGAAATTATCCTGATACCCAAACATATTCGGGATCATATCTCCAAAGAACGTGGGGAACTCAGCTACGTCAGAATAACCCTCCAAGTCGTTTCTCTGGTAACCGATTTCAGCCTCGTAACGGAGATTGCCTGATTTGCAACCGATTGCCGCAACGGCTGAAATATTGTAATCGAAAGCTTGAGTGAGGATCGGATTGAGGCCAGGAACATCATCTATCAGGTTGATATCTGCATCGTTGAACCAGGAAACTCCTGCCAAAGCGCTGACGTAACGGGTTGACGCTTCGACGGGTGCCGGATTGCCGATGACTCCGGCAACTGCCAGAACGGCAAGAAGAGAGAGTGATTTTTTCATTGTGTCCTCCGAAATTTTGAGGGTGTGTGTGTCGTAAAAGAAAACATCGAATACTTCGTTTTCAAGATAAACCAAAGAAATAAGGAATACAAATAAGTTATATGAAAGAGTAAGGAATCATACTACTATTCCTCCTGTGCCCCAAAACTGAAGGTGAATTTCCATCCATGTGAAGAGGAGCCGGGAACCGTGTCGAAACCGTAACCGTAGTCGAATCCGATCTGTCCGATGATGGGAAGGTAGAGGCGCAGGCCCAGTCCGGCTGATTTTTTCAGGTCGCCGTAATTCACCGAGGATGCATTCGCCCAGAGGCCGCCGGCTTCCGCAAATGCGAGGCCGTAAATGCTTACCGACTGGCTCATGGTAATCGGATAGCGCAGTTCCGTTGTGAATTTCGAGTAAATTTTGCCCGAAAAAAGCGTAGAGGAGGCTGAAGTGTCGAGCAACGAACCGAGGCTCCTGTCATCGTAACCGCGCAAAGGGATGGTCGGCAAGGACGACATACCGTTGCCACCCATGTAGAAATATTCCGTGTATGGAATGTAATCGGTGTCTTTGAAAGTCGACATGTACCCGTGCTGGGTTGACAGATTCAGCACCAGCTTTCGTGTTATCGGGAAGTACCAGGTCGAACCTGCGGTAAACTTGTAGAAATCGACGTTGCCGGGAAGCGGACCTCCAGCAAGCTCGGCCGTCAGCCAGTTGTTGCTGCCCCTTCTCGGGTAGATCGGGTTGTCGATACTGTTGCGGCGTATGGTCTGGGTGATTGAAAACTCGTCGGCTTCGTCAGGTGCATTGGCCGGGTTTTCATAATATGCAAGAAGGCCTCCATTGGTATGCCGGTATTTGAATTTCCATCCGATCGTGCAGTAGTTGTCCGGCCAGGTAAGCCTTCTTCCGATGGACAAAGTCGTTCCGTACTGGTCAATGGTTGTCGGGTTGTCAACGCTGTCGTTGGTGTAATCGTAGGACATATGGGTCTTGAAGACCGTTGCGCCCAGTGTTGTCGGTCCGCCGAATGCCCATGGCTCGGTAAAGGAAAGGGAGAGATTCCTGTACGAGTTGCTTCCGAATGCCCACTGGAAGCCGAGCTTCTGGCCGTCTCCGCTTGGTACGGGGTGGTAGGCGCTTCGGTTGAACAGGTCGCCGAGCGAAAAATTGTTGAAGGTTACACCCAGCGAACCAAGCAGACCGTTTGAACTGTAACCGACTGATGCGTTGAAGGTATCGCTCTGCTTTTCGGTAAGGCTGTATGCCAGGTTTACGGTATTGTTTTCAGGGTTGGGTTCGATATCCGGCTCTATTTTTGTCGGTTCGAAGTAGTTGAGCATGCTGATTTCCCTGATGCTCCGCACGACGTTCTTCCTGCTGAACATGTCGCCGGGCACGGTAAAGAGCTCACGCCGGATGACATGGTCCTTTGTCTTGGTATTGCCGTGGATGCTGACGGTGTTGATTTCATAGGGTTCGCCTTCCCTGATGGAAATCGCGAGATCCACGGTGTCGGGGCCTGAAATTACCTCGTCAAGCGATGCCTTGAACGAAAGGTAGCCCCTGTCGAGGTACAGTGAACTGACATCGGAGTTGTCCTGTGCGAAATTCAGCCGTTCCTGGATAAGTTTGGCATTGTACAAGTCGCCTTTCTTTATCCTGAACGTTTTTTCGAGGATCTCGGTTTTTGCGAAATCCTTGGTATTGCCGCTCCAGGAGATGTTTCCGATATGGTACTTATGTCCTTCCTCCACATAGATATCGAGCATGATACCTTTGCGGTCCCTGGTGAAATTCACCTCGTCGCGTACCACTTTCGCATCCCGGTAGCCGTTGTTTCTGTAAAACTCCACAATGTTGTTCTTGTCTTCATCGAACTTGTCCTTGTCGAGTTTCGGAGTGCCGAACAGTTTCCTCCACCATGAGTTCTGGTGCGTCTCCTTCAGGACACCCCTCAGTTTGTTCGATTTGAAGGCGGTGTTGCCGTGGAAATTGATTTTTTCGATTGAAACCTTCGATCCTTCGGTAATATTGAAAACGACGGTAACGTGGTTCTTGCCGTGTTCCTTCAACTGGTATTCGGCACCGGCTGTCAGATAGCCTTTTGTGGCGTAATGTTTTTCTATTTTGTTCGATGCGGTCAGGATTTCCTGCTCGACGATTTTTTTGCCGGTGACCAGCGACGCTATTTTTTTGAGTTCGTCGTTCTTGAATTTGTGGTTACCCTTGAAGGTGACTTCGTCAAGCACCGGCAGTTCGGTAACGACAAACTTCAAACCGACGTTTTTCTGTCCGAGGTCGGTTTTTTCCACCTGGATATCACTGAAGAGCTGAAGCTGCCAGAGGTACTGCAGGGCATTGGTGAGTTCCATGCCTGGAATCGTGATACGGCTGTCCGTCTTGAGGGGCAGGCTCGATACGAGTTCCTGTTCATTGACCGATTCAAGTCCGCTGAACGATAATTCCTTTACCGTGTAGAGCTCTTTAACCGGTTCTGTTGCCTGTGATCCAAGCTGACCGTTCGGCAGATTTTTTGAAGGCTGCAGCTTTTTCGCTTCTGCAATGTTTCCTTCGGGGTTCAGTGCGAGGGCAACCAGAAGTAACGGGATCAGTTTCAGGGATTTTTTCATGGAGTTTCAGGGATCAATCGGGTTAATGCTTGCTGGCTGCAATCGTTTTGTTGTGAATCTGTTCACTTGTCTGTCCGAACCTGCGTTCCCTGTTCTGATATTCCCTTATGGCATCATATAACTGGGATCGCCTGAAATCAGGCCAGTAGGTGTTGGTTACATAAATCTCGGTATAGGCGCTCTGCCACAGCATGAAATTGCTGATCCTGAATTCACCGCTGGTACGGATGAGCAGTTCGGGGTCGGGCATGGCTGCAGTGGACAGGAACGAGGTGAAGAGCTGTTCGTCGATCGAACCGGGATCGATGCGCCCGGAGTTAACTTCGTATGCAATGGCTCTGCATGCCTGGACGATATCCCACTTGCCGCTGTAACTGAGCGCAATGTTGAGGACAAGCTTGCTGTTGTTTTTCGTCAGTTCGATGGTTCCCTTCAGGACACTGCGTACTTTTTCAGGCAGGAGGCCCATGTCACCGATCACATTGAACCGTATGTTGTTGTCATGCAGCTCCCGAGTTTCCCTTCCGATGACCTTGACCAGGAGCTGCATCAGTGCGGAGACTTCCTTTTCGGGCCGTTTCCAGTTTTCGGTCGAGAAAGTGAAAAGGGTCAGGTATCGCACTCCCAGTTCGGCGCAGGCTTCGACAATGTCCCGGACTGAATCTACCCCTGCGATATGGCCTTCTATCCGTGTCTTTCCTTTCATCCTCGCCCATCTTCCGTTGCCATCCATTATGACGGCAAGATGGGTCGGAATCTCGCACGATGATTTAAGATCGCTCTGAATTTTTTTATCGGCAGCGTCGGGGTCCGAGGAAAACCAGTGGGATTTGAACGTCGATGCGATATCCATTTGCTTTATGAATGCCATAAATCCTTTTTCACCGTTACAGCCGACATGCCGGCATCGAATATATCCTGCGCGAATTCCTCGTCCAACGAAAAGACCTCAAATTGAATAATATGCAGTTATTTCTTATTATACAAACATTAGACGGAACGGAAACCCTGCATGTTCAGCAAGACCGGCCCCGAAATTTCTTCTGTTAAAATAATTCACAAAGGAAGTGCTTTCAAGTAGTTACGAAGAACTGCGTTCGAAACTTCTTTCGCGGGAGATTTCCTGCGAGGATGTTGCACGCCAATACATCGAGCGTATCGATGCCCATCGTGGTGACAATATCTTTATAACGGTTTTTCATGCCGAGGCCCTCGAAAGGGCAAGGTCTCTCGACAGGAAACTTTCCGAGGGTGGAGTGCCCGGCAGGCTTTTCGGTTTGCCGATGGCCATAAAGGACAATATTTCCATGAAAGGGGCGAAGGTGACCTGTGCCTCGAAGATCCTGGAAAATTACGAGAGTGTTTACGACGCGACCGCGATACTGAGGCTGGAAGCCGAAGATGCCCTGTTTCTGGGAAAAACCAACATGGACGAGTTCGCCATGGGGAGTTCCAACGAAAATTCAGCTTTCGGAACGGTGCCTAACCCCTTCGACAAAAACCGGGTTCCCGGCGGAAGTTCAGGCGGTTCAGCGGCTGCGGTTGCCAACGGTCTCTGCCTTGTCGCCCTTGGTTCGGATACGGGCGGTTCCGTCCGCCAGCCGGCGGGTTTCTGCGACATCGTCGGACTGAAACCGACATATGGCAGGATTTCCCGTTACGGACTTGTGGCATTCGCTTCCTCTTTCGACCAGATTGGCGTGCTTTCGCGCAACACCGATGACGCCGCGCTCGTTCTCCAGGTAATGGCAGGCAAGGATGAGCATGATGCGACCTGTTCAAGGCACGATGTTCCCGATTATGCTGCAGAATCTTCCTCCGTCGGTATAGAAGGTCTCAGGATCGGCGTTCCAAAAGCGTTCTTTCCGGACAACCTCAACAGCGACATTTCCGGCATCGTCAAGGGAAAGCTGCACGAACTTCGCGACAGAGGCGCGGAGCTTGTCGATATCGAACTGCCGGAAAGCGATTACGCCATTGCGGCATACTATATCCTCGTAACGGCCGAAGCTTCATCGAACCTCGCGCGTTTCGACGGCGCCCGATACGGCTACCGTTCTTCCGATGCGGCGGACCTTTCGTCTATGTACGTCAATTCGAGGACCGAGGGATTCGGCAGGGAAGTGAAGCGCCGAATCATGCTCGGCACCTATGTGCTCTCCGCGGGATATTACGATACATACTATAAAAAAGCGCAGCAGGTCAGGAGGGTATTTCAGGACAGGTACCGGGAAGCACTCGAAAAAGTCGACGTGATCGCCGGTCCCACCTCGCCGTTTCCCCCGTTCGGAATCGGCGACAAGACCGGGGACCCGCTTGAAATGTACCTCGCCGACGTCTTTACCGTACCGGCGAGCATCGTCGGCATGCCGGCGGTAAGCGTTCCTGTGGGGCTGGATTCGCTTGGCCTTCCGGTCGGCATGCACCTTATCTGCAACTTTTTCGAGGAAGGCAAGCTGCTCGGCATCGCAAAGATGCTGCAGCGCCGGACCTGAATTAGGCAAGAATTTCGCAACCATTAAACTAGAAGCTTGCTTTATGAGCGTATTAGTCAACAGGAACACCCGGCTGCTCGTTCAGGGTATAACCGGTTCGGAAGGCACATTTCATACATCGCAGATCCTCGAGTACGGCACCAATGTGGTGGCCGGGGTGACGCCGGGAAAGGGTGGCAACATCTACAACGGCAACGACAGGGACCAGTTCTGCCGTCCGGTGCCTCTTTTCAATACGGTAAAGGAAGCAGTCGAAAAAGCCGAAGCAAATGCTACCGTTATTTTCGTGCCTGCGGCATTTGCGGCCGATGCCATCATGGAGGCTGCCGATGCAGGCCTGAAAGTGATCATCTGCATTACCGAAGGTATTCCTGTCAACGACATGATGAAAGCCTACGCATTCGTCAAATCGAAAGGCGCTACGCTTGTCGGTCCCAACTGTCCCGGCGTCATCACTCCCGGTGAAGCGAAAATCGGCATCATGCCGGGCTTCATCCACAGGAAAGGGACCATCGGTGTTGTTTCGCGCAGCGGCACCCTCACCTACGAAGCGGTGCACCAGCTGACCAATGTCGGTCTTGGTCAGTCGACCTGTATCGGCATCGGCGGCGACCCGATCATCGGCACGAGGTTTATCGATGCCATCAAGCTATTCGCTGAGGATGAAGAAACCGAAGGGCTCATCATGATCGGCGAGATCGGAGGGAGCGCCGAAGAAGAGGCCGCAGAGTATATCCGGGAGTATTTCCGTAAACCCGTCGTCGGCTTCATTGCCGGCAGGACGGCGCCTCCGGGCCGCAGGATGGGGCATGCCGGAGCGATCGTTTCCGGCGGCAAAGGAACGGCTGAAGATAAAATCAGGGCCATGGAAGCCGCGGGCATCCATGTCGTCGACAGCCCCGGTGATCTTGGCGAAGCCATGCTCAAGGCGCTCGGAAGGTAAATAGATGAGGTAAGTGCTGAGTGCTGAGAACTGAGGGGGGATTGGGGTTTGGAAATTTGGATGTGTGATGTAATAAGTGGTATGTCTTATCGACACTGTTTCGATAAGATTGTCCGAAAAGGGAAAAAGCTGCCTCTGATGGCAGCTTTTTTTATCCCGTTCTCCTTGACTCTTGAATAAAACCAACAGGTGGATTTTTCTGAATGGTTTTCTGCATATTTAGCTGTTCTTGTGACATCATGCTATTGCCGGACTGTATATTCGAAGAAGTTCTCTTTCAGACTCCTTTTCAGTGGCATCTTCGGTAATTTGTATTTTGATCAACAGGGGAACCAGATGTTTCACTAATAATATATTTAATCAGGAACAATGAACGAGCTGGCAAACAAACTGCAAGCCGCCCTCATCCTTCACCAGCAGGGTAATCTTTCACAGGCGGAGTCGTTATACAGTGAGGTCATCCGGCGTCAACCGGCTAATTTCGATGCTCTTTTTCTTCTTGCTACCGCTTATGCACAACAACGCAGGTTCGAAGATGCACTGACTTTGTTTGACAGAGCGATGAGGCTCAATTCCCATCATCCGGAGACATTGAATAACCGTGGAAATGTGCTCATGGAACTGAAACGATATGAGGACGCGATAGCAAGTTTTGACCAATCTCTCTCAGTCAGGCCGGGAGATGCCGAAACATATACGAACCGTGGTGTGGCATTAGAGAAACTGGAACGTTATGAAGAAGCCGTGACAAGTTATGAATCAGCTATTACCCTGAACCCGAATAATCCTCTGACATATAATAACTATGGTGTCGTATTGCAGCATTTGAAGAAATTTGATGAAGCGCTTTTGATTTTTGATAAAGCTGTTCAAATTAAACAAAACTATGCTGAAGCATACAATAATCGAGGTAATGTACTTCGTGAACTTGAGCGTTACGATGATGCTCTTGAGAGTTTTGACAGAGCGTTGTTATGCTTTCGGGATTATCCGGAAGTATTTAATAATCAGGGAAACACTTTTTTACAGATGAATCGTATTGAGGACGCGATTTATGCGTATAAAAAAGCGGTTTCGCTGAAACCCGATTATGTTGAAGCATACAGTAATCTTGGAAAAGCGCTTATTAAATTGAAGAGATATGAAGAGTCAGTTCATGCTTACAGAAAAGCAATTGCTTTAAAATCTGATGATCCCGAGTTATATAATAGTTTGGGTCATGTTTATTTTGAGTTAAAGCGATATAAAAATGCAATTGGATCATATGAAAATGCAGTGAGTGTAAAACCTGATTATGCAGAAGTGTATGCTAGGCTTGGTTTTGTATATGAAAAAATAAAACGATATGATTTTGCTGTTGAAAACTATGAAAAAGCTCTCGTGCTGAAACCGGATATCGATAATATATCAGGTCAGTGTGATCTTGCTCGTATGATGATTCATGACTGGAGCAAGCATTATAATAAGAAAGAAGCTATCATTGATGAAATCAATAAATATGAATATTCATATTCTCCATTCCATTTGCTCGCATTAATAGATAATCCGCCAATTCACAAAGAAATTGCAGAAAGGTTCGGGGGGAAGATATTGCCACAAAAAGAAAGCTTACCTGTTATTGATAAAAGACCATATAAGAAAAAAATTCGTATCGGGTATTTCTCGGCTGATTTTCGTACTCACCCAGTCTCGTTTTTAATATCTGGAATGATAGAAAGTCACAATAAGGAATGCTTTGAAATTTTTGCATTCGCATTTGGTCCTGATTCAGAAGATGAAATGAAAATGCGCTTATGTTCAGCTTTTGATCATTTTATCGATGTTCGTGCAATGTCCGACTTAGAAGTGGCAGAACTCTCAAGAAAGATGGAAATAGATATTGCTGTTGATCTGGGAGGCTATACAAGTTATAACAGGATTGGAATATTTTCATATAGAGCAGCCCCATTACAATTGAATTTTCTTGGTTTTCCTGGTACAATGGGTGTTGAGTATCTTGATTATATTATTGCCGACCATATTGTTATTCCCGAACATAGTCGGGAATATTATACTGAAAAGATTATTTATATGCCCGATACTTACCTTCCCAATGATGATAAACGGGAAATATCAGATAAAATATATACTCGCCGGGAGTTTGGTTTACCGGAAAAAGATTTCGTATTTTGTTGTTTTAATAACAATTATAAATTTAATCCTGCAGTATTTGATTGCTGGATGAATATTTTAAGAAGAGTAAATCACAGTGTTTTATGGTTGCGAGAAGGAGCAAACATCGCAACTGAAAATCTAAGAAGAGAAGCGAAATCAAAAGGTATAGATCCGGATAGATTGATTTTTGCTGGACATGTTAAGTCAGGAGCCGAATATTTATCAAGACAAAGAATCGGAGATCTTTTTCTTGATACTATTCCCTATAATGCGCACACTACCGCATGTGATGCATTGTGGGCTGGATTACCTGTATTGACATTAATGGGAGAATCATTTCAAACAAGGGTGGCATCAAGCGTTCTTCATGCTGTCGGGTTATCGGAACTGGTTACCCGTTCAAGAGATGAGTATGAAAACCTTGCGGTGGAGCTTGCAAAAAATCCGGAGAAATTAAAGGCAATCAGGGAAAAGCTGGATCGAAACCGTCTGACGACTCCACTGTTCGATACGAAGCTTTTTACCAGGAATATAGAAAAGGCATATACAATGATTTACGAACGTTACCATGCCGGTCTGCAGCCGGATCATATTTTCGTCGAACCTGAAGATTGATGAATGGGGATCGGTAAGTTGGATGTGTTAGGTACTATGTGGTAGGTGGGTAGTGGGATGTGTCGGGATCTTGGGTCTGGGAAGAGTATCTGGACTGTGTCCGTCTTTATTGAAGCTTTTTCATGGGAAAAAACGGATAATCTTTAACGGAGGGCGGGTTTTTCAATCCGCCCATGTTTCAATGGCGGACAGGAATGTCCGCCCTCCTTTCTCTCTCTACTCCCCAGTACCCACTCCCTGCCAAAGCACGCGGTAAAGAGACCAAAAGGACTGCGGACAACAGGATCGAATACTCAGTCCTCAGTCCCAACATGCCACCCCTGCGGGGCTGTCACCCAAATTTATTTTTTTCCCTCCTTCCGGGGGGAGGGCTGTCACCCCGGGCTACCGATATCCCGCCCCTACGAGGCTATCTTTCCCACTTTCCACTTTCCAGGCCCCACCCATTTCCCATTCCCCATCTTAAACTTCGATGCCTTCGAGGCGGTCTTCGAGGTCCGAGTAGATTTCCTGGAGCTTCTCGATCATGTCGGGATCGGCGTTCCACATGCCGCGGCCGCTCGCTTCGAGCATCCTGCCGACAATGTTCTTGAACGCTTTCGGGTTCACCTTCATGAGGCGTTCGCGCATTTTCGGGTCCATGGCGTAGGTCTGGGCCGCTTCCTTGTATACCCAGTCGTCAACGCCCTTGGTGACGGCGTCCCAGCCGAGCATGTAGGTGAAGCGGTTGCTGATCTCGGTGGCTCCGCTGTGGCCCTGCTCGAGCATGGTTTCGAACCATTTCGGGTTGAGCAGTTTGCTGCGGAACTCGACCTTGAGCGCCTTGTCGGCGTCGTCAACCTTGACGTCGGCCGTGAAGGTTTCCACGTAGTTCAGCTTCACATTGTCGCCTTTCGGATTGCGGCGGCGTGCTGAAAGCTGCAGGGCGCCCGACGATGAGAAGTAGCGGTCGATATCGGAGATGCCGAACTCGGCCGAGTCCACCTGCTGCACGACGCGGTCAACCGTGCCGAGGAGCCCTTTGAGGATGTCGGTCTGCTGGTCTCCGTAGCGGTTGCCGCCGTAGGCGAAGCCGGTGCGTTTTATGAACATGTTGTCGAGGTCTTCCTCGGACTCCCATGCTGAATCCTCGACCAGTTCCTCGACCTGGGAACCGTATGCGCCGGGTGCCTGGGTGAAGAGGCGCGACGTGGCGCTTTCGAAATCCTTTCCTTCCTTCATGGCCGCATCGACATGCTTGCGGATGTGGTTCATTTCGGGAGGTTCGGTCGCTTTCGCGGCATCCTTGACCAGTTTGTCGAGGTGGTCGAGCAGCACGCCGAAAGTGTCGCGGAAGATAGAGCTGATCTGGATAAGCACGTCGATGCGTGGCCTTCCGAGCTTGTCGAGCGGAATGAGGCTGTAGTGGCTGATCTTGCCCTGTGCGTCGTAAGCGGGTTCGGCCCCCACAAGGCTGATGATGACCGCGACGGCCTCGCCTTTGCTCTTGATGGTGTCGAGGCCCCAGAGCACCTGGGCTATGGTTTCAGGGTACTGCCCGTTGTTTTCTTCGAGATGGCGCTGGATGATGGTGTCCGCGATCTGTTTGCCGCGCTTGAACGCCAGTTCCGAAGGAATGCGCCACGGGTCGATGGCGTGGATGTTGCGGCCGGTCGGCAGGATGCCTGCGCCGTCGCGCACGAGGTCGCCGCCAGCGCCGGACGGGATATATTCGCCGCAGAGGGCGCGCAGGAAGTTTTTCATCTCCTGGCGGTTGTCTTGCAGCGCGCGTTTCAGGGCGAGTCCGTCCTCAAGGGAGGCATTGATCGCCTCGACCATGTCGTGGGTGGGTTTCGAGCCGCCGGTGATCTGGTTGAATACCGTTGCAGGATTGGACTTGCCGAAGATGGTCTCTTCGATGAGGAGCCTGGTATGCTCGTCGATCTGCTCGCGGACCTTCAGTGCCTGGGGCTCACCCTTGCGGGCGCGGGTGGCAAGCGTCGCATAATCGCCGAACGATGCTGCTGCGCCGGTAGCCTGCATGATGACCGTGGGCAGCGACTTTTCGTTGCCGCGCACCTTCAGGTACTCGGTGATGGTTGTGACCTGCGTGTCGAGTTTCGGGGTTTCGCCAAAGACGTGCAGCGAGTTCGAGATCAGACGGCCCTCGAGTTCCATGAGGTAGGTGTAAAGGCGGCTGATGTAGTTCATGAACGATTCACCTTCGACGCGCGGGCAGTCGTCGGTGAGGTTGAGCTGCTGGGCCTTGTTGACGATGACCTCCTCGGTCTCGACATCGACGATTTTTTCGAGGCCGCGCTCGCGGTAGTCATTGAGCATGTCCTTGAACGCAGGGAGCTCCTTGTAGAGCCCGGCGCGAGCGAGCGGTGGGATGTTGTGCGAAATCATGGTGGCGTAACCGCGGCGCTTGGCGATGTTTGCCTCGCTCGGGTTGTTGACCGGATAGATATAGAAATGTGGTACTTCGCCGAGCAGCGCGTCCGACCAGCAGTCGCCGGTGACGCCGAGCTGCAGGCCGGGCATCCATTCGACCGTGCCGTGCATACCGACGTGGACCATGGCGTTTGCCTTGAATTCGCGGCTGATCCAGCGGTAGAAACCGATATACTGGTGGTGCGGTGTGTTCTCCTTGTCGAAGAGCAGGCGCATCGGGTCGCCCTGGATGCCGAGGCGCGGCTGAACGCCGATGAAGATGTTGCCGAGGGTGATGCCGCCGATGAAGCAGTTGTCCGGCTTGACCGGAGCGACTTCTCCGGGGAACCCGCCCCAGCGCGCTTCGATGCGTTCGCGTTCGCGGACCGATGTTATCGAATTGTAGATTTCGCGGTTGATCGAGAAGCAATCCGGCTCGTGGGCCTGGATCTCGAAATCGGTCGCCTTGTCGAGCATGGCGAGCAGCGCTTCGGGAGATTCCGGAAGCTCGCCGGTGCTGTATCCTTCGGCGCGAAGCGAGAGCAGGATGTTGTAGATGCTCTTCGGTACGTCGAGCAGCGCGGCGCTCGCTTTCTTGCCCATGCCAGGCGGATAGTCGTAAACGACGAGGGCCAGTTTTTTATCTTTGTTCGGAAGGTGGCGCAGCTCCGAAAACTTTTTCGCGATGCCGGAGAGTCTGTCGAGGCGGTCGGGCACGGTCTGCAAGCGTCCGTCCCTGATCGCGCCCAGCACGACAGGGCAGACGGCGCCGTCCATTTCGGGCAGCGAGTAGGTCATGGCCGACTGCAGCGGCACGACGCCCTGCGACTTCCATGAGTTGAAATCCTGGATGAACAGTGGCTGTGAAACGACATACGGCGCGTTGATCTTGCCGAGGATCTCGTCGCGTGCCGCGTTCGAAGCTCCCGGCGTGGTTGCGCCCGCGGGTCCTCCGACAAATCCGAAGCCCATCATGTTCACCAGCATGTCGATGTTCGCATGGGTGAACCACTCCCTCGCGGCGACGTGGCCTTCAACGCCCATGACGAAAACCGGCAGGGGGTTGAGCCCTTTGGCTTCGACGGCGCGGATGGTGTTGTCGATATATTCCTTTTCCTGCAGGAGGTGCTTGCGGAAAAACAGCATGCCGATATTGCGCTGCTTCGTGGCGTTTTTGTTACGCTTGTGCAGCCATTTTTCGTAATGGTGGAGGTCCTTCTGGTACTCCGGCGCATCGGGATGGTAGAAGCCCATCGTCGGGACTTCCTGCACCTTTTCCGCTTTTATGCCGACCTCGAAGTACTCCGCCATGATATAGTTGAACATCGCGGCGAGGTTGTCCGCGGTGGGATGCATCCAGTAGGTGTAGACCTGCATCCAGTTCTTGAAATCTTTTGCTTTCTTCGGGATCAGCGGCAGCATCGTGCGCATGATCTTGAGCAGCTTCATGTAACCGTAGAGCGCGTCCTCGTCGCGTCCCTTGACGAGCATCTTCGCCACTTTCTTCACGATATCCGGCATACCGCTTCCGTCGCCGGCGACTACGTAGTTGCCCACTTTCGTCATCTGCATCACTTCGGGCATCGACTCGTAGGCGAAGATGGTTCTCACCTTCGACTGATCAAGCTGTTCCTTCATCCAGTCGGCCTGCTGCTTGAACTGGATCAGGGTGGTGAACACGCAGTCCGCGTTGCGGATAGCCTCGGCGGCTGCAGGGTTCTGATGTTCGAGGTCCTGATCGGTCCATTGGGTGAGTTCGGCGTGGGCGGAAATCTTCTGGGTCACTTCACGCCATACCCGCTGGTTGCATTGCTCCATCCCGACGATAGCGGCGATTCTGATTTTATCGTGCATAGATAATACTGAGTGGTGTGCGGTTGCTGGTATAAACAGGAATGCGAAATGTAATAAAATCCCGCGACGATTGCCAGCGGGGGCACTATTTAATTTGCCGTGTTCCCCGGTTGCCGCCAGAGCCCTTCCTCTTGATCTTCAGTCTCTGCCTGCAGGTGGATCTTGCCGAGCGACATGGTCAAGTCGGGTTAGTGCGTTTTAACTTGCAGTGCGATAGGAACTTGACCTGGACCGATTCAAAGAAAGGCAATGACAGGTATCGGTATTGCCATAAAAAAAGCCGACCCCCTTGCGGAGGCCGGCTGCGTTTACCTGATAACCTGTTTCAGGTTTGCATCAGAAGTTGAAGTCCACGCCAAGGATGTAGCTGCGTCCCGGAGAGCGGAACCATTCAGCTTCATCGTACATGACGTTGCCGAGATTCCTGCAAAGCAGGCTGAGCGTCATCTCTTTAATAGGATGAACCTTGAACCCA
>JAAXXI010000008.1 GCA_013334565.1 Chlorobiaceae bacterium
CCGACACCTTTCACCGCTATCGGAACGATCACCACCAGCAGTGCCAGCGCCATGATCACCAGCGAACCGAAGCCCAGCCATGTGAACGACCGGTCAAACAATTTCCGCGTCTTCAGGTTCATAACTCTCTATCGCTTTTTTCTCGTTATAGCCCGCATCATCCGATTCCTTACCGACCCGACAGGATTTTGCGCTGCCGCACCACGATCCGTTCGCTGATCAGGTTGCAGATGAAACTGACCCCAAGCAGCAGCAGGCCCATCGCGAACAGCACATGGTACCTTGCCGAGCCCGTCACCTGGTCCGCTTCGCCCATGTCCCCCGCTATCGTCGCCGTCAGCGTCCTGACCGATTCCAGGTAGTTATACCACGGCTCCGGCAGGTGCGCCGAATTGCCCGACGCCATCCACACGACCATCGTCTCACCAAGCGCACGCATGATACCAAGGATCGACGCCGCAAGAATGCCGCTGCTCGCCGCCGGAAGGATCGTCTTCACGATCGTTTCCGCTCGCGTCGCACCAAGCGCATAGCTCCCTTCGCGCAGGTCCCGGCCGACCGCCTGCAGCGCGTCCTCCGACACGCTCACGATCGTCGGCAGCGCCATGAAACTCAGGATCAGCGACACGTTCAGCGCGTTCGTACCCGACATGATCTGCAACTCGCCCAGGAACGACCCCACGAAATAGAGAAGCCCAAGCGCCAACCCTCCAAACACCAGCGTCAGCACAAGGTTCATCCGTTCCCGGAATGACTGGTTTTCAACACGCGCAGAGGAGATGTCCGCCAGAACGACGACCAGCAGCATGAGGAATGGGCCAGCAATGATCCACCACGCCCACTTCAGTATCGGTCCGCCATGGTCCTGCAGCAGCGGCGCCAGAACTACCAGCGCGAAAAATCCGTACGCGACCGACGGGATAGCGGCAAGCATCTCGATCACCGGTTTCGCATACTGGCGTACCGAAAACGGCAGGATATCGCTCAGGCAGATCGCCGCAACGATGCCCATCGGCACCGCTATCAGCGTCGAACCAAGTGTCACCATCAGGCTCCCGTAGATGATCGACAGCGCCCCGAACGTCGGCGGGTCGTCCGCCGGATACCAGTCCGTGCTCGTGAAAAACTCCCTGAAACCGCGAAGCTCGAAGAACGGAACCGCGTCCCGGGCGACGAAATAGAAGATGAACAGGACGACTACAGCCACGAACGAGGCTATCGCAAGCAGCAGAAACTCTCCGGCTGCTTTCGACCCTTTCTGCATCAAACGCTTGCGCGCACTGACGACAAAAGCGCTCTTTTCAGCATTTCCCGCCTTCCTCTCTTCAGCCATTGTGCTCTTTTTGATTGCGCAGACCGCTCAACGACACGACGTTCAACAGTCTGTAAAAACCGAAACCAATGTATGCGCTTTGATGTCAGTATTCAAAGCGGTTTGTGTTACAACTTTGTTAACAAATGCGAAAGGGAAGCAATATTATCATGGTTCGGACGAAAAAAACCGGGAACATATAAGGCTCAGAGGCTGATGAAACCAAGTTCCTTTATGATCTCCCTGCCTTCGGCGGTATCGGACAGTTCAACAAACTTCTGAACATAACCCGATGGCTGTCCCGCAGTATAAAAAAACAGGGGCCTCGTCACCGGGTACGTATGGTTTTTGACCGTTTTCACGCTTGGGACCACACCGTCGACCGCTACCGCTTTCACTGACTGGTCGAGATAGCCAAGCCCAAGAAATCCTATGGCGGACGGGGTAGCGCTTACCCTGTTCTTCACCGCGCCATTGCTCGACTGTGTTTCTGCCCTGCCGGATATCGGCACCCCCTTGCCTATGACAAGGTTCTTGAAAGCTTCCTGCGTACCGCTGTTCGATTCCCGCTGAATGACGACAATCGGAACGTCGGGGCCTCCCACCTGCCTCCAGTTCCTTATCGTACCCCGGTAAATGGCGCTGATCTGTGCCCGGGAAAGCGAACTCACCGGATTTCCAGGGTAAACAACAATGGCGAGCCCGTCAAGGGCGATAACATGCGAAACAGGCTCGAACCCTTTTTTCCGGGCTGCCGCAGACTCCTTGTCCTTCATTGCACGGGACATGGTTGCAATCGTACAGCTCCCGTTTATGAGGCTTTTCGCTCCATTACCGCTTCCCGACTCGCTGACCGTTACCGGCACGCCGTACTTTTTCATAAAATAGGCGGCAAACGATTTCGCAATCGGCCCTACCGTCGTCGAACCGTCGAGTGCTATTGCCGGGACAGCAGCCCTGGCGGCAGGAAGCATGGCAAAGAAAGAGAGAAAAACAAGACGAAAAATTCTCGATGTCATGAAATAACCGGTAATCGTTTATTATCCACGCAAGCAGGAATCCCCATACAATAAAGTACAGGCAACCCTGCACACTGCAGATCCCTGGGAGCAACGTCCCTTCTCTCACCCGCCTGCCCGGATTATCTTTCCTGCGGGTAAGATAGTCAGCGGCCGCATAACTTTGAAATATCATCTTCCTGGTCCCGGATGCTCCCGCCGCCATCAATCACGTATTTTTTATCTTTGACCTGACCGGAAAAAAGTATTAACTTGAGCAAAGACTAATCCGCCTTACCCGGTAATTCCGATCGGCGGCAATCCAACAGTTCTCTTTCAATCATCATTAACCAAAACGATAACTGCCATGTCAAACGGAACAACAGATCTATCGGCCGGCATCAACAACCTCGCATCGACGGCCGCAAAACTTTTCCAGCAGCAGGCTGAAATGCTCACTGGTGTGCTCAGCAATGCCACACAGCTTATCGGACCATTCGGACAGGCTTCTCTCGATGCAGCCAACAGCATCCTCAGCGCTGCAAGCCAGGCTCTTCAGACCATCTCAGCCGCGATCGTCAAGAAGTAAACGGGCATTTTTCGGAAATAAGGCACCCTGCAAGACCATGCAGGGTGCTTTTTTTTTTGTTCTCGCCCACAAAAACTGCTGATAGAAGATGGAACCGCCACAAATATCGCTTTGTTCAGCTGGAACAGAGGCTGGAGAGATGTCCGAACGCTTTCGGAAGGAGGACTCAATCCCGGCAGGCGGAACAGTCACACTGATCCGGTTTCATGAAATAATAACAGAGGTGTTCATAAATTCAACTTTGACCTCTGTGCTGTTTTCTTATTTTTCAGGCTGATTTTTTACGAACATTTTCTATCGACAAACCATGACCGGATCCTGGAACAGCACGCAAAAGTTCAACAATGAAGCCCTTCAATGGGATGAAAATCCGCAGAGGCGCCTGATCGCAGAGGTGGTTGGAACAGCGATCGTCGAAACCGAAAAATCCGCCGGGTGGAAAAATGCGCTTGAGATCGGCTGCGGCACCGGACTGGTCTCCTTGCTGATCGCCCCGCATACAGAGAAACTGACCGCCATCGATACCTCCCGGGAAATGGTCGAAGTGCTCCGGCATAAAATTTCCGAATCCGGAATTTCAAATATCAGGATTTTCTGTTCGGACCTTGAGGCATTCACTGCAGGTGCAGAACAGGAGGACCGGTTCGACCTGATCTATTGCAGCATGTCGCTGCACCATATACAGGATACCGGTGCGGTCATCGCCAGTTTTTCGAACCTTCTGGCCCCGGGCGGTACGCTCGCCATCGCGGATCTCGAGCCAGAAGACGGTTCTTTTCATGACGATCCGGCAGAGAACGTCCACCATGGATTCGAACGCTCGATGCTTTCCGGGCTTTTCAGCAGGAACGGGCTCAGGGAAACTTCCTTCCGGACCATTCACATCATCAGGAAACCGGGCAGGAACAACGAGATTGCGGAATATCCCGTATTCCTCGCCACCGCATCAACCATTATCTGAACAGGCAGCTGTCCAGGCTCCATCAACAACGTTTACCATGGCCTTCAACGCAGTAATTTTCGACCTCGACGGAACGCTTCTCGACACTCTCCAGGATATCGTGCAGACGTTGAACACCGTCCTTGCCCGCCGCAATTTTCCGGTGCATACCATGGAAGAATGCCGGTTCCTCGTAGGGCACGGCCTCAGGGAACTTGTCAGGAAAGCCCTGCCGGAAAACAAGGCAACGGCTGCGACCATCGACGACGTCCTCGCCGACCTGGTCGAAGTCTACAATATAAACTGGAATGTGCATTCACGGCCTTACTCCGGAATTCCGGAACTGCTCGACAGGCTAACGTCCCTCGGTATAAAAAAGGCCATCCTTTCAAACAAGGCCCATCACTTCACGCTGCTCTGCGCAGAAAAGCTCCTCGGAAGCTGGACGTTCGATACTGTACTGGGCTACCGGGACGGAATGGAGCCCAAACCCGATCCGCAAGGTGCTCTCTCCATTGCCGCGCTGTTGAACGAGAACCCTGCCGATATCCTTTATGTCGGAGACAGCGGCATCGACATGGTGACAGCTGCGAGCGCCGGGATGTACGGGCTTGGCGTCCTCTGGGGCTTCCGGCCGGAAAGCGAACTCGTATCGCACGGAGCGAAAAGCCTTGTGAGCCATCCGGAAGAAATTATCCGGTTTTTCGAGGCTTCATGAATCCCCCCGGGCTGTAAAAAAGCTTCAAAATGATGCCGGATCAGGAAAGAAGGCGGAGGCGGGTAAACACGTAATCGAGAGAGTCTTCGTTGAGCACGATCCTGGAAAAGCCTGTCCTGCCAAGCTCTTTCGGCCGGTTGTCCCTGCTGCTGATGAATTTCCTGCTCTGTTTGCCGTTGAACCAGTAAACGAGCCTGATTTTGTTCCCGTCGATCTCGAGGGCGGTGATGCCGCGCTTGCCGATGGTGCAGCCTGAATTGAAGACGCTTGGAATGGTAATGTTGTTGTAGAGGCCGCTCCTGAGACCGATTTTTTTCCCCTGGCGGTAACAGGTATCGAGTTCATCCTTGAGCGCAAGGATTTTCTCCTCTATCTCTTTCCGTTTTTCGGAGTGGGCCTGCGGAAAAGCCCTGCAGAGTTCTTCTATCCGGAAATTCAGAAAATCGACCCTCGATAGGGATTCGAACAGGGGGCGATGCGTATGCCCGATGATGGATACGATTTTAGCCTGGTTAGAAAATTCGTAGATGGATTTTTCGATGGCGAACCTGCGCCTGCTGTTATAGGCAGTCGAAAAATTCCTGATGCCGGCCGGTTTAGCCACATAGCGAAGGAACAGCACGATAGCCCTGCTTACCAGGGGATAGGTCTCCCACAGCAGGATCGATGCCTGGTGGCCATGGAACAGCAGCATCGTATCGTTGTCGTAATGGAATTTCAGCGATTCCACAAGCCATGGAGCAAGCTTGTACCCTTTCTCTTCGAGCAGGTCGGAATCGTGGTTTCCCCAGGTTTTCCAGAAAAAACCGTTTTTTTCGAACTGCAGGAAAAGATCGAAAAACGACCCCCACTGTTCCGAAATGCTTTCCAGGGGAAATTTGAGCAGTTCCTCGATATCACCGTTGAGGACGAGGCTGTATTTGCCCGGGAGGTAATATCCGGAAAGCATGGTCCGGACAAGGTCGGCATTCCTTCGGAATTCGTCCCGCCTGCCGCCGTTACCCATATGCAAATCACTGAGAATGACTACCTTCGACGACGGGTCGAGCTGGATTGGTTTTGCTTTTTTGAGCAGACGCTCGAGGTTCGGATGCTTTTTCTGGTGAAAACTCATAGGCAATAATTGCTCACTGCGAAACATCATGGTCCGACTGTAACCGGCTTCAGGCTCCCGGCTGAAAATGGCCCCTGCCGGCTTTTCCCTGAGATTCCCGAATATATGGGATCATGACCAGCGTTGTATCCAGTCATATAACGGTTAACGACATATTGACCGTTCCGGAAGCTTCTCAATTGGTGATATACCGAAAAAAACAACGAAGCGCAAAATTCGGGGAGCAATCCTTTCTGCGGAATATGCACAGGTTTCCGTTTGCCTGTTACTGAAAGCGATCGTCTTTACGTTTTCCAGAAAGAACTTTCCCTCCGAAGGGTTATCTTTTTTTACAGAATTTTAGTACAATAAAGGATATCCGGCTCGTGGGCGGGATGAAACTGTTTTCATGTTTTTTCAATAACCACTAATCATAAGAAAAGAGCCATGTCAGACTGTTCAAACTTCAACATTTCAGGCACTGTCAACTGCCTCCTCGAAACCGCAGGCAACATCGCGAAAATCCCGGTCGATCTCCTGAACAACGGCATCAACACAGCCGTATCGATCATCCAGCCTGCAACCAAAACCGCAGCGGACCTTGCTGTGAGCGTCCTGAACACCTTCAGCCAGGTATTGCAGAACATCGCTTCGGTGATAGCTCCGAAAAACTGAACTGCCCCGGCAACCGGAAAAAGCCTCCCGTTCCGTCTGGAACCGGAGGCTTTTTTATTGTTCGGCAAATGCTCAACAAACCAAAAAGGCGGAAAGACAAATGATAAGATATCAGCGGATCGATTCGAGGAACCGTTCCGCATCGACTGCCGCCATGCACCCGGTTCCCACTGCCGTTACCGCCTGGCGGTAGGTGTAATCCTGGACGTCACCGCAGGCGAAAACGCCTTTCACGCTGGTTTCCGTCGACGATTTTTTCGTGATGATGTACCCGTAATCATCGAGGTCGAGCTGCCCCCTGAAAAGCTCAGCATTCGGCGCATGGCCGATTGCCAGAAAAACCCCGTCGCATTCATGGTCGCTCGTCTGGCCGGTTTTTACATTTTTAAGGCGCACACCGTTCACCTTCTGGCCATCCCCAAGGATTTCTTCGACAACCTCATTGAGCAACGTGCTGATTTTGGGATGTTTCATCGCCCTGAGGCTCATGATCTTAGAGGCCCTGAACTCTTCACGGCGATGCACCATGGTGACATGGGAAGCAAATTTCGTGAGGTAGAGCGCTTCTTCCATGGCCGTATCGCCGCCGCCGATCACAAAAACCCTGCACTCCTTGAAAAAGAAACCGTCACAGGTCGCACAAGCCGAAACGCCCCTGCCACGATACCGGTTTTCCGATTCGATGCCGAGCCATTTCGCGTTCGCACCTGTCGCAATGATAAGCGTTCTGGCAAGAAGTTCGCGTCCGTCCTCGAGCGAGAGTGAAAACGGGCTTCTCGAGATATCGGCTTCGACAACGTTACCGGTGATGAATTCGGCACCGAACTTCGTAGCCTGTTCACGCATTTTCATCATCAGTTCCGGACCGGGTATTCCCTGGGGAAAACCGGGAAAATTCTCGATATCCGTCGTGATCATCAACTGGCCGCCGGGCTGATAACCTTCGATGACGAGCGGTTTGAGGTTCGCCCTGCCAAGGTAGATTGAGGCGGTATAACCTGCAGGACCGGTCCCGATAACGATGACATCGTGCAATTCAGTAGACATATGGATTCAGGATGGAATGGTGAAGGAAAAAAACTGACCCGTCAGGGGAACGGGTCAGTGGTACAAGAAGTAGAGGTCAGCCTGCGATAAACTGATCGATTTTCTTGGCGATCATGTTTTTCGGCATCGCGCCGACCATCTGATCGACAACTTCCCCATTCTTGAAAACGAGCATTGAAGGAATGCTCCTGATGCCATACTTGGCGGCGGTCTGAGGATTTTCGTCAACATTGAGTTTTGCGACGATCGCTTTTCCTTCGTAGTCTCCGGCCAATTCTTCGATAGTTGGGCCAAGCATCATGCAGGGTCCGCACCAGGCTGCCCAGAAATCGACAAGAGCCACTTTGTCAGCTTTGATAATCTCCGCTTCGAAATTCTGGTCGGTAGCCGTAAGATATTTTCCACTCATATTTTCTGTGTATTTGAATTATTAATGATGACAGGAACGGGACGAAATGCAGAAAAAAAACAAAACTGAATAACTTAACTAAAAAATTCCGATAATTCCTCATCCCGTTATCCTGACATTGTCTGGGCCGAGAATTTCCTCAAGTTTTTCTATGGTGCTTTCTTCCGCATCGATGGGCGTACTGCGGGCGAAAAGCGTCATGGTCTCGATGTTTTCCCCCGACTGTACCTTAACCTCGAAATCGACGGGGATACCCCCCTTTTTTTCAACGCACAGCTTCTTGATTTTCGCGAGCTTTTCGATCTGAACCTGCTCGTCCGCATCGACCTTGAGTATCACTTTCCTGACCATGGTGCTTCTGACTTTCCTGATCGGAACGACTTCACGCACGAGCAGCTTCAGCATCCCCCCGGTCACCTCGGCCTCGACAACGAGCATAAGCACTTCTTCAGGTTTTATCATATGACCGAACTGCTCGTAGACACTTGCAAAAACCGTAAAATCCGCCTTACCGGTAAAATCCTCGATACTGCCGAACATCATCTGCTTCCCTTTGCGGTCCTGATAAGGCTTCACGGAAACAACGATGCCGATGACCTTGTACTGTTTCGAGGCGATAACTTCCTTCTCGTTGAGTGGAAGGGTTGCGAAAGCCTGCCAGTCACGCTTGTAGGGTGAAAGCGGATGGCGGCTCAGGTAGAAGCCGACAAGTTTTTTCTCATGCAGCAGTTTCTCCGAATCGGGCATGACGTCAGCCGGGTCCATTTCGGGAAAATGCTCTTCTTCGAGCGCACCGCCCTCTTCTGCGGTAAAAAAGCCGCACTGGCCGAGCGTTACCGAGCGATTGCGCATCTGCCCGTACTTGATTGCCTTGTCGATGTTGGCAAGCAGTTTCGCCCGATGAGGATCGAGTTCGTCCAACGCCCCGGACAGGATGAGGCATTCGAGCGCCTTGCGGTTCATGAGCCTCAGGTCCACGGATGCGGCAAGATCGAACAGGTTCTGGAAATCCCGCTTCCTGCGCATACGCGAGGTCACGACTGCCCTTGCCGCACCGCCGACCTGCTTGATGGCGCTCAATCCCACGCGGATGGCGGCGTGCCGGCCGACATCCTCGACTGAAAAAAGCGCATCGCTTTTATTGATCGAAGGCGGAAGGGTCGTGATACCGAAGGTCTTGGCCTCGTCGGTAAGATGCTTCATCCTGTCGGTATCGCCGATCTCGCTGTTCAGGATGGCCGTCATGAACTCGATGGTATAATGAGCCTTCAGGTACCCGGTCCAGTAAGCGAGCACTCCGTAAGCGGCCGAATGGCTTTTGTTGAAACCGTAACCGGCGAATTCAGCCATCAGCTCGAACACCCTTGTCGCCAGGGTATCGTGTACCCCTTTTTTGACAGCCCCCTGGACGAAATCCGATTTGAACTTCTCCATGATCTCGGGCTTCTTTTTCCCCATGGCCTTGCGGAGGTTGTCCGCTTTCGCCATGGAAAAGCCGCCCATCACCTGCGAAATCTGCATCACCTGTTCCTGGTAGACAATGACGCCGTAAGTTTCCTTGAGAATCTCCTCCAGCATCGGATGCATGTAGTCTATCTCCTCCCTCCCATGCTTACGGTCAACGAAAAGGTCTACAGCATTGCGTTTTTCGTCGATCCGCGCATTGAGGGCGCCGGGCCGGTAAAGCGCGCTCATAGCGATAATATCGCCGATCTGGGTTGGCTGCAGGCGGGTCATGTAGCTCTGCATGCCCGATGATTCAAACTGGAAAATGCCCGCCATCTTGCCGTCCTGGAAAATCCGGAAGGTTTTCCTGTCGGTCATCGGGACTTTTTCAAGATCGATATCGATGCCATGCCGTCTTTTGATCAGCCTGAGGGTTTCGTCGATGACCGCCAGTGTTTCGAGTCCGAGATAATCGATTTTAAGGAGCCCTGCCGTTTCGATCCAGTTCTTGTCGAACTGCGTCACCACCTGTTTTTCCTCGTTTTCGTCCGAAGATTTCCCTTTCGACGACTCCTCTTCGTCCAGGTCGATTTCATCCGCGAACTTCCGGACCTCGGTTTCAATCTTGTTCGAAACATAGAGCGGGACCTGTTCTTCGAGGGGCCCGTCGGTGATGACAACCGCGCCTGCATGCATCGAAACGTTCCTGGCCCTGCCTTCCAGTGCCCGGGCATACTCCAGCAGCTGACGGTTTTCCGGGGTGCTTTCCGCATACTGCTTGAGCTCCTTCACTTCGCTCAATGCTTTTTCAATCGTCGTGCCGGGCCTGCCGGGCACAAGCTTCGCAAGGCGGTCGACGACCGGAAGAGGCACTTCAAGCACCCTGCCGGCATCGCGGATGGCGGCTTTCGCTCCAAGTGTGCCGATGGCTATAACCTTGGCAACGCTTTCGTTACCGTATTTTTCAACGGTATACTCGAGAACTTTCTGCTTCCCGACGGGCGTGAAATCGATATCGATATCGGGCATTGAAAGCCTCTCGGGGTTCAGAAAACGCTCGAACAGCAGCTTGTACCTGAGGGGGTCGATACGGGTGATCCCGGTCAGGTAGGCGACGATGCTCCCCGCTGCCGAACCGCGGCCCGGGCCGACTGAATAGCCGAGCTTCCTCGAAGCGGCTATCAGGTCGCTGACGATAAGAAAGTAGGAGCTGAACCCCATTTTTTCGATGACACCGAGTTCGAACTCGATCCTCTCTTTCACCTCTTCCCCGGTGATTCCTTCGGCCTCACAATCCGCATATTTCTCCTTCGCGCCTTCCCACGTCAGGTACCGGAGGTACTCCGCCTCGTCCTGAAACCCTTCAGGGAGAGGAAAATGAGGGAGTACCGGTTCTTTTTCCGTAAATGCATAGGTGCATTTTTCCGAGATCTGCAGGGTGGTTGCAAGTTCACCGTGCTCATCGCTGAACAGCATACCCATCTCGTCGGCGGTCTTCAGGTAATGGTCGTTTCCGGGAAGAGCGTTGAGGTTGGGGCTGGAAAGCTTCTCCTTGTTCCGTGTAGCAGCCATTGCCCGGTAACATCCTGAATCCTTGCGCTCAAGGTAATGCACGTTGTTCGTGGCGACCAGCGGAATGCCGAACGATTCCGCGAGTGCTACGGTATCCCTGTTCAGTTTTTCATCGAACGGGATATTGTGGCGCTGCAGTTCAAGATAGAAGTTGTCGCCGAATATCTCGCGGTAGTATGCAGCGAAACGCTCGGCCTCCTTCGGGGAACCGGCAAGCAGTTCCCTGCCTATCCGGCCCGAACTGTAGGCGGAAAGGCAGATCAGTCCTTCGTTGTGCAGCTCGAGCATCCTGCTTTCGATATGCGGCATGCCGTGGACAAAACCGTCTTTCGACGCTCTCGACAACAGGATGCTCAGGTTCCTGTACCCGGCATCGTTCCGGACCAGGAGAACGAGCGACGGTGATGATCCCGGCCTGGAAGGCTGGTGCATGTCGGATTCGAGCAGCAGCAGTTCACTTCCGATAATGAGTTTCACGCCGGCATTTTTTGCTTCGTTGAACAGCTCCGGCATGTTGAACATCGCGCAGTAATCGGTCACCGCGATACTTTTCATGCCAAGCGAAGCGGCTGCAGAAAAAAGCTGGCCCGCAAAAATCGGGCTGCTCTGCATGGAATAGTGCGTATGGACGTGGAGATGAACGAAATCCATAAGTAAACGATGAACCTTTTAACTGCTTGCGCAGATACTTTCACAACCTCATTCGGACCGGTCAAGCCCGGTACCGGGACAAATTCCTTAAAAAATCTCAGTCATGGCCCGGCTTCAACACGCTTTTCCGGGTTCTCATGGCAACAGGCAATAAATATAATCCTTGTTCATCTGAAAAACCGGAAACGAAACGTATTCGACAAGATTTCCTGATAAACATCGGACGGTTTTCCGCATTTCTGCGTTTCCGGAGAATACCCTTCAGGCGAAAAAAACTCTTCAGGGAAAGCAGACAGGCGGCTATCGCCGTTTTCCTCTATTGAGGCGGCAAGGGTCATTCACGCAGGGTCCAGGGCTTATTTTTCGGCAATCTCGTTCCCCCTGTTATGGCTGTAAAGCTTTTTTTCTTATACTGTAAGAATAGCCTGCCGAAACCATTCGAATGATAATAAAATTTGGAGCAGAACACCTTTAACCAGTGCCCGATCTGCGGGTTCCCGCTTACCGCAGAAAGCGCTGTATGTCCCCGGTGCGGAAACGATATACTCGAAGAGATCTCGTCGCTTGACCAGGATTCAAGGGATATACACACTCACAATATTGAAGAAAAAAAAGCTGCATGGTATTCCCGCAGCCTGACGGACCTCCTTGAACCTCCCGGTCCGGATATTCCGCCCGTAATGGGAAAAATATCACCGGTTGAACCAATCCCCCGTGAAATTCCGGGCGGGATCAACACCGCGGAGCTTCGCAGCGCTTCGAGGACAACCCTTCTGCACGACAATGCCGCAAGGAAGCGGTGGTGGAACGCGTTGAGCCCCGACTGGAAAGAGGTCGTCAAATCGTCCCTGAAAATTTCAAGGGAACCATCCGACCAGGATTTGCTTGATTTTCTCCAGGTTACCCAGCTCAGGTGCGACAGCCGCAGGATTCATGACCTGCTGCCGGTCAGTGTGCTTGAAAACCTTCAGCAGCTTCGCTGTGACGAATCTCCCGTCGCCGATCTGGCACCGCTCGCCGGTCTCGGCAAGCTGCAGCGGCTTTACGCATTCGATTGCGATTTCTCGTCGCTTGAACCGCTGAAAAACCTTCTGAGCCTGAAACTGCTCTGGATATCCAGCACTCAGGTTTCCTCCCTTGAGCCGTTGAAAAACCTCGTGAACCTCGAAGAGCTCTACTGCTCGGAAACACTTGTTGAAGACCTGTCACCGATAGCCGAACTGGTGAACCTTGAAAAACTGAGCTGCTACAAAACAGGGATTTCATCTCTCGCTCCACTTTCGAAGCTTGAAACCCTCATAGAGCTCGGGATCAACAATACCGGCATATCCGATCTGGCCCCCGTCTCGGGCCTTGTGAACCTCGAATACCTCCGGTGCAGCAAAACAGGCATCGAAACGGTCGAACCGCTCAGAGGCCTTACAAGCATCAGGGAGCTCAGTATCGCATTTACGCCGCTGGAGAACATCGATGCCCTGGGAAGCCTCACCGACCTCGAAGAGCTCGATATATCCCATACCCTCGTCACCTCGATCGAACCGCTCATGCACCTGAAGCTGCTTGAAAAAATCGAACTTTCGGGAAGCACCATTCCCAGGACGGAAATAGAGCGCTTCATCGAGCTTCATCCCGGATGCGATGTCCTGATCAAGCCCTGAAGGAGCACAAACGGAAGAAGCGGGCATGATAACCCGCTTCCCCTGCTGTCTGCATAATTCGCCGCAATTCTTTTCATGGATCCCTTTCAGGCCCCGTCTGCAAACCTTTATTTCAGGCCAGCGTACCGAGTTGACGGAACGAATCGTCCTCGACCCTGCTGTGGAGGCTGTTACCGTGGGCATCCATGGTAACAATCGCCGGAAACGATTTCACCTCGAAATGCCACATCGCTTCAGGAACGCCCATCTCCTCGAGGAAATCGACACCGGTGACTTTTTCAATGCACTTTGCATAATATTGAGCAGCACCGCCGATGGCATTGAGATAGACGGCCCCGTAATCTTCAAGCCCTTTCAGGGTTTTCGGACCCATACCGCCCTTCCCGATAATCGCCCGTAATCTGAGCTTCCTGATGACGTCGGCCTGGTATGGCTCCTCCCTGATCGATGTCGTCGGCCCCGCAGCGGTTACCCGGTAGCTTCCGTCTTCATTTTTCAGGACGACCGGTCCACAGTGGAAAAGAATGCCGCCTTCGGTATCAAGGTGCTCCGGCAGGTCGTGGTGCATCATATGATGGTGGAACGCATCGCGTCCGGTATGCATCGGTCCGTTGACAATCACCATATCACCGACTTTGAGGCTTCTAACCTGCTCCTCGCTAAGCGGGGCCTGCAGGACAATCTCGCTGCCTGTCAGGGGTATGCCTTCACCTGCCGACATGCGGGTAATTTCCGAAGCGTCACGGTACTGCCAGGAAGTGATGGAGCCGCTTGCCGGATCGACCAGTATCCCGAGGCGTCTGTATGCCCAACAGTTGTAGGCTACCGAAACATAAAAACTCGCGGGCACCCTGTGTGATTTCCCGATCTTGCATCCCAGGAGGGTTGCTTTCCCGCCGAAGCCCATCGGCCCGATATCGAGCGTATTTGCTTTCCGGAGGATCTCCTGCTCGAGCTGGTCAAGTTCCGCATCAGGGTTCCGGTCGTCAATCCGTCTGAAAAGCTGTTTTTTTGCAAGCTCGAACCCGCTCGTCCTGTCCCCGCCGATACCAACGCCGATGAACCCCGGGCTGCATCCCTGGCCCTGGGCCTGGAAAACCGCGTGCAGGAGGCATTTGCGAACGCCGTCGATATCGCGTGAAGCCCTGCCCAGACCGGGAATTTCAGCCGGCAGTGAGTACTGCATATTTTTGTTTTCACATCCCCCGCCCTTCAGGATCAGTCGAACCTCGACGGCATTTTCAGCCCAGGGCTCGAAATGGATGACCGGGAAATGTTCGCCGAGATTGTTGCCGGAATTTTTTCCGGTTATCGCATCGACCGCGTTTGGACGGAGCTTGCCTGATTTCGATACTTCGGCGACTGCTTCCTGGATATCCTTTTTCATCTGAAGCTGATCGACACCGGATGGGGCATGGATGAAAAAGGTCGGCATGCCGGTATCCTGGCAGACAGGCGACACATTGTCCACCGCCATATCGATATTCACCGAAATAGCCGACATGGCAAGTCCCGCCTGGGAAGACGGGTCCTCATTCGAGATCGCGTCCGACAATGCCGCCCTGACATCGCTTGGAAGGTTTGCCGACGTTTCGGTAATAAGCGCAATGATTGAATCCCTGAAATTTTTCATAAACCGGATGCTCTGATATTGTGGAAACTTGTCGGATGAATGTTAGTCGGAAACGATTTTGTCGGCGGCCTGCTCTTTGACAAGCAGGACGGGAACCCCGGAAGAGCGGAAAACCTCCTCTGCCACACTTCCCATGATAAGCCTCGTGAGGCCGGTGCGGCCGTGGGAACCCATGATGATAAGGTCAGCGCCCCAGGATGCGGCATGGTCGGATATGACCTTGTGGGCCTCTTCTCCCTTGAGCATGAAAATATCGGCGCTCAGCCCTTTCTTTTTCTCGGTCATCAGCACCCGGGAAAATTTCTCGGGAATTCCCTCTTCATGCTCCGCGCCCGTCATTTCAGGTGACACCTGCGCATCGGTTTTCTGCTGAGGGTTATTCGGAGTGGCGATATGGAGGAAACGGACATGTGCTCCGACCCTGCGGGCAAATTCGACGGCATATCGGACAGCGTTGTCGGAAGTCGGGGAAAAGTCGGTAGGGCAGAGGATTTTTCCAAGTTGTATCATGGACGTAAATCAGGGCAAGGTTAAAGGAAAAGAACTTTTTCGAGAAACGTTGAATTTACATTTTTTTATACGGATTCCATCGCAACATCAAGAATGACAGCCTTTTTCACGCCAACACTGCTCGTGAAGTTGCCCATCCTTTCCAACTCCCGTATATTGTTTCAGAGGCGAAAGCAGCAAGCCCGACTCCCTTGAAGTCCGAACACACGGTCATGGACCCTCTGACACAGGCATTGAGCCACCCGGCAGCCTACCCTCACCCGACAGGGGTGGTTGACGTCGTCGAGACCCACATTTCCAGGATATTTCTTGCAGGACCATGGGCATACAAGCTCAAGAAAGCGGTCAACCTCGGGTTCCTCGATTTTTCAACCCTTGAAAAACGAAAGCACTTCTGCAACGAAGAACTTCGTCTCAACCGCAGGCTCTGCCCCGAAATCTACCAGGCTGTCGTACCTGTGCTCCGGTCAGGCAGCGATTTTTTTCTGGCCGGCAGCAAGAGGAAGGGAAAAGTTGTCGATTACCTGGTAAAAATGGTCCGGTTCGACCGGACGATGGAACTTGACCGGATGCTCTCGAACAGACTGCTCACCAGAGAGCTTGTCGACAAAATCTCGCAAACCGTATCGGCATTCCACAGGACAATTCCGTCCGCTCCGGAAAATACCCCGTTCGGCCTGCCCGATACGATCATCGGTCCGGTGCTGGCAAATTTCATCCATACCGGGGAAATCACGAAGGACCGCAAGGAGATCGAACTGCTTGAAAAACTGAAATCCTGGACGCTCAGAGAGCATGAACGGCTCTCCCCGCTCTTCCTCCTCAGGAAAAGCACAGGTTTCGTCCGTCATTGCCATGGCGACATGCATACGGGAAACATGGTCCTGTGGCAGGGACGGATCTGCATTTTCGACTGCATCGAGTTCAACGAGGTCCTCAGCATGATCGACGTGCTGAGCGACCTTGCGTTTCTTTATATGGACCTGAAGCACGGTGGAGAACCGGGGCTCGCATGGAGGCTGCTGAACAGCTACCTCTCCGATACCGGCGATTATGCCGCTCTGCCCCTTCTTGGCTACTATACCGTCTACAGGGCCATGGTGAGGGCAAAGGTGACGGCAATCCGTTATGTCCAGACGATGCATGAAAGGCCCGACAACAAGGTGCTCGAGGAACACCGCTCATATATCAGGTTCGCGGATGAGTGCAGCGGAAAACGACCGCCCATGCTGCTGATCACCTGCGGGTTTTCCGGCAGCGGCAAAACCACCGTTTCCGCAGAAATTGCCTCGCAGCTCGAATGCCTGCACATCCGCTCCGACATAGAACGCAAGAGGATTGCCGGACTTGAACCGCTCGACCGCTGCCGCGAAGGAGATACCGCAGTGCTCTATTCACAGGGATCGAGCGATGAAACCTACCGGAAACTCCTTGAAATTTCCAGAATTTCTCTCGAAGAAGGTATTCCGGTGATTGCCGACGCCACGTTCCTTGAAAAGGAAAAAAGAGCGATGTTCAGGAAAACTGCCGAAAAGGCGGGATGCCCCTTCAGGATACTCCGGTTCCATGCGCCAGAAAAGGAACTGGTCGAACGGGTAAGAAAAAGGATGATGGACAACCGGGATGCATCGGATGCCGACCTCGCGGTCCTGCGGCTGCAACTGGAAAAGGGCGAGGGGTTCGGCGAAGAGGAAAAATCACTGGTAATGGATATCGACACCTCCCGCACGGTCGATTGTGAAGCCGCAGCCCGGGAACTGAAAACACTCATTTCCTGAACGGTCCCGGGCCCGGCGGCATTGCCGCCCTGCGCAAGGCGCCCCTTACCTGATCATGCCGTAGCCGAAATGGATACCGTAACCGGCAAGGATACAGATCAGCGAAACAAAGACAACGAGTCCGATAACCTCGAAAAAGCGGCTTCGGAACGGCCTGTTCCTGCAGACGGCGATATAGAAGCTGAAAAAGCCGGTAATGCAGAGCGCAGAAAAGAGGGTGATGCCGAAACAGATGAAGATGTTGCTGAAAAGCAGGTACGGGAAAACAAGCAGCGCCACGATGATGATATAGGCGAAACCGGCGGATACGGCCGCCCTGAAAGGGCTACCGCCGGGCATATCCGATTTTTCGGAGAAAAACCTCGAGGCGCCCATGGCAACAGCGGCAGAGAGGCCGGCAACCGATGCCGTAAGGGCGACAAGGACGCTGTCCTGCAGGGCGAAGGTAAGGCCCGCAACGATACCGATCATCTCGACGAGAGCATTGTTGAACCCGAGCACCAGCGATGCCGTGGAGTTCATCAGGTCCTCGTCAAGAAGCGAGAGCAGTGCCTGCTCGTGCTCTTCCTCATCCCGGATGATCCCGTTGATCTCCTTGTACAAACCGGGGATCCTGCTGTAAAGGTCGTGGGATTTCTTTTCGGATTTCTCCATGAGCTTGATGCCGAACAGAAGTCCGAACACCGAACTGACAAACGCATAGAACCAGACCTTGACACGGCGGGGGCTGACATCTTTCTGGGTATAGTTTTTCCAGATGGAATAATGCCGCATTTCATCATCCGCAATCTGCGCCATGATCCTGCGGTTCTTCACGCCGGTGATCCGCCCTGCCAGGTTCTTGTAGATGTAATGGTCGGTCAGCTCGTTCCTCTGGAAAATCACGGCTTCCCTTGATTCGAAATCTCTTCCCTTTTTCACGAATTCACTGGTTAATTGTTTTTGAATCCACTCACCTGGAGAGCGTCGCAGCCTCGATCAGTTCGTTCATCCTTCCGAGGAACGCCGTCGTGGAATCGAGGCTTCCCTCGAGCATGAGCGCACCTTCGAAAAGCTGGTTCACAACGGTCCGGAGCAGAGGGTTGCTTTCATTGGCAATCAGCATGCCGGAAAGGTTCCTGACGATCGGATGCGATGTGTTGACCTCGAGTATGCGTTTTCCGGCAGGGACATCCTGTTGCATCATTTTCATCATCTTTTCCATCTGGCTGTCGAAAGCGTTTTTTCCGCTCACCAGCGTGACGGGCGAACTGACAAGCCGGTGCGATTCCACGACATCCTCGATCCGGTCCCCGAGCGTATCCCGGAAAAGCTTCAGGACCGGCTCCAGCAGATTGCCGACAAGAGGTTCCGCCTGTCCCGCTTTGCGTTTTGAAAAATCAATATCCGCTTTTTCAATCGATTTCAGCGGCTTTTTATCATACTCGTGGATCGATGGTATCACAAATACATCGACAGGATCGCTGAGCAGGAGCACCTCGATCCCCATATCCTGGAAATATTCGAGGTTCGGATGCGCGAGAAGCTGCTCGCGGCTCGCTCCAGAATGATAATATATCTCTTTCTGGTCTTCGGGCATCCTCGCGGCGTACTCCTTCAGGGTGACGAACTCGTCCTGCGCTGTTTTCGTGCTTTCAAACCGGAGAAGTTCGATAAGTTTCTCCCGGTTGGTAAAATCCGTGTTCAGCCCGATTTTCACAATAGGCCCGAAAGCCTTGTAGAAAGTCCTGAACTTTTCAGGTTGCTCCTTCGCAAGCTCCTCGAACCAGCCGAGGATTTTTCCTGTCAGGATCTGCCTGATTTTCGCAAGCACCGGGCTGGTCTGGACAACTTCCCTTGAAACATTCAGCGGCAGGTCTTCCGTATCGACAACGCCGGCGATGAACCTGAGGTATTCAGGCAGCAGGTCGCGGCACTCGTGCTGGATCATCACCTTGCGGACATAGAGCTGGGGACCGCGGTTCTCGAGCTCGCTCTGGCGGTACAGCAGGTCCATTGGAGCTTCTTTCGGCAGGAACAGGAGGGCTTTGAACGCGACCGCGCCCTCGACGGAAACCTGCAGGTAATCGAGCGGGTCCTGATAATCGCCCGCGATGAACTTGTAAAATTCCGCGGCATCAGCCTCTTTCAGCTCGTTTTTTGGACGCTGCCAGAGTGCCGTCACGGTATTGACCTGTTTGCCGTCGAGATAGATCGGAAAATCGACAAAGTTGGAATACTTCCTGATAATCTGCTCGACGCGGTACTCTTCGGCAAACTCACGGAACTCCTCCTTCAGGGTGAACGTAATCTTCGTTCCCCGTTCCGTCCGCTCCGTCTCTTCGATCGTATAGGAGCCCTGCCCGCCGGAACGCCAGCGGTACCCTTTCGAATCGGGTTGCGAGCTTCTCGTTTCGACCGTAACCTCGTCAGTGACCATGAACACCGAATAGAAACCGACGCCGAACTGGCCGATGAGGTTTCCGTCCAGCTCTTTCTGCTGCTCTTTCAATGCCTGCATGAAACCGAGCGTGCCCGATTTCGCGACCGTTCCGAGATTGGCGACAAGATCTTCCTCGCTCATGCCGATGCCGCTGTCTTCGATGGCGAAGGCACCGCTCTCCTTGTCTATGGAAATCCTCACGGCGAGTTCGGCATCCCTGTCGAGAAGGTCTTCTGCCGTAAGAGCGTTGAAACGGACCTTGTTGAGGGCGTCGGAAGCATTGGATATCAATTCCCTGAGAAAAATTTCAGGATGGGTATAGAGCGAATGAACGATCAGGTCCAGAAGCTGTTTCATTTCCGCCTTGTACTCGAATTCCCGAACCGAAGAACCAGTATTCATCGTTGAATCTTTTTTCAAAATTATCGTTTGCTGAAAAACCAAGACGATTGCCTGAACATAACAGCCCCGGAAGTCTCAACCGGCAGCATCAGGCAATCGAGGGGTAAATTTAAAGCAGTGAAGTAAATATAGCAAGCTGGATGAAAGTGTTTATTGCAGGCAGGCGAAAACACTGCATGAAAACCGGAGGACAAAACTGCCGGATGAACCTGAGCCAGGTAACTCAGGCATATCAGCTTGTTAACGTGATGAGGCTTGCGCGCTGTAACCGTTTTTCCTGGCTTTCGCATACCATTCGGCAGCCCTGGCGTTGTCCTGCGGGACACCGAGCCCGTTCCGGTAAGCTTCTCCGAGCTTGAACTGCGCAGGGGCATACCCCTGCAGTGCGGCCTTCCGGAACAAACCGAACGACTGTTCCGGATCTTTCGGCAGGGCCCGGCCGTTTTCATACATCATGCCAAGCCGGTATTGAGCGGCAGCGAACCCCCGCTCTGAAGCAAGACGGTACAACCTGACCGCTTCGGCATAATCCTTCGGCACGCCAAGCCCTCGTTCATACATTTCCCCGAGGTTGCACTGACCGGGGGCGCTGCCCTGCCGGCAGGCGAGGTTCAGCCATTTGAGGGCCTCTGCGTAATCTCTTGGCACTCCCTGCCCTTTTATATACAACATGGCCAGGCTGTTCTGAGCCGAAGTATTGTTCTGCAATGCGGCCTGGCGGTACCATCTTGCGGCTTCGAGCAGGTCCTTCGGAACCCCGGTGCCATTTTCATACGCTGCTCCGATGCCGTACTGAGCAGCGGTGTCACCTTTCTCGGCCGCCTGGCGGATCCTCTTCAGGGCATCATCCGGCGTCTCCGTTGTTTCGCCTCGTTTCCGCGCAGGGGCTGGTACCGCCTGTTTTTCAATGGCAAGAGTTTTCTTTGCCGAAGCTTCGCCTGTATCAGGTTTTCGGGCCATCTTCTCCTGCGTTGCCTTCCCGTGCTCATCCGCTTTCAGGAAATCCATCCCGGGGGAAGTTGCTGCCTGCTGAAAAACCGGAGGAAAACTTCCGAAAAACCGCACAACCCGTTTGCGGAAAACGGCACTCTTTTCATGAAGCTTTTCATGGGCCATATCCAGCGCTCCGGCGAAATGCTTTGCCGCTGCAGGAACCTGAATGGCGGACAACGGAGGAACCGCCTCAAATATGGTGGACGAGATGGACTCCCGAGAGTCTGTCACTCCCTGTAACGAATCTCCTTTTGGATGTTTCGGAGGGTAACGTCGGGATAACGCGGCCAGCTGCCTGCGGTCAAGCGGATTGCTATGGTATGTTTTTTCGTGGTTATAGGTCAGAAGCGCCTCATTGCGGATTGTTTCCATGCGTTGCTGCGCAGTGGGCTCCGATGTCGCCTGCTTTGCTGCGGTTGAAGCCGCTGCGAGCTTGTCGGCTTCATGCTTTGCGGAGGCAAGTGCCTGTTCCGAAGCCAGACGATACCATCTGGAGGCCTGTTCGCTGTTCCTTGGCACACCGCGGCCATACTGGTAGAGAGAGGCGAGGCTGTTCTGGGCCGGCAGGTAACCCTGCCGGGCAGCAAGAAGGTACCAATTGAATGCCTGCGAATAATTACGCGGAACTCCCAGCCCTTTCTCATACACGGCCCCGAGATTGTACTGCCCGGCAGGCAGCCCTTTTTCGGCGGCCAGCCAGAACCAGTTGAACGCTTCCTTCCCGTTTCTCGGCACACCCAGCCCGTTTATGTATAGCTCGCCGATACCATTGAGCGCCTCGGGATAATTCTGCTGCGCCGAGAGACGGTACCACCTGACGGCCTGGGCATAGTCCATGAAAACACCCCGCCCCTTTTCATATGCCAGCCCAAGCTGGTATTGCGCACCGGGATGGCCTTTCTCGGCCGCCATCCTGAACCATCTGACACCTTCAGAAGCATCCTGCCTTATGCCATTTCCAGTTGATAAGGCGACCCCGAGGCTGTATTGCGCAACAGGATTGCCATTGGCGGCTTCGATCTGCAATTCCGTAATCTTCACACCGATAGAATCTGCCGATGATTCACCCCATGCCGTCCTGAAGGCCGCAAAAGAAATTATCGCGATAAAAAAGAAGACGAGGGGGCGCTTCATTGTCACAATCGCTTGCTTGATCGAAAAAAACGGCTATTGAACAAATATCGTCAATAGCCGCTTCAATTCGTGATTCCTTTTCCGCAATGTTCAGGACCTTCTGAGTTTTTTCCTTGCCGCGGCTTCACCGTCATAAACCCTTTTGACACCATCCCCAAGGGCTTTTTCAATATCCCTGGTGTTCGATACCAGTCGGCTCATCCCCGACAGCTCGACCGATGCCGCCTGGTCCGAACCCCACATCGCCCGGTCAAGCGTGATATGCCTTTCGATGAAAACCGCCCCGATAGCCACCGCTGCCCAGGTTGTGGCAAGCCCGACCTCGTGACCGGAATAGCCGACAGGAATATCCGGATAAAGGGTTTTGTAGGTATTGATCATCCTCAGATTCAGTTCATCGACCGGGCAAGGGTAGGTGGAATTCGTATGGGCAAGGAGAAGATTTTTCCTGTCAAGTTCGGAAACGGCCTTTTGAACCTCTTCCATGGTGGACATTCCGGTTGAAATGATCAGCGGCCTTCCCGTTTCGGAGGTTTTCTTCAGGAGCCCGATATCGGTAAGCGAAGCCGAAGCGCCCTTGTAACAGGGAGGATCGAACTGTTCCATGAAATCGACCGATTCCTCATCCCAGCATGAGGCAAACCATAAAATACCATGTTCCCTGCAGCAACGGTCTATCTCGCCGTACTCTTCCCTCCCGAATTCAACCTTGTACCGGTAATCGATATACTTCATACGGCCCCAGGGCGTATCCCGCTCGATGTCCCGCTGCTCTTTGGGAACGCAGAGGTCTGGGGTGCGTTTCTGGAACTTAACCGCATCGCAGCCGGCAAGCGCGGCACCCTCGATGAGCTTTTTCGCGACATCGAGCGAACCGTTGTGATTGATGCCGATTTCCGCGATGATAAATACCGGATGCCCGTCGCCAACCTTGCGGTTACCAATTGTTAATTCTGCCATAATTTTCCGGAATGAAGCTTACGGGGCTCATGGCTGTCAGGATGCCCCTTTCGCAGTGTTATATTGAATTGAAAATGAAAGCCGGGCTTGTCAGGGCTGTCTGAGCCTGATGAGCCATTCGGCGAAATCCCTGAACGCCCCGTGACCGCCATCCGCCTGGCAGCGATAGTGAACATGGGGTTCGACAAAGGAAGTTGCATCACGGGGACAGGCGGTCAGCCCTTCCGGTGCTATCGCTCTCATAATGCCGAGATCGTTGACATCATCGCCGATATATGCCAGTTCGAAAGTCTGAAACCCTGTCTCCTGAAGGACCGTGGAGAGCATGGAAAATTTGTCCCTGACACCGAGATAAAGCCTTTTCATGCCGAGTTTGTCGGCACGTTTTGAAATACTTGGAGAAACCTCGCCGGTCATGATTCCGGTATCGATTCCCGCATCACGCAGACGCTCGACCCCCATGCCGTCACGGATCGAATAACGTTTCATCTCCTCGCCCCGTTCCGAATAATAAACGCCGTTATCGGTAAAAACGCCGTCATTGTCGGAAAGGACCAGCCGGACCCTGCAGGCTCTTTTCCTCAATTCTTCATTGGATAACCCAAGCATAGACATCATTCATTTTAGGACCGTAATACGGTACAACATCGATACAATCAGTTACAACCGGCAAATATATCGTTTTTCCATCATAACACATTCCGGCAGGGTAAACTTTTTCCGAAAAAATAATTCCACATGTTATCAACATTGTATCAACAAAATGGAACCGCTATCCGTAGCCCGGTGCAGAAGCGGATCAGGAGTCCGGACAACAAACGAAATTCGACCATAAATGATTTTATTAATTATATTTAAAAGATCAACAGACCGAACGAAAGCGAACCTTGAAAAGCGTATTTCAAAGGAAATCAGCAAATCGCTCGTATACAAGCAGTTAACATATCCACACCCCGGAGACGACAAACGGGACGGCCAAACGGAAGTGAGGCGGTTATCACGTTCATGTATCAGGAGATACGGCATACGCAGGAAGCCTGAAAATAAAACAGAGAAAATACGCATCCGTCCCACCCTGGATGCAGGGCTCCTGAATTCTACACCATGGTTGACGGATCGACCCATCTGTCGAACTCTTCAGCCGTAACATAACCGGACTCCAAAGCCGCTTCCCGAAGGGTCGTGTCGTTCTTGACGGCAGCCTGGACTATCCCGGCAGCCTTGTAATATCCGATATGCGGGTTCAGTGCGGTTGCGAGCATGAGAGAATTTTCAAGGTGGAAGCGAATCCTTTCATGGTTCGGCTCGATACCCCTGACGCAATTATCTGCGAAAGAGGTGCAGGCGTCTCCGAGCAACTCGGCAGACTGCAGCATGTTGGCAATCATAACCGGTCCGAACACGTTGAGTTCCAGATGCCCCTGCATTCCTGCGATACTGATGACGGTATCGTTACCGATAACCTGGGCGCAGACCATGCTGAGCGCTTCGGCCTGAGTCGGGTTTACCTTTCCGGGCATGATCGAAGAACCCGGCTCGTTCGGCGGCAGGAGCAGCTCCCCTATCCCGCACCGGGGACCGGAAGCGAGCAGGCGGATGTCGTTGGCGATTTTCATGAGGCTTGCCGCTGTCTGTTTCAATGCGCCGTGGCTTTCGACTATCGCGTCATGAGCGGCGAGGGATTCGAAGCGGTTCGCAGCAGGTACGAAAGGAAGCCTGGTCATCGAAGCGATGGCGGCGACGGCCTTTTCGGCATATCCCTGAGGTGCGTTGAGCCCCGTACCGACCGCCGTCCCTCCGAGCGCAAGTTCGGCGAGATGGTGCAGGGAATGGGTAATCGCGGCAAGGGCATGATCGATCTGGGAGACATATCCGGAAAACTCCTGGCCGAGCGTCAGCGGGGTGGCATCCATCAGATGGGTCCGGCCCGTTTTCACGATCTCTTTCATGGATTCCGATTGCCTTGCAAGCTCGTTGCGCAAATGCCTCAGTCCAGGAACGGTTTTCATCGTGATCGCCCGGTATGCCGCGATATTCATCGCTGTAGGGAATGTATCGTTCGACGATTGCGATCGGTTCACGTCATCGTTCGGCTTCAGCAGGCACTCGCCGTCACCGAGGCTTCCGCCGGCAAGGAGATGTGCCCGGTTGGCGATCACCTCGTTGACATTCATGTTCGTCTGTGTGCCGGAACCGGTCTGCCAGATAACCAGGGGAAAATGTTCGTCGAGCTCACCGGCGATGATCTCGTCACAGACCATGGCGATCGCGTTCATTTTCTCGCAATCGAGCACACCGAGTTCGCAGTTGGCCACCGCAGCGGCTTTCTTCAGGTAACCGAACGCTTCGATAACCGGCTTCGGCATCGATGCCGACGGACCGATCCTGAAGTTATCGAGCGAACGCTGGGTCTGTGCCCCCCAGAAGCGGTCCCAGGGAACGCGCACGTCACCGAGGGTATCCTTTTCGGTACGGTAATTCATGGCCCGACAGATTTATGTTTTTTCCGGAATATCCCTGCTCGTGCAGCAGGATGAGCGTGTATCCTTAAAAATACGAACTGCCGGGGGGAAAACGCAAATGGCGGCCACGGTAACGAAACCATGGCCGCCATTGGTAGTCTCTTTCGAGTGAAACGCGGGAAACAGTTGTCAGGTGTAAACTTTCCTGTAGTTGTCTATAGCATGCCTCACGCTCTCACGGGCGATTTCCGCATCCTGGAACTCCTCGACAAGCACGGTTTTTTCCTCGAGGGCCTTGTACTCCTCGAAGAAGTGCTGCAACTCGGAATTGAAATAGGGAGGCAGCTGGTCGATATTGTGCACGTTGCTCAAGCTGATATCATCTTCGGCTACCGCGATGATCTTGTCGTCGCCCTCGCCATGGTCGACCATGCGCATGACCCCGATGACCCTTGCCCTGACCATGCAGAGCGGAACGATATCGCACTGGGAAATGACGACGATATCGAGAGGATCGTGGTCATCGCCGAGGGTTTGCGGGATGAACCCGTAGTTTGCGGGATAGAAAGTCGAGGAAAAAAGCACGCGGTCGAGCTTGAGCATACCGGTTTTTTTGTCCAGCTCGTACTTCGTCCTGCTGCCTCTGGAAATTTCGATAATGGCGTTGACGACATGCGGTTTGCCTTCACCGATCTCTACATCGTGCCAGGGATTGAAATTCATGATAGTCGTTTACGTGTTCGTGGTTGAAAATGCAGTCCAATTATAGCATTTTTTTTTTACCGCACAAGCATACCGGGCCCCAGATTGAAAGCAAAAAACGCAAGATTGCACCATCTTGCGCTTTTTGCATCTTTTTCGCCTGCCGTCCCCCTACTCCTGACGTGAGAAATAATCCTTCGTTTCAGCGGCAATGACCGGGCTGAGGATGATGAGAGAAACAAGGTTGGGCAGCGCCATGAGGCCGTTGGCGATATCCGCGAACGTCCAGACCGCCTGGAGGGAAAGCACCGACCCGGCCATGACGGCGGCAACCCATGCCCAGCGGTAGGGCATGATGAGCTTTTCTCCGAAAAGATACTCTATCGCTTTTTCGCCGTAGTAGGACCAGCCCAGGATCGTCGAAAAGACAAACGTGAGCAGGCCGACAGTAAGGACGACATTGCCGACAACCGGGACTTCCTTGAACGCTGCACTCGTGAGTTCAGCTCCTTTCAGGCCGGTCTGCCAGAGTCCCGAGTTCACCACGACGATACCGGTGGCAAGACAGACGACCACCGTATCCCAGAAGGTTCCGGTCGAGGAGATCAGCGCCTGGCGGACAGGGTGGCTGGTCTGTGCCGCAGCGGCAACGATCGGGGCGCTTCCGAGTCCGGACTCGTTCGAGAACAGGCCGCGTGCCACACCGAACCTGATCGCTTCCTTGACCCCAGCACCTGCAAAACCGCCAATGGCAGCCTGGCCGGTAAATGCCGAGGAAAGAATGAGGTTGACGGTCTCTCCGAGGGTCTCATGGCGCAGTACGAGCAGAATGATGCAACCGATGACATAAAAAATCGCCATGAACGGCACCAGGTACTCGCAGACTTTTGCGATCGATGTGATCCCGCCGATAATGACAACAGCAGTGAACGAGGTGATGACGATCCCGGTTATCCACGGGGAGATATGAAAATTATGTTCGACCATCGTCGCAATCGAATTGGCCTGCACCATGTTTCCGATTCCGAATGCCGCAACAGAGGTGAAGCACGCGAACAGGACGGCCAGCCACTTCATGTTCATCGCTTTTTCGATGACGTACATCGGCCCGCCTGCAACAGCCCCGTTCTTGTCAATCGTGCGGTACTTCACCGAAAGCAGCGCTTCGGAGTATTTGGTAGCGATGCCGAAAACGCCGGTGAGCCACATCCACAGAACCGCTCCGGGCCCACCTGCCGCGACGGCCGTAGCTACGCCGACGATATTGCCGGTACCGATGGTAGCGGCAAGCGCCGTAACGAGCGCACCGAAATGGCTGATCTCCCCCTCCCCTTCCTTCGAACGTGTCAATGACAGTTTGATAGCCTTGAACGTGTATTTCTGGATGAATCCGAGCCGGAACGTGAGAAACAGGTGTGTTCCGACGAGCAACACGAGCAAGGGGACTCCCCAGACATAGCCACTGATCAGGTCCAGTACTTTTTCCAGAGTACCCATGATGCCTCCGTTGAAATGGATTTAATACATGACAAAAAGCAGATGAACTCATTTGCTTTCAATAAAATAACGATTTATAACAGAATACCGTCACGTAAAAAACCGGGGAATCATGAGAAAAACAGAACGCGATAATCCGGCATGCGCAGCGGAATTCTTTTTTCAGCGGCTTCTTTGTATCTTTGCGGGCATCACGAAACAGGCATTTCCCGGCGTTCCGGCTGGACAGCCTGTCACCTGCGCCCCATTCAGCCGGTATAGCGCATGATCGGAAATATTTGAAAGGAAAACCGTGCGGTGCAGCAGATCACACCTGCAACCATCCGGTGTTCCGCATTTTTTTCAAAACCGGCCTGGAAGCCTCGGAAAGCAATTGATTGATACTAATGGAACTAATGGAGTTGACAAAGGAAATAGCGAGAAGGAAAACATTTGCCATCATCAGCCATCCTGATGCCGGTAAAACGACACTGACGGAAAAATTCCTGCTTTTCGGCGGCGCGATCCAGACTGCAGGCGCCGTCAAGAACAACAAGATCCGCAAAACAGCCACGAGCGATTTCATGGAGATCGAAAAGCAGAGGGGTATCTCTGTCGCCACGTCGGTCATGGGCTTCGACTACGCAGGCAAGCGGGTCAACATCCTCGATACGCCGGGCCACAAGGACTTCGCCGAGGATACCTACCGGACGCTTACCGCCGTTGACAGCGTCATCCTCGTCGTGGACTGCGTCAAGGGCGTCGAGGAACAGACCGAAAGGCTCATGGAGGTCTGCCGCATGAGGCACACGCCGGTCATCATTTTCATCAACAAGATGGACCGGGAGGGTCGCAACCCCTTCGAACTGCTCGACGAGCTCGAAGAGAAGCTGCAGATCAACGTCAGGCCGCTCAGCTGGCCGATCAGCCAGGGCCAGACCTTCAAGGGTGTCTACAACCTTTACGAGAAAGCACTCAACCTTTTCGAGGCGAACACGACAAGGATCAGCGAAACCCTTATCAGTATCGACGACCCGAACGATCCGGAGCTTGAAAAATGGGTCCCGGAAAGCTTCTGCCGCAAACTGCGCGAAGATATCGAGCTTATCGAAGGGGTCTATGAACCGTTCGACGAAACCCTCTACAGGGATGCCCTGCTGGCCCCTGTTTTTTTCGGAAGCGCGATCAACAACTTCGGTGTCCGGGAATTGCTCGAAACATTCCTCGAAATCGCTCCCAGCCCTGAGAGGCGCGATGCGGCCGAACGGACGGTCGAAGCGTCGGAAGAGGCGATGAGTGGCTTCGTTTTTAAAATCCATGCCAACCTCGACCCGAACCACCGCGATAGAACCGCTTTTTTCAGGATCTGTTCGGGAAAATTCGAACGCAACAAGTTCTATCACCATACCCGCCTGAACAAGAAAATCAGGTTTTCAAGCCCGACCCAGTTCATGGCGAACGAAAAGAGCGTCATCGACGAGGCATGGCCCGGCGACGTCATCGGCCTTTATGACAACGGCTCCCTCAAAATCGGCGATACCCTCAGCGAAGGCGAATCGCTTCATTTCAGGGGAATCCCGAGCTTTTCGCCCGAAATCTTCAAGGCCCTTGAAAACCGCGACCCGCTCAAATCCAAACAGCTCGACAAAGGCATACGCCAGCTTACCGAAGAGGGTGTGGCACAGCTCTTCACCCAGCACGGCACCCGCAAGATCGTGGGAACGGTCGGCGAACTGCAGTTCGACGTCATCAAATTCCGGCTCGAACATGAATACGGCGCCCAGTGCGACTTCCTGCCGCTCCGTTTCCACAAGGCATTCTGGATCACCTCGGACAACGCGGAAATGGTCGAAGAGTTCCTCCGGCGCAAGTGGAACACCGTCGGAACGGACAAGGAAGGGCACCCTGTCTATTTTGCCGAAAGCGAATGGATGCTGAAAGTCGCCAGGGAAGATTATCCCGACATCGAGTTCCACACGACGTCCGAGTTCAAGACCGCCGGCGCCGAAGAATAAGGTTGACAGTTTCCGGTACCGGAGAACTTTGCTACATTCCACGGTATCTTTGAACTCTCCGATTAAAACATCTGAAAACTTTGCAGACCGGAAACCTCGAACTTGTCCTCAACACCCTCGAAAAACTTCAGGGTGAAACTGAAAACCAGACCTACTTCGTTCCGAAACTCTGGACAGGGAACGAAACGGGCAGCGAGCGGGTTGAACCCGCCCCATATTTCGCCGGGATCATCAGGTCCATCATTCAGGAACCTCGGCGGACCGGCAATCCCGGCGACGTTCCCGACTGGAAAAACCGGGCGGTCGTCTACAACCTCTTCGTCCGACTCGCCTGTGCGTTCGACCATGACGGAAACGGCACGATAGGCACGGAACCTCTCGAAAACGGCTTCAGGGAAACGGGAACGCTCCTCAAGGCAATCGCTCTGCTGCCATACCTGAAAAATATCGGCGCAAACACGATCTACCTCCTGCCCCTCACCGAAATCGGGCTGGAGAGCAGAAAAGGTACGCTCGGCTCACCCTATGCCGTGAAAAACCCGCTGAAACTCGATACCATGCTTGCCGAACCCGCACTGGGACTGTCAGCCGAGACGCTTTTCAGGGCTTTTGTCGAGGCAGCACACCTGTACGGAATGCATGTCGTGCTCGAGTTCGTCTTCAGGACAGCCTCGGTGGACAGCGACTGGATCGCGCAGCATCCCGGATGGTTCTACTGGCTCCGGGAGGACAGCCTGGCGGAAAGCTACGGACCTCCGCATTTCGAACAGGAGACGCTCGCAAAAATTTACGAACTGGTTGACCGGCACGACATGCAGGACCTGCCCGCCCCTGCTCCCGAATACCGCAGCCGGTTCGCCCCGCAGCCCGTGGAGGTCATTGAAAAAGACGGCTCGTTCCAGGGCAGGTCGCCAGACGGCTCGGCCAGCACGATCGCGACCGCATTCTCGGACTGGCCGCCGGACGACCGCCAGCCGGCGTGGACCGATGTGACCTACCTGAAAATGCACAGGGCCGATGCCTTCAACTACATCGCCTACAACACCATCAGGATGTACGATGCCGCCCTCGAAGAACCACAGGCCTTCAATACGGAGCTCTGGGACGCCATCACGGAGATCATTCCCTTCTACCAGCAAGAGTACCGGATCGACGGCGCCATGATCGACATGGGACACGCACTCCCATCCCTTCTGAAAAAGAAGGTTGTCGGAAGGGCGAGGGAAAACCGCCCCGATTTCGCCTTCTGGGACGAAAATTTCGATCCCACGCCGTCTATACGCGACGAAGGCGTCGATGCCGTATTCGGCTCGCTTCCTTTCGTGATCAACGATATCATCTACATCAGGGGTCTCCTCAACTACCTCAACAAAACCGGTGTGGCGCTCCCCTTCTTCGGAACCGGTGAAAACCACAACACCCCGAGGCTCTGTTTCCGCTACCCCTCCGAAGAGGCGGGCAGGAACTTCTCCCTGTTCATTTTCACCCTTGCGGCTGTGCTTCCGGCCATCCCGTTCATCCATTCCGGCATGGAGCTCTGCGAGTGGCACCCGGTGAACCTCGGGCTCAATTTCACCGAGGATGACCGCAGGAACTATACCCCGGACAACCTGCCCCTGTTCAGCGCCGCTTCCTATGACTGGAAAAATTCGAACACCCTCGAGCCATTGAACGTTTATATCCGCAGGGTGCTCGAAATCCGCGAACGGTTCCTCGATATCGTCCTCTGCGGCCTGAAAGGGTCCATAAGCGTCCCCTACGTCAGCCATCCCGAACTGTTCGCCGTCATGCGGACACTCGAAGGGCGCTCGCTCCTTTTCGTCGGCAACAGCAATCCACGCGAAGAGAGGTCCGGCACGATGGAGTTCGGCATCAAGGAAGGGAAAATGTTCGACCTGATCGGGGACAAAGCCTATACGGTAAGCGCCCACAAACTTGAAATCTGCTGCAGGCCTGGGCAATGCATGCTCTTCGAACTGCCTGTGGAAGAATGAGGGTACAACTGGGGGAAGTAAAGATTATCGCTGCCGGAAGATTAAAAAATTCGGCATTTTCATATCTTCCAAGAGTTTTCCGTCAACATAACCGTACCCAGCATCATGTCCATTCTCATTGTCGGCTCCCTTGCATTTGACGATATCGAAACGCCGTTCGGTCGTTCCGACAACACCCTCGGCGGTTCGTCCACCTACATCGCCCTTTCGGCAAGTTATTTCACCGACGATGTGAGGTTGGTCGGTGTCGTCGGTTCCGACTTCGAGGACAGGCATTTCAGGCTGCTCCAGTCGAAAAGCATCGACACGAAGGGGATACAGAAAGTCGACGACGGAAAGACCTTCCGCTGGGCCGGGCGTTACCATTACGACATGAACTCCCGGGACACGCTCGATACCCAGCTCAACGTTTTCGCCGATTTCGATCCGAATGTGCCGCACCAGTACCGTGACGCAAAATTCGTATGCCTCGGCAATATCGATCCCGAACTGCAGCTCAGGGTTCTCGACCAGATCAGCAACCCGTCGCTCGTCATCTGCGATACCATGAATTTCTGGATCGAGGGCAAGCCGAACGAACTTCGCAAGACACTCGAACGGGTCGATGTCTTCATCATCAACGACAGCGAGGCAAGGATTCTGAGCGGCGACCCGAACCTGGTCAAATCGGCAAGGATCATCCGTGCCATGGGCCCGAAAACGCTCATCATCAAAAAAGGCGAGCACGGCGCCCTGCTCTTCACCGACAACGGCATATTCGTCGCTCCCGCTTTCCCTCTCGAATCCATTTATGATCCGACAGGCGCGGGCGATACCTTTGCAGGCGGTTTCATCGGTCACCTTTCCCGCTGCGGGGAGATCAACGACATCGAGCTTCGCAGGGCTGTGCTTTACGGCAGCGCCATGGCAAGCTTCTGCGTCGAGAAATTCGGCACGGAAAAACTTGTTTCCCTCGACCTTCTCGAAATCGAGGACCGTTTCGAAAGCTTCCGCGAACTTTCAAGGGTCGATTACTGACCGCTCCGTCAACGATTCCTTACCGATCTTCCGGCAGAAAGCATCATCATTTTCCGCCGGAAGCTTTCCGGCCGTGGCCGATAAATCCCTTTGCCGGACTCCCGCAAGTTTGACGCGACTGAAAATATTTGTGACAGATAAACCGGAACCCGCAGACCAAAACCCAGGAAATCGGACATGGAGCACCTCAACCTTCTCGATTACAGTTTCATCCTCGGATATCTCCTCCTGACCCTCGTCATCGGGCTCCGGTTCTCCAGCCGGGCTTCGGAAAACACCGACGAGTTCTTCCTGTCGGGACGCCAGCTTCCCTGGTGGATCGCCGGGACAGGCATGGTTGCAACCACCTTTGCAGCAGACACTCCGCTTGCCGTCGCCGGGTTCGTGGCCAAAAACGGCATCGCGGGCAACTGGGTCTGGTGGACATTCGTTTCCGGCGGCATGCTAACGGTCTTCTTCTTCGCGAGGCTCTGGAGGCGTGCAGAAATCCTGACCGACCTCGAATTCATCGAACTGCGATACAGCGGCAGGGCAGCCCGTTTCCTCAGGGGCTTCAAGGCCGTCTATTTCGGGCTGTTCATCAACGCCGTCATCATAGGCTGGGTCAACCTCGCCATGTTCAAGATCATCAAGATCATGGTCCCCGAACTGAACCCGCAGTGGACCATCGTAGCCCTGGTTTGCCTAACCACCTTCTATTCAGGCCTTTCCGGGCTCTGGGGCGTTTCGATCACCGATGCCGTCCAGTTCGTCATCGCCATGGTCGGCTGCATCATCCTTGCGGTTCTCGCGGTACATTCACCCGTCGTCGTGGCCGCAGGAGGACTGACGAAGGCTCTGCCTCCCTGGCTTTTCGACTTTTTCCCCACCTTCACGTCGGCAACGAAGGAACAGAGCATCAATGGCACGGTCGCGCTTCCTTTCATGTCGTTCGCCGCCATGGCTTTCGTGCAGTGGTGGGCGTCCTGGTATCCGGGTGCGGAACCAGGCGGAGGCGGATACATCGCCCAGCGCATGATGAGCGCGAAAAACGAGAAACACTCGCTGCTCGCGACCCTCTGGTTCACCATCGCCCACTACTGCCTCAGGCCATGGCCATGGATCGTCGTCGGCCTTGCAAGCCTCGTCATGTTCCCGGACCTGCCCATGAACCAGAAAGAGGACGGTTTCGTGCACGTCATGCAGGCAATCCTGCCCCCGGGACTGAAAGGGCTGCTGATCGCCGCGTTCCTTGCAGCCTATATGTCCACGCTTTCAACGCACCTCAACTGGGGCACCAGTTACCTCATCAACGATTTTTACAAGCGTTTCCTCAAAACCGACGCGGATGAAAAACACTACGTCAGGGTTTCGAAATTCACAACCCTGCTGACTGCTGTATTTGCTCTCTATATCACGTTCTTCGTGCTTCAGACCATAACCGGAGCCTGGGAGTTCATCATCCAGTGCGGAGCGGGCACCGGCTTCGTCCTGATCCTCCGCTGGTTCTGGTGGAGACTGAACGCCTGGTCGGAAATAACATCCATGGTCGCACCGTTTGCCGTATACACCTGGATGCAGCTCTTCACATCCATCACCTACCCGATGTCGATCTTCATCATCGTCGCCTTCACCATAGCCGTCACGCTTGCGGTTACCTGGCTGACACCGCCGACGGACACAACCCAACTGGAAAAATTCTACCGTACCACGAGGGTTGGAGGAAGGCTCTGGAAGAAGGTTTCTTCAAACCTCCCCGATGTCGAGTCCGATACAGGCTTCGGTATGCTTTTCGTGGACTGGGCCCTCGGCGTCATCATGATCTACACGGTCCTTTTCGGAATCGGCAAGCTCATTTTCGGCGACCTTTTCCTTGGCGCGGTGTTCCTTGCAGCCGGGATGCTGGCGGGTACGCTCATTTTCCTGGATTTCAACCGAAGGGGCTGGAACAACCTGAACTGATAATCGAACCATGCCGAACCCGCTTCTCATTCTCGCTTCACAGTCCCCGAGGCGCAGGGAGATCCTCTCCCTCGCGATGATCCCTTTCGAAACGGTACACATCGACACCCCGGAAATCTTCGATCCGGGGTTTTCCCTTGATGAGAACGTCAGACGCATAGCTCTCGAAAAAGCCTCAGCGGCATCCCATCTCTTTATTGACAAAGAAGTTCTCATTCTCGCAGCCGATACCGTGGTTGTCCTCGACGGGAAGGTGCTCGGGAAACCCGGGAATCACGATGAAGCGTTCTGGATGCTCCGGAGCCTCCAGAACAGGAAGCACAGGGTCTGCACCGGCTTCGCCCTGCTTTCTGCAGACAACTCCTTTGCGGAGTGTGTCGCTACGGAGGTCGAGTTCGAACCCATGACGGCAGACGAGATCACCCGTTACCTGGATACCGTCAGGCCTTTCGACAAAGCCGGTTCCTACGGAATACAGGACCCGCTGATGGCCTGTCATGTCAGGAGGATCGAAGGATGCTACTACAACGTCGTAGGCCTGCCCCTGTCGAGCGTTTGCAGGGCAATGAAACCGTTTTTCAGCTGAAAGGGAAAAAATGGCCTCCGATCCCGCATACCCACCGGTACTTGTTATCGTCGGACCGACAGCTTCAGGGAAGTCGAAGCTCGCTTTCGAGCTTGCCCGGCGCACCGGAGGAGAAATCGTTTCGGCCGACTCACGGCAGATCTACCGCGAGCTCGACATCGGCGCTGCAAAGCCCTCGTCAATCGAACTTCACGAAGTTCCCCACCATTTCATCGACGAGAAAAACATCGGAGAGACGTTCACTGCCGGACAGTTCGCCCTCGAAGCCCCTAAAAGGATCATGGAGATCCTCGGACGCGGCAAACCGGCAATCGTGGCCGGCGGATCCACCCTTTACATCCAGGGCCTCCTTGAAGGGTTCGCCGAACTTCCCGAAGGGGACCCCGTTGTCAGGGCAAGGCTCCAGGATGAACTGGAAAGGTTCGGCAAGGAATACCTGTATGAAAAACTCCTTGAACTGGACCCCGGGCAGGCGGCAACCCTCGATCCGTCGAAAACGCAACGGCTGATGAGAAGCCTCGAAATCATCGAAATTACCGGCCTGACCGTCACGGAACTGCGGTCCAGGGGAAATAAGCGGCAGGATGGTGTCAGGTTCGTCACCCTTGGGCTTGCGACGCCCCGCAGTCAGCTGTATGACCGCATCAACCTCCGGACCATGAGGATGATCGAATCCGGGCTCCCTGAAGAAGCCGAACGGCTGTACAGCAAATATCACCACCTCATCGCCGGTCGGAAAAGCCAGGCGCTCCGCTCGGTGGGCTACCAGGAGCTGTTCGCCTGCTTTGAAGGCAGATCCGGACTCACAGAAGCGATAGAGCTGATAAAACAGCATACCCGCAACTATGCAAAACGGCAGATCACCTTTTTCAGCAATACACTCGCGATCGACTGGACCGCCGCCCCGGAAAACGAAGATGATTTCAGGATACTTGTCGAACGCCTCGTCCGGGAGTGTCTGTTCATTCATTCCTCCGGCATGTGAAAACGCGACTCTACTGGAATTTTCCGCAGAAATCAGGAAATTTTCAGACATTGTTTAAAAAATAGTATCTCGGGGCTTTTTTTTTACCTTTGGTATTGATAACCTTTACTGAAAGAAGCATTACCGTTTTCTTTCCCGTTCAAGCGGGGCTTCCGCTTCTCCGCATCCAGCTGAAAATTTTGCCGGGCCTGTCGGCGAAAGTAATGGAAACCGGTATAAGCATGTTCTCAATGAAAAGACAAATCCCGTTCCGGAGCAGAACATTTCTGCCGCAAGCGGCCGGAACCGCTTCGCATCCGTGACGGTTACCGCAGAGTTATCCGTAACGTATTACAGGTTTTAAAGCAGAGTTTTGCCATGAAATGCTCAGTAACAACCCGAAAAGAGTTAACCATTCTGAAAATCGAGGAAGAGGTATTTGACTTCCGACATGGCGAATCCTTCCGTGAGTCAATCCAGAACATGATCGGCAGGGAGAACAGCAAAAACATCATTGTCGATTTCTCGCAAGTAAAAGCTATCGATTCGAACGGCATAAGCTCGATGCTCCTCACCCATCAGATGGCGAACGAGTCACACGGGCTCGCCATTTTCGTATCCCTCTGCCAGCAGATCAAGGACCTTCTCAAACTCACAAACCTCGATAAACAGCTCTATATTTTCGCATCCATCAACGAGGTCATGACGCTCGTCGAGCCCGCGATGAAAAGCAAGCGGGGCGGAAAAGCGAAAGCGCAGCCACAGGTCTTCGAGCCGATCGACGAACTGTGCGACGATATCGACATCATTCCTGTTCCCGACCTGCATGATGAGCACCTCGATGATGTCATGGCAGACGGAGAGGAAACGGATGAAGAAGAGAATGAATCCGTACCGGCCCCTGTACCCGCCGAAAAAGAACCCTCAGCAAAAAAAAGAGGCCGACCGAAAAAAACAGAAGAGGCTGACTGAAAAAAACCGCTCATCTCCCTCCACTTCAGCCGACGCTCCATCCTGCCGGATGAACGATATGGCATGAAAACGGTGTTATAGTTTTTTTCACTTTCAGTGCAAAGGGGACCATCGCAGTTCCGGTTTCTTCATTTCAGCAGTTTGCGGAAAAGCATTGTAGCTCCGGGATAACAACCAGTAAACCAGAGAACATGGCCGGGTTTTTCTTCAGGCAACGGGTGAAGCAGCTCTTTTCAGGCGCAGGGATCACCATTAACGGTCCCGAACCGTGGGACATTGCGGTCCACGATGACCGGTTTTACCGCCGCGTCCTTGCCGAAGCACATCTTGGCGCCGGTGAATCCTATATGGACGGATGGTGGGACTGCCCGGAGCTCGACGAATTTTTCTACCGCATCCTCAGGGCGGGCGTCGAAAAACAGGTATCCGGCATTCCGCGCTTCATCAACGGCCTTATCGGCAAAGCCATAAATCTCCAGAACCCGAAACGCTCCTTTACCGTAGGAGAGACCCATTACGACATCGGCAACGATCTTTACCGGGCCATGCTCGACCGCGGGATGATCTACAGCTGCGGTTACTGGAAAGATGCCGCCAGCCTCGACGAAGCGCAGGAAGCCAAACTGGACCTTGTTTTCCGCAAACTCATGCTGTTGCCCGGAATGAACATCCTCGACATCGGATGCGGATGGGGCGGGGCGGCAAGGTATGCTGCGGAAAATTACGGCGTCAACGTAACGGGCGTCACGATATCCGGCGAACAGGCGAAACTTGCGGAAGAGCATTGTTCGGGGCTTCCGGTCCGCATCAGGCTCATGGATTACCGTGACATCTCCGGAACGTACGACCGGATTTATTCCATCGGCATGTTCGAGCATGTCGGCATGAAAAATTACCGGAAATACTTCCAGACGGTCAGGGAAAGCCTGGCTCCTGACGGACTATTCCTCCTGCACACCATCGGGAGCAATCGTTCGGGAAGCAATACCGATCCCTGGACAAGCAAATACATCTTTCCCAATTCGATGCTGCCCTCGGCAAACCATATCACCGCTGCAGCCGAAAGCCTGCTTGTGCTCGAAGACTGGCACTCGTTCGGACACGATTACTATCGCACGCTGAAGGCCTGGAACGACAACGTGGAAAAAAACCTGCCGCAGCTCGCCCACCGCTATGACGAGCGCTTCAGGCGGATGTGGCGGTACTACCTTCTGAGCGCTGCCGGTTCTTTCAGGGCAAGGCACGTTCAGCTCTGGCAGCTTCTCTTTTCCCGCAGGGGCATCGAAGGGACGTTCATGGTCCCCAGATGACAGGACGACAGAAAACAGAAGCTCAAGGACAATGTTCGGCGACTTCTTCAGAAAACAGCTCGAGCGGATCTTTGAACCCGCCGACATCGTGATCGGGGGAACCCGACCGTGGGATATCCGTGTCAACAACCCCATCGTCTACCGCCGCACGATAACGGAAGCGAACATGGGGCTCGGAGAGACCTATATGGCCGGGTACTGGGATTGCGATGCCCTCGACGAGTTCTTTTTCCGTCTGCTCTCCTCCAAAGCCGATGAGAAGGTCTGTTCAGCAGCAATGCTCATCGGCAGGTATGCCGGTGCGTTCTTCAATTTCCAGCAGCCTTCGAGGGCTTTCACCGTCGGAGAAAAGCACTACAATACCGGCAACGACATGTTCGAGGCCATGCTTGACAAAAGAATGATCTACAGCTGCGGTTACTGGAAAGATGCCACCAGCCTCGACGAAGCACAGGAAGCCAAGTTGCACCTGGTTTTTCGTAAACTCATGCTCCAGCCGGGCATGCATATCCTCGACATCGGCTGCGGCTGGGGAGGCGCGGCAAAGTTCGCCGCGGAACATTACGGCGTCACCGTAACGGGCAGCACGGTATCGAGCGAGCAGGCCGAACTTGCCAGGAAATATTGCAGCGGGTTCCCGGTCACCATCGAACTGATGGATTACAGGAACCAGAAAGGCGCATTCGACAGGATCTACTCCATCGGCATGTTCGAACATGTCGGCTACAAGAACTACCATACCTACTTCGAAACCGTCCGAAGATGCCTGAAAAAAGGCGGATTGACGCTCCTGCACACGATCGGCGGGAACCTTCCCTGCACCTCCGTGGACCCGTGGATAAGCCGGTACATTTTCCCGAATTCCATGATCCCCTGCGCAAGCCAGATCACCAGGGCATATGAAAACCTCTTCACGCTCGAGGACTGGCATGTCTTTTCGTGGGATTATGCGCTTACCCTGAAAGCCTGGAACGACAATTTCGAAATGAACTGGCCATCCCTGCAATCACGGTACAGCGAAGAGTTCAGGAGGATGTGGCGTTACTACCTCCTCAGCTGCTCGGGCGCCTTCCGTGCCCGTTTCATCCACCTCTGGCAGGTCCTGCTTTCGAGGAACGGCCTTATGGAAAAAACGAACATCCCCCGCTGATCTCCTTTCAGGGATAGAGCAGCTTCACCGCTGCAAGCCGCCTGAACTTCGCGACCTGTTCCGAACTCTCCCGCATGATGGCATCCAGCGGCTTCTGCTGAACGATCATTTCCCTGAACCGGGGCGTTCCGGCAAGCTTGTCGAAGAATGCGCCCTTCTCACTGAAGCCGGTCTGTTCAGGATAGAGTTTCCGGAGGGAAAGCATGATCGCGGCAGCCGTCCTGAAGGGACTGAAGGCTTTCCTGTCGGTAAGCCTGAGCTTCAGCCCGCGGCATGCCGCTCCTTTGAACTTGTCCGATGCGGGCACGAAGGAAACCGTATCGGCTGCCACCCCTTCGAGCCTGAAAGCCGCAAATTCTGCAAGGAGCTTCCTGCTGTCGATGAACGGGGCCCCGAACTGCCGGAACGGGGCATCGCTCCCCCGCCCTTCGCTGACCGATGTGCCTTCGAGAAACACAAGGGCCGGATAGAGGATCGCCGTATCGACGTTGCGGATATTCGGCGAAGGGGAAACGAACGGCAAGTCGGGATATTCGTCGGCAAACAGTCCCCTCGAATACCCCTGCATGGGAATGACGCGCAGATCGAGATGCGGGTAGAAGCGGTTCTTGAGGTAGATCGCGATTTCCCCCACGGTCATCGAATGGACGAAAGGCACATCGACCGCCCCGACAAAAGACCCATATCCCGGGGCGACCATGAAGCCCTCCGCGCGAAGGGGAATGACTGGGTTAGGCCGGTCGAGCACCATGAAAGCGGTCCCGGTCTTCCCGCACGATTCCATGGCGTTTTTCATGGTGGAAATGTAGGTATAGCAACGGGTGCCGACGTCCTGAAGGTCGAACAGCAGGATATCGATGCTCCCGAGCAGCTTTTCATCGGGCTTTTTCGACTCCCCGTAGAGCGAATGAACCGGAAGGGAGCCCGCTGCGGCGGAAGGACCGACAGCCCGGCCCGCTTCGATATCGGCTGAAAAACCGTGTTCCGGCGCCATCAGGAACAGCAGGTTCACTCCTCCCCTCAGCATGGTGATGTAATCCGCCTCGCCCTTTCCGGTGACCCCTGCCCGGTTGGTTATCAGCCCGACCCTCTTCTCCCTGAGCTCACTGAAATGCGACGCTTCGAGCCGGTCTATCCCAAGGGACAGGGGGCTTCCCGATGCGGAGAACGGGCAAAGCAGGGACAGGAAAAGGAGGACGGAGAAAATCGCTGAACAGCGAAGTTCCCGGCGTTTAACCTGGTCCGGTAACAGGAAAAAAACTGCTCTCATCTTTATAGTATAAACTGAATAAAACCGGATGCCTTTTCCGGCAGTATAGCCGAATACCGTTGTGCTGTCAGGATAAAATAAGGAGGGATGCCGAAAAACGAACCGCAGGGCAAAAAAAAACCGCCGGGTTGCGGCGGTTTTTCTTGTGGTGGGGACAGGACTTGAACCTGCAACCTTCGGGTTATGAGCCCGACGAGCTACCAATTGCTCCACCCCACGATGTAATGCGTCTAATATAAGCAATAAATATTCTTTTGCAACTATTTATTGCACCTGTTTTCCATTTATTTCAGTACCGGATGGCTCGATCACGAAAAGGTCCCCCCCATCGCCCTCGACGGCAAGGATCATCCCTTCGGAAACCTCGTCCCGGATCTTGCGCGGAGCGAGATTGGCGACAAGGACGACATTCTTGCCCACCATCTCTTCCGGCTTGTAGTTCTTTGCTATGCCGGCAAGCACCTGGCGGGTCGAAGCGCCAACCTGAAGCTGCAGTTTCAGCAGTTTCCCCGCTTTTTTGACCTTCTCCGCAGCCAGCACCTTCGCCACCCTCAGATCGACCTTGAGGAAATCGTCGAACGTGATCTCCGGCTTGAAGACCATCTCCGCCTCTACAGCCGACGCTTCTTTTCTTTCGGCTTGCTGCAGCAGTTTCTCGATTTTCCGCAATTCCGGCTCGATGTCGCTGTCATCGAGCTTGACGAACAGGATTTCCGATTTTTCCCCGATCCGGTGGCCTTTTTTCAGCGGAGAGGCAAGGAGAACATCGACCATGGAACGTCCTCTGACAAACTGCTCTTCGAGCGTGCCTTCAAACCCGAGCATGGAATGGATCCTGTTGCAGGTTTCCGGAATCACCGGATAAAGCAGCAGGGAGAGCGCATGGCAGAGGTTCAGGGAGAGCGCCATTGTTTTTGCAGCAGCTTCCGGGTCGCTCTTGATGACCTTCCAGGGCTCCGATCCGGTCAGGAAACGGTTTGCCGACCGAGCCACATCCATTCCGATCGAAACGGCTTCCCTGAAATGGAACTGCTCGAACGCTTCATCCAGCTGCCTGAGGGTTTCCGGCCAGTCGATCCCCAGTGAGGCCCACTCTTCCGTCGTGCATTCGACCGGCACCACAGCGTCGAAACGCGCACGGGTGAAGTCAACCGAGCGTTTGATGAAGTTGCCGAGCGTATCGGCAAGCTCCCCGTTCGTCCGGTTCTGGTAGTCGGTCCAGCTGAAATCGGTATCCTTGCTTTCCGGGTAGTTCATGGCGATACTGTACCTCAGGGTATCCGCCGGGAATTTCTCGAGGAACTCCCCGAGATAGACCGCATAGTTCCGCGATTTTGAAAATTTCCGGCCTTCGAAATTCATGAACTCCGAGGCGGGAACATTGTCGGCAAGGTTGTAGATGCCTGTCCGGCGTCCTTCGTTCCAGGCAAGCAGGATGGCCGGAAACATCAGGGTATGGAAAACCACGTTGTCCTTGCCGATAAAGTTGACGAGGCGGCTTCCGGGGTCCTGCCAGTAAGTTTTCCAGCGTTCGGCATCTCCCTGCTTTTCAGCCCACTCCTTCGTGAACGAGATGTAGCCGAGCACGGCATCGAACCAGACATAGAGCACTTTCCCTGCGGCATCATCGCTGTCGAGCGGGACCGCGATCCCCCAGTTCAGGTCACGGGTTATCGCGCGGTCGCTCAGCCCCTGCCTGAGCCAGGTTCGCGAATAGTTCACCACGTTCTGGCGCCAGTCCTCCTCATGGCTGTTCACGAACGCTTCGAGCGCAGGCTGGAATCTGCCGAGCGGGAAATACCAGTGCATGGTCTCGCGCAGTTCCGGGGTCGCATCCGAAAGCTTGCTTTTCGGGTTGATCAGCTCGACCGGGCTCAGGTGCGTGCCGCACTGCTCGCACTGGTCGCCGTTGGCTTCGGGGTTGCTGCAGATCGGACATGTCCCCGTGACGTACCGGTCGGAAAGGAACCTGCCTGCTTTCGGATCGAAAAACTGCTTTTCGGATTTTTTCCGGAAGATGCCTTTCTGTTCGATCTCGCGGAAAAAGTCCTGTGCCGTTTCGTGATGAAGCGGCGAAGAGGTCCTTCCGTAATAATCGAACGAGATGCCGCATTTCGTGAACGCATCGAGGTTCATGGTGTGGTAGCGGTCCACGACGTCCTTCGGGGAGATCCCCTCTTTTTCGGCCGTCAGCGTAATGGGCACGCCATGCTCGTCCGAGCCCCCGATGTGAATGACATCTTCGCCCTTGAGCCTCTTGTAGCGGACATACATATCGGCAGGAAGGTACACGCCGGCAAGATGGCCGAGGTGGACCGGACCGTTGGCATAGGGAAGTGCTGAAGTGACGAGCGTCCTTGAAAATTCAGACATAGAAGATATTCCGTTTTCCAGGCTTTGGCCGATGAGGGCTGCGCCTGGACTCCTGTTGCAAAGTGTTATTTCCTGACAAAAAGCGAATTGAATTTATCGGCGGTCAGCCTGCGGACCTGATCGTTTTTCTGGTAACGAAGCAAGACCATTTTTTTCTGCGGATCGACGCTTTCAACAACCGCCGGTCCCTCGGGAGTGCTCACCCTGCTGCCGACCGCCGGAAAAGGAGGCTGGGAGGACGCATGGGAGTGGCAGCCCTTGTCGTGTTTCGAATAACCAAGGCAGCACTTCGGACGGTTGCAGATACCGGTGATATTGAAAGCATGGCTTTCCGCGGATGCGGAATCGGAGTTCTGCGATTTTTCGGAGAAAGGGTTGGTCTGGATTTTCTGCAGCCAACTCGAACAGCAGAGCAGGCAGCCGCAGGGGCCGAAAGCGTTTGCCCTTCTTGCCTCTTCGCGGGTCGTTATCTGCACCATCTGGATCCTCGCCTTGAACTCGCCGGCAAGGTCGCGGACAAGCATCCTGAAATCGACCCGGTGCGACGATGTATAGTAAACCGACAGCTTCTGCTGGTCCAGGCGCAGTTCGACATCGACAAGCTTCAGGTCGAGATCGTGCTTTCTGATCTTGTTCATGCAGATATCCCTGATCTCGGCCTGCTTTTTTTTCAGGTCGTCGATGTTGGCGCCGTCCGTTTCGTCGGCAACCCGCAGGACGAGGACCGCCGGCGGACCGTTCTTTTCGAGGCCTTTGAGCTGGAATTTCTTCCGTGCGATACGGCCGGTCGAATAAACCACCCCGAAATCATATCCTCCGTCCGTCTCTACTATGACGTACTGCCCGACGTTCAGGACCGAACCGGTATTGTTCGTGAAAAACTCGCGGCGGCATCCCTGGAGCTCCACTTCGCAAATCTCTTCAACCGTTTCGTATTCGGTCGGCCCGTAGATCGTTTCCATTTCGCTGTGCAGCAATTGCGACAGACGCAGCCTCACTTTCGCATTATCACCGAGCAGGCAGCTGCAGATTACATTACTCATACTGTTTCCTTATTTTCGGAACCCTTGCGAAGCGTTCCGTCATTATCCCTGTCACTCTTTTTCCAGGCCAAGCATCCGCCTGATGTTCTCAACCCGCCTGTTGATCGAGGGTATCCCCTTCACCAGCACCCGTGCATTGCCGGTCCTGCCGTCCATGATGTCCCGGCGCAGCCCGTCAAGGTGCCTCTCTGTTATTTCCTGCATTGCGGAAGTAAGAGCGTCCGGACCAGGGTACTCATCAGGAACGATGAGCTGCGGCCCTTTGAAGGAGAGGAACAGATCAGGTTTTTGTTCGTTAAGATATTCAATCCGGCTGACAACTGAAACAAGGTAAATTCCCTTTGTTTTCTCTAGAACACGTTCCACCACCGAGGCCGTTCCCCGGAGAAAACGAAGAGGGCGTTTGTCGGCAGGTTCGATCTTTCCCTGGGGAAAAATCCAGAGCGCGTTCTGGCGGGTGCTTTCAGCCGACAGCAGCGATGCGGCATAATCGAGGGTCGCCGGGATGCTCCTTGGCCTTGAACGGTCGAGGGAAAAAGCGCCGACACGGGTAAAAAACCGGTGCTTCTTCAACTGCTCGTACTCGATGATGATATGGAGGTTCTGGTTGAAGAACTCTTCGGTACAGAGCTGCGACCAGAAACCGTCCCACCAGCAGGCATGGTTGGCATAAAAAACAACCGGAGTACGAAGGTCCATCTCCTGTACTCCGGGTTCCATGAAAACCTGCACTGAATTGAAAAACCGCCTGAACTGGCGCCGTGAATACCATCCGAACCAGAGGGTATAGAGCCGGCTGCGGCGGACTTTCAGCATTCGCGCATCAGTTGAAAGCCCTTCTGATGCGGTTCACAGCCTCTTCGAGCGAGTCGATGGAAGCTGCATAGGAAAGCCTGAGGTTTTCCGGCGCTCCGAACGCATCACCAGGCACGGTTGCCACATAATGGTCCCTGAGGAGGTATTCGGCAACATCCGCGGAATCCTTCATATGGATGCCGTTGAAGGTCTTGCCGAGCACACCGCTGATATCGGGGAAAATATAGAACGCACCCTGCGGAAGAGCTGTCCTGAAGCCCGGGATGCCGTTCAGGGCCTGGTACATGTAATCACGCCTCTTCTCGAATTCGGCGCGGCGCTCTTCGACGACCGACTGGTCGCCGGTGAGTGCGGCTACCGCCGCTTTCTGCGCGATGGCGTTCGGGTTCGAAGTGGTCTGCGACTGGATCTTGTCGCAGGCGTCGATGAGCCATTTCGGTCCGGCAAGGTAGCCGATCCGCCATCCGGTCATCGAATAGGTCTTGGAAACGCCGTTGCTGACGATCACCCAGCCGTCCATCTCCGGTATCCGTGCAGGCGAAAAGGGCTTTACGCCGCCATAGGTGATCATGTCGTACATCTCGTCGGAAACGACGAAAATGCCGCGCCCCTCGACTACTTTCATCAGCGCGCGGACTTCAGCCTCGCCGTACACTGCGCCGGTCGGGTTCGAAGGCGAGTTCAGCACCAGGATTTTCGTCTTCGGCGTTATCACGGCCTCGAGCTGCTCCGGAGTCAGTTTGTACTCGTTTTCAAGGGTCGTATGGACGATGACCGGGGTTGCCCCGGCAAGGCGGACCATCTCCGGGAAGCTGACCCAATAGGGCGCCGGGACGATCACCTCGTCCCCTTCCTGGCAAAGGGCGAGGAAGGTGTTGGCGAGGGTCTGCTTACCGCCGTTGCTGACGATGATCTGGTTCACGTTGAACTCGAGGCCGTTGTCACGGCGGAATTTTTCGACGATCGCCTTCTTCAGTTCAGGGATGCCTGAATTTGCCGTGTAGCGGGTGAACCCGGCCTTTATGGCGTCGATACCGGCCTGGTTGACGAAATCCGGTGTCGGGAAGTCGGGCTCGCCGGCGGAAAGGCTGACGATATCCTTTCCTTCGGCCTTCATTTTATTGGCAAGGGCGGTAATGCGCATGGTCTGCGATTCCTGCATACTGAGGACCCTGCGGGTGAGATATTGTTCTTCAGGCGTCAAAGCTGTACACATGATATTGGTTTGTTATGATTTGTGTTCGTGTAATTCAGTTCTCTTCCGGTCCAGCATATCCATCACGCAGGGGTGCACGAACTTGCTGACGTCCCCCCCGAGCATGGCGACTTCCCGGATAATGGAGGAGGCGACATAGGTATATTTCACATTCGGCATGAGAAAAACCGTCGTGACTTCTGGGTAGAGATGGCGGTTCAGGAGCGACATCTGGAACTCGTATTCGAAGTCCTTCACCTGCCGGACCCCCCTGATGATCGCCGTCGCTCCAAGCTGGCGGGCGTAATCGGCAAGCAGGCCGGAAGAAAGCACCCTGACATCGACCCCTTTCAGTTCGCTGATGATCTCGACGATCATCGCCTTTCTTTCGTCGATGGAAAACAGGGCGTTTTTCTGGCTGTTTTCAGCGATGACCACGGTCACTTCGTCAAAGATGTTGAGCGCACGCTCGAGCACATCGAGGTGCCCGTTGGTGAACGGATCGAAGGTTCCTGGATAGATGGCGGTCCTTTTCATGGCGGCAGGCTCAATTCCGGAAAAAAGTTACCCTTGTCATGCCATAGTCCTTGTGGAACGAATGCCACTCGGAGGCGGAAAGGTCGATGGTTGCGCTGTGCTCCACGAGCAGCAGGCCCTCTTCTGCAAGCACCCCGCCCCGGACGATCTTTTCGACCAGGCCGGGGTAATCGGTCCACGAATAGGGCGGATCGCAGAAAACCAGGTCGAAATGCTCCCTGGTCCGTCCGAGGAAAGCCAATACATCCGAATTGACAATTTTCAGCTTTTCCGGAGCGGCCAGCTGCAAGGCTGTCGCCTTCATCGATCTCAGGGCATCGGTGTTCTGGTCTACGAAACAGACCTCGGAAGCGCCGCGGCTGAATGCCTCGAACCCGAGCGAACCGAAGCCCGCGAACAGGTCGAGCACCCTTGCCCCGTCGAAATCGATCCGTGCCGCAAGGGTGTCGAATATCGATTTTTTTACCCTGCTGCTGCATGGCCTTACGGCGTTCGACGACGTACTCCTTATTTTCAGCCCCTTGTATATGCCTGCCTGTATCTGCACTGTCCCGGTTTCAACAGCTAAAAGTCGCCGAAAATGGTTTCGCCGATAATTTCGAGGGCTTTTTCAGCATCGTCTTTCGAAGGAGGCTTGCCATGCCAGTTCGATTTGTCGGGCATGGTCCCTTCGAAGAACGGCACGCCCTTGCCCATGACGGTTTCGGCAAGGATCACAGCCGGCCTGTTTCGTTTTTCGCCGTCGCGAAGCTTCTCCACCGTCGCCACAAAGTCCTCGATATCGTTCCCGTTGCAGTGATGGACATCCCATCCGAACGCACGCCATTTATCGGCGAAAGGTTCGATGCTCATGACATCCTCGACCTGTCCGTCGATCTGCTGGTTGTTGTAGTCAACGATGCCGATCAGGTTACCGAGAGCATAATGGGAGGCGCTCATGGCCGCTTCCCATATCTGGCCCTCCTGGCATTCGCCGTCACCCATGAGGCAGATCACAAAGCCGTCCTTGCAGTCCATGCGAAGTCCGAGCGAAGCACCGACAGCGGCGGAAAGGCCCTGGCCGAGTGAACCGGAAGCGATCCGGATGCCCGGCAGCTTCGAATCGGATGTCGGGTGGCCCTGTAGGTAGGAATTCAACTGGCGGAGCGAACCGAGCTCATCGATGGCAAAATAGCCGGAACGGGCCAGAACGCTGTACCAGACCGGCGCGATATGACCGTTGGAAAGAAACACCATATCCTCGTCGTGGTGGTGCCAGAACGCATGGGGCTTGTGGCGGAGCAGCCTGAAATAGAGCGCGGTGAAAATGTCTGCCATGCCGAGCGAGCCTCCCGTATGGCCGGAGTTGGCCATAGCGAGCATCCTGACGATGTCGCGGCGGACCTGACGGGCCATTTCCTTGAGCTGTTCTACCGATTCAAGCTCGAGCAGCTTGCCTTTTTTCTCGGCAGGATAGTGTTTTATGTCTCTTGCCATGGTTTTACAACAAAAATCTTATGGATTGACGAGGCTAAAATTTAAAGGGCTGGTAATAAATAACAAAAAAAACTCAATCATGCTTCCGCTTTCTCTCTGCAATAAAGCGCCACACGGAAAAAACAACCAGAAGCAGAAAAATCCCGGTAACGGGAAGACTGTACATAGCCACATAACTGCCGATATCCCGCCAGTTGCTTCCAAGGAGGTATCCCCCGTAAATGAGGAGGATATTCCAGACGGTCGCACTGATTGCTGCGGTGATGAATACCGGCAGGATCCTGAGGTGCATGAGGCCGGCCATCACGGAAATCACGGCCCGTGAACCGAAAAGAAACCGGTTGACCAGTACCGAGAGATAACCGTGCGTCGTGAATTTATGCCGGATAATTTCCATGTCTTCCGGGGGGAAAAAACGGTGGACAGCCCGAGAAAGCCAGTTGTGGGTAGGTGTTCCTCCTTCGGCGTAGAGTTTCAGTCCGAGGGACCTGCTGAGCAGGTAAACCAGCATGAAGCCGCACAGCGAACCTGCGGAAGAAAAAAAGACGGAAGGCCAGAAAGAGACCCTGCTGAAATTGATGAGGTAGCCGATGAACGCCACGGGGACGTCTCCGGGGATCGGAGGAACGATGTTTTCGAGAAACGCAATCAGAAAAAGAAATGCGTAAATCGCAAACGGATCCGCATGCTGCAGGTAAGTTATTGCAGATTCAAGCATCGATATCCCCGGAACGTATCGCCCTCAGATGTCAGTCGAGACCGAGAACCCGCCTCTGCACCTCGCTGTATGCGTCCTCGACTCCGCCGAGATCGAACCTGAAGCGGTCCTTGTCGAGTTTTTCCTTTGTCTCGAGGTCCCAGAGGCGGCAGGTGTCCGGGCTGATTTCGTCGCCGAGCAGGATTCCTCCGTCATGGCGTCCGAACTCGAGCTTGAAATCGACCAGCATGAGCTTCCTTTCGGCGAAAAACTCTTTCAGTACGGCATTGATGGCCTCAGCTCGGCTTTTGAGCACGGCCAGTTCCTCGAGGGATGCCACGCCGAGCGCCACGGCATGGGATTCGTTCATGAGGGGATCGTCGAGATCGTCGTTCTTCAGGTAAAACTCGACGATGGGCTGCTCGAGGACCGTGCCTTCGGTAAACCCGTAGCGCTTGACCAGCGAACCGGCTGCGATATTCCTCACGACCACCTCGACCTTGATGATGTCGAGCCTTTTGCACAGCATGTCGCGGTCGGAGAGCTTTTCGACCAGGTGGGTCCTGACGCCTTGCTCTTCGAGCAGCGTGAAAAGCTTGCAGGATATGGCGTTGTTGACAACGCCCTTTTCAGCTATAGTGCCTTTTTTCTTGTTGTTGAACGCTGTCGCATCGTCCTTGAACTCCTGTATCACCAGATCGTTGTTCTCAGTCAGAAATACCTTCTTGGCCTTGCCTTCGTGAAGCAGTGTCGTCTTTTTCATGAGATGTGTTTGTTTTATTGTCGGCTGTCGGAAGCGACAGCCATGTCAGAATACAAAAATCATGCGGGCCCGCCGCCCTGATTGTCGGAAGCAGCCTGCTGGACCGCTCCGGTAAGGACGATGGTGATCTGGTCATCCGTAAGTCCCTTCTCCTTCAGAAAATTCATGAACCGGAACACGCCGAGGTCCGACAGCATGGCTTTCGGCTGGTCCTTTTCTTCGAGACCCCTCTGCCTGCTGTACTCTGCCGATGTTTCTATCCAGTCCGCGATGAACTGTTCGGACCTGCCGTTCTCAAGGAAGTACCCGGTGACGATACGGACGACATCCTCCCTGCATGGTTCGGGATGGGCCATGAACAGGAGCTGCATCTCCTCCGAAATCCGGCCGAGCACGATAACCGCTTCCCGGTCAAGGGTTTCCTCGAGGATATCTTTCGCCTGCTCCTTGACATCACCCTTATGAGTCATAACGCTTTACGGATCGTTGGAGAATAAATCACTGAAAGATCAAAAATCCCGTGCAAGTTACACAATCCTGATGGTAAAGAAAAAAAATTACACCTGAAGGCTTTGGGCAAACAGCGATACGCAATGGCGCTCCTTACCAGCCATGCTCTCCTGTTTAACGGTAATCGAAGTTTCGCCTTAACCGAGCACTTGTTTTGTGAAATATTCAGTGGCAGGTAATTAAATTTGCCAAAGCGTGTAATGCCGGCTCAACTCTCTTTGATTAAAACTGCTACAAGAGAAAGGCCGGCAGGTACATTTACTTTACCTATGATATACCGTTCCAAAGCAAAAATTCGTCGTAATAACCAATTAAGCCAACACGGTGGCAATGATTCATCGGGTGATTCGTCACGAGAAAGTTTTTTCACTCCCCGTGAAGCAAGCACAAATGGCAAAAGCAAATAGTTGAAATAACAGCTGAATATAACTTTCAGATCCGCCTTCCTTGCGGTATCCGTAAGTGATTGTTTCGTATAGCGACGAAAATGGTGATGTTTCTCATCATGACGAGACCAGAAAGCAGGAAAAGCTGGAACAGTCAGAAGAATCTTGCCGTCAGTAGTTAAAAGATCAGCCAGAACTGAAAGCGATCTTGCATCGGCTTCGATGTGTTCAAGTACGTCAAAAAGTGCAATCAGGTCAAATCGTTCGTCTATGAAAGGTATCTCATCCGGAAGAACCCCATGGCGTATGTCGATACCGGATTTCTTTTTTGCAGCGTCACATGAGGGAATATCGAGCTCAAAGGCATCTACGGAACCAAATTTTTGCAGCATTCTCAGGTTCCCGCCGCTGCCGCACCCGGCCTCTAAAATTTTTATTTCTTTATCGTGAGGAAAAATCCTCGAAATTAGCTCAGAGATAATATCCCGCCTTGCGGAAAACCACCAATGCCTGTTTTCCAGTTCGTTCATCCTGTTATAAACGTCACGATCCATATCAGGTTTCAGTCTCTTGATGCTGATAAACAGAGCGGACAATATAAAGCGGACGCTGGCGTGATTCTATGTAGATGCGACCGACATATTCTCCAATAATTCCAAGGGCAAACATGTTCATCCCGCCAAAAATCAGGATCAGAATCGTCGTTGAGGCATAACCGGGTATATCGATACCAAATAACAACGTCCTGAAAAACAGGAACCCTGAGTAGATTATTGATATCAGTGTCATAACGAACCCAATATATGTCCATATCCGCAACGGTATGGTCGTAGAAGCAAAAATTCCGTCACATGCAAGCTTCCATAATTTCAAATAGGACCAATGTGTTTCCCCGGCGGATCGGGCAGGACGCTCATAAGAAATTTCAACTGTTTCAAAGCCAACCCAATTGAACAACTCCTTGTTGAAACGCGAACGCTCACCGATGGTCAGGATTGCATCAACCACTTCCCGGTCCAGCAAACGGAAATCACCGACACCGAAAGGAATCGGACGTTCCGCTAACAAATTAAATGTCTTATAGAACATCGCTGCGCTCGTACGTTTCAGCCAGCTGTCCTGATCACGGCTTGCGCGACGCGCGTTTACGATTTTTTTCCCGGACTGCCAGTGCGCGAGCATTTGCTCGATTATTTCAGGAGGGTCTTGCAAGTCCACGTCCATGGGAATCACGGCATCACCTTTCGCATATTTTATACCTGCTGAAAGCGCCGCCTCCTTGCCGAAATTTCGCGAAAGATTGATCAGGGAAATCCATGGCAACTTATGAGCATAATTCATGATCATGCGTTCGGTTGCATCTGTAGACCCATCATTGACGATAACGAGTTCGAAGCGGTATTTCTGCTTAAGCACAGTTATAACGGCATCCAGTCTCTCAATAAAGAGATCAATGGAGTGCATTTCATTATGAACCGGCACTACCAGGGATACGAGATATGAGTTGGTCAATTGACTCGCTCCGCATTAAATAAATGATGTTTCCCCTTGATTCAAGGGAAACCTCTGGAAATTATATCCTGCCATGAATACAAACGTTTCTCTCACCTCACCCAATGAGGCTAAACAAAAAAATTGTGACCATCGATTAATGGCATAAACAACACATATATTATTATATAACCTCATCAGAGGACTTGCAAAAAAAAAATGGGCAGAATAAGAAGCCTGCCGTATTTGCTGATATTTTACTAATGAATACTATGTACGACACACACCACCAATTCGAATAATTGTATTTTCGGTTTAAAATAAAGGGCCACTCTGTTTATTGTCGTTAGAAGCTCGAGTGCAAGGCGGACAGAGCCCCGATTTAATTGGGACAAACTTCAAAACCGATGTCCCGACAAGTCGGGATGAGCATTTAGAGCCCGATGTATCGGGACCAACGCTGCAATCGGGCTTCGGAACAGATAGATAGAGGTGCCCTAAATCGCTGAAATAATTCAAAATATTTATAGGGAAGATACAATGAATTCACACAGGCATTGGCTTAATCAGGAACGCCTCTCATTTTATCCCCGTATCATTCTGACCTTGCTTCTTATAATTATTTGTTATCTCTGGTTTTTTATGTTTAATAATATGGCTGACCCTGTAGGTAAGCCGTTCGGGTACGATTTTATTACATACTGGGCAGCATCGAAACTGGCATTGACAGGACATGCCCAGGATGCTTATAACAGTTCCCTCCTTTTCAAAGCACAGCAAATTGCTGTACCGGCAGCATGGCGAAATTCATATACATGGTTTTACCCGCCAGCGTTCTTCCTTTTAGTTCTGCCTTTTGCTTTGCTGCCTTACATCTTGGCGTACTGGGCATTCATGCTGTCAACACTTTGCGCCTTTGCTCTGGTGATGCGACGCATCGTCCAAGGCAAAATAGCAATATGGATTATAGCAGCTTTTCCCGGATTGTGGGTGAACCTCTTTTTTGGACAGAACGCATTCCTGACTGCAACTCTCGCCGGTTCGGCATTGCTTGGCATCGAACGAAGACCAGTCTTGGCAGGGCTGTTAATCGGACTGCTTGCTGCTATCAAACCTCATCTCGCCCTTCTCTTTCCTGTGGCATTATTAGCAATTGGAGCGTGGCGCACAATAATAACTGCGGCCCTGACTGCGATAACATGTACGTCAATAGGAACGATAACACTGGGAATCGGTGTGCTGAATGGATTCATAGCAAATCTCGATCATGCCCGACTCATGCTGGAAAATGGATTTATTCCCTGGTCGAGAATGCCAACAGTGTTCGCATTCTTGCGTCTTATCGGAATTCCTGTCGCTTTGACTTACGTTATCCATTTTGTCTTTGCAAGTGGAGTGGTGATTCTTGTATGGCATGTGTGGCGGCGTTGCCAGGACCAGAATTTGCGAGGAGCAGCACTCATGACGGGGACATTCCTCATCAGCCCTTACTTATTGGATTATGACCTGGTATGGCTTGCCTTCCCTATCGCATGGATAGCATCAGACGGTATACGAAATGGCTGGTCATGTGGCGAGCGAGAATTGCTTGTCGTTATCTGGCTTCTGCCTTTACTCATGATGATCCAAATATTTACGTCATATAGTGTGCAAACAGCGCCTTTTTTGCTCATATCTATGTTATGGATTGCGTCCCATCGGGCTAAGATAACGTCGATTATCAAGGCGACGGAAAACGGGGACCTTAAAGATCGTCTCGAAACTATTTAAAAAAACAGTAATAAAAGGCCATAGGAAGGCAATGCCACGATATTCAATAACCACGGTTTTAAAATACTTACGATCCGCCAAACGAATGTCTGTTTCGGTAACAAAACAAATACAGGAAAGTTATCATGAAAGTATCTGGGCATTGGCTTAATCAGGAACGCATCTCATTTTATCCCCGCATCTTTTTTTTTCTTTACCTTTTAATGATTTGTTCATTATGGTTTTTTATGATTAAAAACATGGTTGATATAAATGGACAACCATTTGGTCATGACTTTATTGTTTTCTGGACCGCTTCACATCTTGCTTTGACTGGACATGCCCAGGACGCCTACAGCATCCCTTTACTTTTCAAGGCTCAGCAAATTGCCGTACCTTCATCGCATGCCGGTAACATATGGTTCTATCCTCCTGCATTTTTTATTGTCGTTTTGCCTCTGGCGTTACTACCCTACTTTGCAGCATACTGGACGTTCATGCTGCTTACTTTAGGAGCCTTTGTTCTTGTCTTGCGCCGCATAGTCAAGGGAAACACAGCAATGTGGTGTATCGCCGGCTTCTCGGGATTGTGGATCAACCTCTTTTTTGGACAGAACGCATTCCTGACTGCAACGCTCGCCGGTTCGGCATTACTCTTTGTTGAGCGAAGACCCCTTCTGGCCGGACTGTTCATCGGTCTGCTCGCGGCTGTCAAACCTCATTTAGCTCTTCTCTTTCCTTTTGCTTTAATCTCAATTGGAGCATGGCAATCGTTGTTCACTGCCGCCTTGACTACCATCGTATCTACTGCCATTGGCACTCTAATCCTGGGTACCGGAGTGCTCAGTGGATTCCTTGTAAATCTTAGTTATGCAAGGCAATTTCTGGAAAATGGATTAGAAACAAATCCATGGACGCTCATGCCCACTTCATTTGCTTTCGCGCTTCTGCATCGAATACCTGTTGCTTGGGCGTATGCTGTCCATTTTGTCATTGCCATGGCAGCGATCATTATCGTTTGGCACGTCTGGCGTCGTTGCCATAACATGAACTTGCGAGCAGCATCGCTTATGACTGCAACCTTTCTTGTAAATCCATACTTTTTTTCTTACGACCTTGCATGGTTAGCCTTCCCGATCGCATGGCTGGCTCTGGACGGGCTCCAGAACGGTTGGCTGCGCGGTGAACGCGAAATACTGCTACTTGCCTGGCTGCTCCCGATATTAATAGTGGTTCAGATATTTACACCCCTGATTCTGCCGATTGGGCCGCTGGTGCTTTTCAGTCTCTTGTGGATTACTGTCCGACGGTCTGATGCAGATTCAATGAGGTATGCTACGAAAACAAGCGGCCATACAGATCAATTCGAAACGGTTCGGTAAGTGTCTTGTTTACTTTTATGTAGATTGCAAAAACGACAGGTTGTTTTGTTGTGGTTCAGAACCGGGCGGAGAAAAGCGCTATCGCAGTTAAGCGGTTTATCGAGTAGCTGTAAATAGCACCCGGCAAGTATTACTGTTGGAAAAAGAAGCATTAACACTCAGAAGACTCGTTTTTACAATTCCAGCTAATGTGATTAAAACAAATAACGATGAAATCACACAAGCATTGGCTTAATCGGGAACGGCTCTCACTTTATTCTTGCATTTTTCTGGTTTTATATCTCTCGTTTGGTTCGGTGCTGGTTTTTAAATCGAAAAATATGGTTGACCCGAATGGAAGACCCCTTGGTGGAGACTTTGTCACATTCTGGGCAGCATCGCACCTTGCCCTGGAAGGACATGCCCAGGACGCTTACAACATATCCTCGCTTTTCAAGGCTCAGCAGATTGCAGCACCGGCATCACGAAGCGGTTACGTATGGTTTTACCCTCCGGCGTTTTTCCTTGTGGTTCTACCTTTGGCATTACTGCCGTATACAACAGCATACTGGGTCTTCATGCTGTCAACTCTTGGCGCATATCTTCTGGTGCTGCACCGGATCATCCAAGGCAACACAGCAATATGGTGTATAGCCGGTTTCTCCGGATTATGGGTGAATCTGCTTTGCGGCCAGAACGCATTCCTGACAGCAGCTCTCGGTGGCGCATCACTTCTTTCTCTCAAACAAAAGCCTCTCCTGGCCGGCTTCTTCATTGGCCTGCTCGCAGCTGTCAAACCTCAGCTTGCTTTTATCTTTCCAGCAGCGTTAATCGCCTGTGGAGCTTGGCGTTCATTGCTAAGTTCCGCACTGACTGCGATCACATTTACGGTATTAGGAATATTAACACTGGGATTCGATGTGCTCGTAGGGTTCCTTTCGAATCTCGGTATTGCGCGGCAACATCTTGAACATGGATTACAAAATGGAACACCCGCATGGACAAAAATGCCCACTCTCTTTGCTTTCGGGCGTCTGGTTGGTATTCCCGTCCCATGGGCGTACATTCTCCATTTTGTCGTTGCTTTGGGAGCTCTAACCGTCGTATGGTATGTTTGGCGGCGTTGCCTGGACTGGAAATTACGAGGCGCAGCCCTGATGACGGCAACTTTTCTGGTCAGCCCATACGCATTGGATTACGATCTGGTATGGTTAGCCTTCCCTGTCGCATGGCTGGTAGAGCATGGGCTTCGGAACGGTTGGTTGCGTGGTGAGCGCGAAATTCTCGTAGTTGTCTGGTTGCTTCCGTTGTTATTGATCCCCATACCTGAAATTCCGCTAATACCGATTGGACCGATGGCAATCTTCAGCCTGTTGTGGATTACGTTCCGCCGGGCCACTTTATCATTGAAAGACGCTACGAGTACCAGTACCCATCCGGAACAATTCAATACTTTACCGTAGACGAGATCATTTGTCCCCAGATTTCGCCAACAGCAAAATATTTTAACCAGTTAACTCAAATTTCTCACTTTTTCAATTTTAATCGCTAATGTCAGACTCATATAAAATACCATGAAATCACGTGAGCATTGGCTTAACAGCAAACGTCTCTCATTTTATCCCCCTATTTTTCTGATCTTCTTCTTCCTAATTGGTTTAGGAAGCTGGTTGATGTCGAAAAATATGGTTGATCTTAACGGAATAGCACTTGGAGGTGACTTTATCGCATTCTGGGCCGCATCGTATCTTGCCCTGACTGGTCACGCTCAAGACGTCTTCAATACGTCCGTGCTCTTCAAGGCTCAGCAGATTGCAGTACCGGCATCACAACAAGGTTACTTATGGCTTTACCCTCCTACATTCTTCCTGATGATTCTGCCCCTGGCGTTACTGCCTTACAAAGCAGCTTACTGGGCCTTCATGTTGTCAACTCTTGGCGCCTGTCTTCTTGTACTGCAACGCATTGTTCACGGAAAAACAGCAATGTGGTGTATCGCCGCCTTCTCCGGATTGTGGGTGAACCTCCTTTGCGGCCAGAACGCATTCCTGACAGCAACTCTCGCAGGTGCGGCATTACTCTCTCTTGAGCGAAGGCCCGTCCTGTCAGGACTTTTCATTGGCCTGCTTGCAATCAAACCTCACCTTGCCGTTCTGTTTCCTGTCGCTTTAATTGCCATTGGTGCTTGGCGTGCCTTGATAACAGCCGCAGTGACTGCCTTTACTTTTACCACAATAGGAACGATAACTCTGGGGACCACTGTACTCTGGAGGTTCCTCTCGAATCTGGGATATGCGCGTTTTCTTCTGGAAAATGGATTGATTCACTGGTCAAATATCCCCACTCTCTTTGCTTTCGGGCGTCTGATTGGAATTCCTGTTCCATGGGCGTACGTTCTCCATTTTGTCATTGCTTTGGGAGCTGTAACCGTGTTATGGTATGTGTGGCGACATTGCCAGGACTGGAAATTGCGCAGTGCCGCCCTGATGACAGCGACATTTCTGGTCAGCCCCTACGTCGTTACGTATGATCTGGTATGGATTGCCTTCCCCATCGCATGGCTGGCATCGTCCGGGCAGGATAAAGGATGGCTGCCAGGCGAACGTGAAGTACTGGTTGCCGCCTGGTTGCTTCCATTGCTGATGATCCCTATTCCGGGAGTTCCTCCAGTACCGTTTGGCCCTCTGGTGCTCTGCAGCCTGTTATGGATTACGTTCCGACGTTCTGCAACGTCTTCGATGACAGAAGCTGCGACAACTGGAGCTCATCCGGATCAGAATAAAACTTTACCGTAACCGGCATCGCGATTCATACCGGATCCCGGCGGAAGCTGATAAATATTACCAAGCAATTCAAAAGGCCCGATCCTGCATTACCCGCTCATGCAAGACTTAAAGAAAACTCCATGAAGCTACACAACCATTGGCTTAATCGGGAGCGCATCTCAAATTATCCCCGTATCTTCCTGGCTCTATTCCTTGTATTTGGCTTCGTGTGGGTATTGATGTCGAAAAACATGGTTGACCCAAAAGGAGGGCCGCTCGGTTACGACTTTATTGCATTCTGGGCGGCATCGCATCTTGCCTTGGCTGGACATGCCCGGGACGCTTTCAGTATTCCACAACTTTTCAATACCCAACAACTTGCAGTACCAGCATCGACAAGCGTTTATGCCTGGTTCTACCCTCCCGCTTTTTATCTTGTCGTTCTGCCGTTGGCATTACTGCCTTATACAGCAGCATACTGGGTCTTCATGTTGTCGACTTTGGGCACTTACATTCTGGTTTTGCGCCGCATCGTAAAAGGCAACACGGCGATGTGGTGTATTGCAGCTTTCCCTGGAGTGTGGGTAAACTTTTTGATCGGGCAGAACGCATTCCTGACTGCTGCTCTCGCTGCCGCCGCATTACTCTCTATTGAACGAAGGGCATTAATGTCCGGACTTCTCATCGGATTGCTCGCTGCGATCAAACCTCATCTTGCCCTTCTTTTTCCTGTTGCTTTGATCGCTATTGGAGCATGGCGGACATTGCTGACCGCAGCCCTGACCACCTTGACTATAACGGCTATCGGAACGCTAACCCTGGGGCTCGCCGTTCTGAATGGATTCCTCGCAAACCTCGGCTATGCCCGGCAATTTCTGGAAACCGGATATATTCCCTGGGAACGCATTCCCTCTCTTTTTGCGTTCGGACGCCTGATCGGAATTCCTGTCCTGTGGGCGTACGTTATCCAGTTTATCGTTGCAGTTGGAGCAGTGGCCATTGTAATATATGTTTGGCGGCGTTGTCAGGACCTGAACTTACGAGGAGCAATTCTGATGACCGCAACATTTCTTGTCAGCCCCTATGTATTCGACTATGACCTGGCATGGTTAGCCTTTCCCATCGCATGGCTGGCATTGGCCGGGCATCATACCGTTTGGCTGCGCGGTGAACGCGAACTGCTGGTAATTGCCTGGCTGCTACCAATGCTGATGATCCCGATAGCTGAAACTCTGAATGTGCAGGTGGGGCCTTTTGTGCTTTGCGGCATGTTATGGATGACTTTCCGCCGGGCAAAGGAAGCATTTGTTGTCAGAATCAACAGTAACAGCCGACAATAAAAACTCGGATCGGGATGGTACAATCCGATACGGTGCAATAAATATCATGAGAGGAAAACAGAATCAGCGAACCTGATTATTATTTATGTTTGATGATCTTTACCATCGAGCATGAATATTCTTTTTTGCAGCAACTTTGCTGTTTAACATTATTGGAAGACACGCTCAGTAAATCAGACTAACAGAGTACGAATTACTTTATTGATAAGGGTACTGTTACTTCATAGAAGAAACCGGACATAAAATAGCAGGATTCAAACAGAAATGATCATTGGTATTCAGTGTTTAGATCTCACTGCGATTTATATCTATGAAATGTTATCGTATAGTCAGTTTAATGACAGGTTAACCTTATTGAAAAGGCCAATCAGACTTACATTATATATATACAAAGCGATCAGGGTATTGCGGAATAGACCTCCTGGTATAAAATGCTTCATCTTCATACCCTCGCCAAGTTGTTCTATGCCTTAAGAATAATTGAAATACAAATATCTGAATGAATGACGAATGAAGAGAGAACAGCTCTCTATTTTTGCCAGTCGAAATCATTACGCATTAATTACATTAACTTATAAGCAATTTATTACACCAGCCGATATTTCAAATATTCGAAAGCACCGAATCTGGATAAGCATCAAATTAAGTCAATGTGATCATATAGCTCATTCATTTATTGATTTTGCCTTTTTTATATATTATATTTGTGTTGCAAGTACCCCCGAAATGGCTCTAATATAGGTTTCACTTTAAAAAAGTATGAGGATATAAGGTCAGACTTATAAGGAAAAGGGGTATTTGGAAGCAGGAATAACTAAATCCATTGGGAGGTATAATTATGCTCAACATTTTCCTAAGCATCAAACTTAGCCTTGAAGTCATGCTGAAAAGGGTCTTCGATGTAAAATCACAAAAAGGCGTAACCATGATCGAATACGCCCTGATTGCTTCTTTGATCGCTGTTGCTGTAATTGTAATTCTTACGACTACAGGATCTAATTTAAAAAATGTTTTTTCCTATGTCTCAAGTCAACTTACGACTCCCTGATCTTGAGATATTTTTCACCACAATCTATGGATAAAAACTCTTTTACATTCTAAGCGGTGAAATTACCAGTCTTCGCTCTCGCCATAGCCCTCACTCTGGGGGCAATGGCGGCTTTTATGGCCTTGCGCTGGACAAGCACACCCCAATCTTCAGGGGCCAAGGTGGTCATCGTCGAGAAACCCATCGAAGCTGGCAAAGCCATTAAAACAGATCAAATCAAGACCATCGACTGGCCGGCTCCAGAAGTTCCGCAAGATGCATCAACCAGCACGACAAGTGTTCTGGGCCGAATTGCCCGTGTTTCCATGATACCAGGCGAGCTTGTTTTGTCTGCCAAATTGGCCCCTAAAAACGCGACAGGAGGCTTGTCATCGATTATCGAGAAGGGTAAGCGCGCCATAACCGTTCAGGTCAACGAGGTGGTCGCGGTTGCCGGATTTGCCCTGCCGGGCAGTTATGTCGATATTCTGGTCAGCGGTAAGGACGACAACAACCAGCCTTTTTCGAGAACAGTGCTCTCGCGCGTCAAAGTATTGGCCGTGGCCCAGGAAACCACTTCAGAACCCGATAAACCGAAAGTGGTCAATGCCGTTACCCTCGAGCTTACACCGCACGAATCCGAAAAACTTGACCTTGCCCGCAACATCGGGACGCTATCCCTTGTCCTTCGCAACGAGCTCGATACCAGTGAAGTAAACTCGGCTGGCGTGCGTCTGCCTGAAATCGTGTATCCTGCCGGTGCCGCCACCCCAAAACCGGCTGCGCAAAATGCAACTTCGCCCCAAAGCAATGGAACCGTGGAAATTCGAGGCATGAGCCATTAACCCATTGTCAAACCATAGCCGCCAAGTATATGATTTTTTCGCACTTAATGCGTTGGGCCTGCAGGATAAGTATCCTCGTTGCAGTTCTTGCCAGCACCTTTCCTATTGACACAGGGGCAGCTCCAAAGCACACCGGAAGAAAGGCTGTAAAACGGAAACACACGATTTCCGCCCCTTCTACGACCTTTCCCTCGAACTACCTTTTACACGAAGGCGAATCCAGGGTCTACCGTCTTGCAAAGCCCATTGCAAGGGTTGCCGTAGGCAACCCCGACGTAGCCGATTATATACTTATCAACTCTTCCCAGCTCTATCTTTTCGGTAAAAAACCCGGCGCGACCAATCTTATTCTCTGGGACCAGAGTGACAACTTCACGTCCGCTCCGCTGAATGTCAGCCGCAACATCAATCCCATAAAAGTTTTGCTTACAGCAGCCCTTCCTAAGGAGCATGACATCGATATCTACTCTCTGGGGCCGGCTGTGGTACTTGCCGGAACGGTCTCTGACGCCCTTGCAGCAGAAACCGCCTGGCGTATAGTAAAAGCTTATTTCAATGCGGGAGTTCCGGAAAACAACCCCGAATACTCTTTAACCAATAACCCTCCCCCATCTCCTGTACTATCTAATGTAACGGACATTGCCAAAACAACCTCAAACACAACGTCCACAACGATCAACGGCTCAGCACAGACCGCCGGAATACCTGGTTTGGTCAACCTCCTTAAAATCCGGGATCCTCAACAAGTCCGACTCGAAGTCCATATCGCCCAGGTTTCCAGGGCCTGCATCCAGGCGTTGGGCCTGAACTGGACCCAAAACGCTGGCGGAGTCACTGGCAACATTATGTCAGGCTTTGTAAACACGGCCACACTCAACATTTTGTTCAAGAATGGAAACAAGCTTCAAGCTGAAGCTGAGTGCAAAAAGAATCTGGTCAAAATACTGGCGGAACCGACACTTGTCACCATGAGCGGTCAGGAAGGGTACTTCCTGGTTGGCGGCAAAATTTATACACCCACCGTCGCGGCTAACGGTGCGATCGACTACGTCGAACGAACCTATGGGGTGGGTTTGCGGTTCATACCTACCGTGCTGGACGGAGGTCGAATTTCGCTGAAGGTTGCACCTGAAGTATCCAAGCCTCTCCAGGATATTTTAACTTCAGGAAGCATAAACAGTTTACCCGCTTTTTCACTTTCCTACGCTTCTTCCACCGTCCAGATGAGCGAAGGTGAAAACCTTGTTATCGGCGGCCTGCTGCAGAACGATCTTACAGCAAAGATCAGGGGTGTACCATTGCTTAGTAACATTCCCATTCTTGGCGCTCTCTTCCGCCGAACCGATAAAGACGCTGAAAAGACAGAACTCCTGGTTGTTATTCGCCCGACTCTTGTCAAAGCAAGCAAAACCATGCCTGAGCTCCCGACCGACAAGGTAATCCCTCCTACCGATAAAGAGCTTTTCATCGACGGGAAACTGCAAGGATCGGCAGTAAAATGACTACCATCCGTAACAATTTTGCCATGCTTCGTTCACCGAAAACCAAGCACGCTATAACCCAGAAAGGCAGTGCTCTGGTTGAATTTGCCCTGATTCTTCCAGTGTTTCTGCTTCTTCTTTTTGGAATGGTTACTTTTTCAATAGCTATTTATGATAAAACCGTCCTCACCATAGCAACCCGTGAGGGAGCGCGTGCCGGGGCCAAGTACGTTTCAAACCGGACCAACAGCAACACAAAAAGCAGCGCCACAAATGCATTCACGAACGCCTGCAAACCTCTCATCACTTTCGGGGCAGCCATGAACCCAACTCCCACCTTTAATGCTGATCCAATCAGCGACAACCAACTCACCGTCTCGGCAAGTATCAATTTCAAAGGACTCTACATTTTTTCAACCTTTCCAATCTCGGCTACAACTACCATGAGGCTTGAATAACCATGACACGGTCTCACCACATCAGCAAATGGCTGCACGATCAGCGAGGCATGGTCATCATTTTGTTTGCCCTGTGCCTGCCGGTGTTGCTGGGCCTTGCCGCACTGGCTGTTGACCTTGCCCGCCTCAATCTGACCAGGACCGAACTTCAAAACGCTGCAGACGCGGCAGCACTTGGTGGCGCAAAATCGCTTAAGGATGCATCGGTTAAGGCAGCGGATAAACCTTATAACTGGACGGCAGCCAACAACAAAGCGATTCAGTTGGCTCGTGCCAACTTCGCCAATGGCAGGGGAATAAATGATGTCACCATCGACAAGGGTTACTGGAACCTCCAAACCCGCTCTTTTACGTTGCTTCCTGCCTCCGGAGTTCCCGCAGGCAACCTCCCCGCAATACGTGTAACAATTGAGATATCCAGTACGAAAAATAACGGCCCCTTGCCGTTGTTTTTCGCACCGATTCTGGGTATTGCCACAAGTAATGTAAAAGCCAGTGCCGTTACCATATTAAACGGTATGGGCGGCCCTTTTAACTATGCACTCTTTTCAGGAAGCACTTCAGATAATTTGACGATAAACGGCAGTGGTTTATATATCAGAGGGTCGGCGCATACCAATAAAAAACTCATTATCAATGGAAGTTCAATCACGATAACAGAAGCGGCAGAAGCTGTTGGAACAATTACAACGAATGGTTCCAACATTAACATTGGTTCAAGATTACCCGGCTCGAACAATATGGATATGCCGGATTTCAGTGAATCGATAACCACAGCAGCTACCGCAGCTAATCAAAAATATAATACATCCTATACCATAAATGGGAGCAATATTACTTCAGATCCGATTTACGTTACAGGAGAAAATCACACTGTCACGGTAAACGGCTCTTCTTTTACCGCTACAGGAGCGGTTATGGCAGATGGCAATATTACGATAAACGGCAGTGGTGTATCATCAGGAAACAATCAGGTATGTTTTTATTCCAAAGACGGTGATATCATCATTAATGGTAGCAGTTATGCCCTGAATGGGGTACTGTACGCACCTAACGGGAGAATTATTATCAATGGCAGTGGCGTTACGGTAAATGGCTCAGTAGTTGGTGAAGAAATCACGATAAACGGTAGCGGTTTTAATATTGACAGGACAAATTATCCAATAACATCTTTACCTGGAAGCAATGTCCTGTTGGTTGAATAACTTAATTTACAAGTATTTTTCTTATAGCTGACAGACGGTTCAGACAACGAGTCGGCGTCAGGAAACGAGATACCTTCCTTACTGTTTGAAAAACCACATATGAACATTTTGACTTACTCCTCCCAACCCTGGGAGGTTCCCGATACGCAGCTTCAACTTGGCCAACACCAACTCGTCCGATTGGTAGGCGATCTTGGCATGATGGTACGCCAGATTACCTCTAAAAATCCCGACCTCGTATTTCTCGTAGGTTTTGAACCATCAGAGCCCAAGTATATTCAGGAACTGGAAAAACTCTGTCTCGCCCTTCCGAAAACCGCCATCGTGGTCCTGCACCCATACGCGCAACACGACCATTTGTTATCGCTCATGCGTGCAGGAGTGCGTGAAGTCATCATTGACAGCGAACCTGATACACTGAAGCAAGTCATCGAACGTGTCCGACTTCGTGCCAAAGGTCCTGTTGTCAGCCTGGGACAAGTATTTGGATTTGTCTCTTCCAAAGGTGGGGACGGCAGTTCCTGCATAGCGGCAAACCTTGCCTATGCGCTCTCGAAAGAGCATGAAACCCGCGTACTTGCAGTCGATCTCTCCCTGCCCTTCGGCGACCTTGACCTGTACCTGACCAGAGAGACTAACCCTCAGGACCTTGCAGACATCTCCAGTCAGTCCAACCGGCTCGACAAGTCGCTGCTCGACAGTATGGTACAGCATCTCAGCCCAACCTTCGACCTCATACCTTCGCCATCGACATTTGAAAAAATTGTTCAGATCGAACCCGACCGGGTAAGCGAACTCATTACCATTGCCACAAACTTTTATGATTTCGTAGTGGTTGACTTCGGTTCATCTCTCGATCAGGTTGGAATATGGGTTATCGAGCAGCTCGATGAACTCTGCATCGTATTTACCCCGACGCTGCCATCGCTTCGCCGGACAGGTCAACTGCTCCAACTCTCCAAAGAATTTGAAAAACCATTGTCACACATTGAAATAATCCTCAACCGTGCTGACACAAGTGGTTCCATTTCCAGTGCAGAAATTGAAAAAGTAATCGGCAGGCCTATCGACAAACGCATCCCGTCCGACTTCGAAGCATTGCAGAAATCAATCCTGTTTGGTCAACCCTTCGTACAGGCAACTCCCAAATCAAAACTATCCAGAACCATCGTCAACTGGGCCGAGCATATCACAGACAAAAAAACGACAGAAAACCGTTACCCTAAAAGTTCGCTATGGCATCGCTTAAAGATCAAATAGCCCGTTGGAACCTCTCCAACAAAAGAACTGCAGCGTCCTCATCATCAGAGCCGGTTGATACTGAAACGCCTGGCAACCCTCTTATTATCGAGGCTCAAGCTTCTCCTGCTCAGATACAGGCGACGAAAACCAAAGAGACGACAGCTGGAGTCGATTATTATGCAGCTAAAATAAAATTGCATCAGAAGCTGCTGACGCGCATCGACCTCAACTCTATCGAAAGCCTGACCCCTGAGCAGTTGCGCAAAGAGCTTGGGGTCCTGCTTGTCGCTCTCATCGAAGAAGAGGCGTTGCCCCTCAATCATCAGGAGCGATCCAGAATAGTTACCGACCTTAAAAACGAGATCATGGGGCTTGGCCCACTTGAGCCACTGCTTGCCGATCCGACCATTTCTGAAATCATGGTCAACGGCCACCAGAAAGTCTATGTCGAAAAAAATGGGTGCATCCATCTCACCGATATCCGCTTCGGTGACGATGAGCACCTCATGAAAATAATCGACAAAATCGTTTCCCGTGTAGGAAGGCGCATCGATGAATCGAGCCCAATGGCCGATGCCCGCCTGCCCGACGGGTCGCGTGTCAACGCCATCATTCCGCCGCTGTCACTCGACGGTCCGGTACTGACTATCCGGCGCTTTGCTGTTGTACCACTCCAGATGTACGACCTTATCCAGAAAAACTCGCTCACCCCTGCCATGGCCGAACTGTTGGCCGCTCTGGTCAAGTCAAAATGCAACATCGTCATTTCCGGGGGCACCGGTACCGGAAAAACCACGATGCTCAATATCCTCTCGGGATATATACCATCGAACGAACGCATCGTGACCATAGAAGACACTGCCGAACTGCAGCTTCAGCAGGATCATGTCATTCGTCTGGAAACGCGCCCGTCCAACATTGAAGGCAAGGGTGAAGTCTCCATGCGCTCTCTGGTAAAAAACTCACTGCGTATGCGTCCTGACCGCATCGTGCTGGGTGAGGTCCGAAGCGCCGAGGTGATCGACATGCTCCAGGCAATGAACACCGGCCATGAGGGTTCGCTCACCACCATTCATGCCAACACACCCCGGGATGCACTTGGCCGTCTCGAAAACCTTGTAGGTCTGGGCGGCATCAATCTGCCAAGCAAAGCTCTGCGCCAGCTCATTACATCGTCGGTTCATTTTATCGTCCAGATCACACGAGTCAACGACGGCAGCCGCAAGGTCTCGAGCATTCAGGAGATCAGCGGCATGGAAGGCGATGTCATTACCATGCAGGAAATCTTCAACTACAAGCGCACCGGTGTTAACCAGGACGGTACCGTACAGGGGATGTTCATGGCCACTGGTGTTCGACCAAAAGTATCTGAAAAAATACGCACATACGGCATAAATCTCAGTGACGGTCTGTTCGATCTTGGCTCTATCGACTAACCTCTGTGCATCATGGTGAATTTTCTTATCCCCTTCATTGCTTTTTCTGCCGTCATGGTGATCATGTTGCTTGGCTACAGCGTGTGGGCCTACTTTTTTGACCCCAGGAACAAAGCAAAAAAACAGCGTTTGGAAGTGATTCAAAATACGATTCACTCTGTCGAGCAAACTATAAGCAGCACAACTGAAAGTGAAATCGAATCCTGGCTGAGTTCAAGTTCCGGAACATTCAGACGGTTTAAAAGCCTGGTCGATCGAGCCCATAGCCCGCTCACAGCCGGACGTTTCATGGTCATAATGGTCACCTTGTTCGGACTCGTTGTTTTGTTTGGACTGCTGCGCCAGACCAATCCCATACTCCTACTTGTGTTTGCCACCGCCATCGCAAGCTCGCCCTTGTTGTGGTTATCCCGGCAGGCTAAAAAACGCAGCCAGGCTTTTGAAAGCAAACTGCCTGAAATGCTCGACTTCATCTCACGGGCACTGCGGGCAGGCCACAGCCTTAGCTCGGCACTCTGTGAAGTTGGAAAGGAGTTTACCGATCCCATAGGTCCCGAACTTAAAACAGTATCCGATGAAATGGCTTTCGGCATACCTTTCAAAGACGCGCTCGGAAGGCTTGCCGAACGAGTTCAAAGCAATGACCTCAGTTTTTTTGTCACATCGCTCGTAATCCAGCATGAAACCGGCGGCAATCTCGCCGAACTGCTCGACGGGTTGGCCAACACCATGCGGGAACGCTTCAAACTGCGGGGTAAAATTCATACACTCTCGGCAGAAGGACGTACATCTGCTCTGGTACTTGGCAGCTTGCCATTTGCTTTTGCCAGTATCCTGACACTCATAAATCCCGACTACATTTCGATACTCTGGACCACTCCCCAGGGCCAGACCCTCCTCCTCATCGGCGGTGGACTCATGGCTGCCGGGATCGTTGTGATCAAAAGCATCATCCAGATCAAGGTTTAACTTACGTCACGCCCACTATGCAATCCGTTTTGCAAATCTTTACCATTGTGCTCTCGGGGGCAGCAGTAACCTCGATTGTGCTCGCTTTGTACCACTGGACAGTAAACAACACCCTGAAAAAACGCATTGCCCGAATTATCCGGCAGTTCTGGTCCCCAACCGAAACCTCCGAACTCTCGACTCCCAAACACAATAAAGTTGCTTCCGTCGTCAATATCCTGTCAAAACTCTCTCTCCCGGAGGAGGGATGGCAAAGCTCCGGCGTTCAAATTAAATTTCTGCAGGCCGGTATTCGCAACAAAAGTGCCCCCCAGTACTACTTCGCCATAAAAACCCTGCTCACTCTGGTGCTGCCACTGCTACTGGCGCTCTATCTGCATTTCAGTCAACCCCAACTGCCTTTTATCAATGTCCTGCTTTTTGTATTAATCACTGCCGCTGCTGGCTACTACCTGCCCGAACTGCTGTTGCGTTTCATCACCCAGAAACGTCTTGATCGCATGCGCAACAGCCTCCCCGATATGATCGACCTCCTGGTCGTCTGCACCGAGTCCGGCATGGGTATCGATTCCGCCATTGCCCGCATATCGCGCGAAATGGCCCGCTCAAACCCGGACCTGGCCCAGGAGTTTTACCTCTCCTCACTCGAAATGCGTGCGGGTGCAACCCGCATCGAAGCCTTGCGAAACCTGGCGCTGCGCTCACGTCTCGAAGACCTGGAAGATCTCGTCTCCATGCTCGTCCAGGCCGATAAATTCGGCACGAGCCTGGCCGAATCACTGCGCGTGCAATCCGACATGATGCGATCGCGACGTACCCAGCGCGCTGAAGAAATTGCCGCAAAAATACCCATCAAACTGGTGCTGCCCCTCGGTTTGTTCATATTCCCTACACTCATGCTGGTGATGCTCGGACCTGCATTCATACAGGTCATGAAAATGTTATCCAATCGCTCCACACCATGAACGTAAGATCAACCCTGCCCAACCTTTGTCTTATCTGGCCATGGTTGATTGGGGGTGCTGGTGTTGGTCTCGGGCTGGTACCACTGGCCCGAATAATCCCGCGAAAGGTCCTGCAGCACGCTCAGGCATCCATGGAGGAATGGGTAGGACCCGGAGGTGGTCTTGAGCACTCTGTTTCCCCTGCTCGGCGCATCTGGGTGCCGCTGGTCAACGCCTCACTGTGGGCCTTTGCAGCCACCAGCCACCCGGTATTTCCGGCCGCACTCTTATGGGCCATGCTGGCCAGTGCACTGGTGCTGCTCGCCCTCATCGACTGGGACACCACCATGCTGCCCGACTGGATTGTCCTGCCGATGGGCATAGCTGGACTCGCCGGCAGTTATGCCGGGTTTACCTCGCAAAACCTGCTCTTCAGCTCACTATCTACCGTCTTTGTGCTGCTCTTTCTGGGAGGGTTTGCCTGGGTGTTCCAACGTATCAGGGGCGCAAGCGGAATCGGTGGCGGCGACCTGAAGCTTCTGGCCGCACTTGCCGCCTGGTGGGGCGTTCTCGGGGTCTTTTACACGGTGTTGTGGGCGAGTATCGGCACCGTGATCTGGAACCTGGTGTGGCGCCGTCTCAAAGGTCACGGTCCCGAGGCCGAATGGCCTTTCGGTCCCACTATTGTAATTGCTGCACTGTTATGGGGCCTGTGGGCGACCTGATTCCTCTTTATCCAGACTTATTGCTCCGGCTATTAACACTGCCACTCCTGTTAACCGCAATAACTCCGAATTTGTCATTCTGAGCAAAGCGAAGAATCCATAACTTGTATTTTCAAATAAAGATGGATCCTTCACTTCGCCATGCTTCGTTCAGGATGACACCTCTGTTTCAGAACAGACTTCCGGCTCTTGACATTCCGCCCTTGCTCTTGACTTTGCCATGCTGTCTTTTATTCCCCTGTCATGCTGCCTTTTCCCTGTCATTCTGAACGAAGTGAAGAATCCACAAAGAGCAATTTCAGGAAATGACGTTCAGCATGACGGAACGACATGTCATTCCGCGCTGAGCGAAGAATCCGGATATTTTCGTTTGAGAGAAGATGGCTCCTTCACTTCGCCATGCTTCGTTCAGGATGACACCAGTGTTCCAAAGATTTCTTTGCGACTTATTATTACCGGTACAATAAATACTGCCGGGGCCGACAAACACCTCAAGCCTTCCCCTTGTTGTCAGAAATTAAAAATCAGCCAATTTCGGAAATTAGCAATCACCCAGGGAACGGAAATAAATTACGTCATATCGCTATGATCTACTACGATTTATTGAAGCTCAGTCATCTTCCGTTTTTATAACTTTCCTGATACCTCTTCCGGAATATTCGCTTGTTCTTTTTTTGGATTTGCCGAATAACCATGTAAATTGAAAATAAAACTTTCAAAATACATGTTTATCGACAAAGAGTATCTTGATCGGATAATTGCAGGAGAAGTTCAACAGGGGCTGAAAAACTATCCTGTCACAGCGATTGTCGGACCCCGGCAGTGCGGCAAGTCAACGCTGATCCGGCATCTTGTACACTATGACCGGCCCTTTGTTTATCTCGATCTCGAACGTCCTTCCGACCTTCGGAAACTCGATGACCCTGAATGGTTCTTGCTGAACCAGAAGGACAAACTGCTTTGTATTGACGAAGTGCAGCGGAAGCCGGAGCTCTTTCCGCTGATTCGCAGTCTGGTGGACGACTGGGGCGGCAATGGTCATTTTCTCATTCTCGGATCGGCTTCCCGGGACCTGTTGAAACAAAGTTCCGAATCTCTTGCCGGACGAATCACTTACAAACGCCTCACCCCCTTTTTGTGGGAAGAGGTCAAGGGTTGTGTTACTATCGAGGAGTACCTCTCTCGCGGAGGATTTCCCCGAAGCCTTTTGCAGGAGGATGAACAGGTGTCGTTCGACTGGCGGGAGGATTTCATCAGGACGTTTCTGGAACGTGACCTCCTGGAATGGAGCGGGTTTTCACCAGCAACGATGAGAAGGCTCTGGCAGATGCTCGCTCATCATAACGGACAGATGGTCAAGCTTTCTGCCATCGGGGGGGCCCTTGGTGTAAGCCACACTTCAGTAAGGAATTATCTCGATCTGCTTCAGCAGACCTTCATGGTTGTCATGCTGCCGCCATTGCTTTCCAATGAAGGCAAGCGTCTGGTGAAAACACCAAAGGTGTTCGTAACAGACACCGGTATTGTTGCAGCTCTGCTCGGTCTTTCCGGTTTCAACCAGATTGCGGGACATCCGGTTTTCGGTTCGCTCTGGGAAACACTGGTGCTGATGAACATTCAGGGGATGTTTCCCGCCTGTGAGCTGTTTTACTACCGAACATCCAACGGGGCGGAATTGGATATCGTCATGCAGAAGTCAGGTCGGCGCGTTGCCATAGAGTGCAAGGCATCGATGGCTCCGGCTCTGACCAGAGGCAACGGTTCTGCGATAGCGGATGTGTCGCCCGTTCATACGTTTATCGTGGCTCCCGTCGGGAAAGGGTATCCTGTCAGGTCGGGAATAACCGTGGTGAGCCTGTCGGAACTGATCGAGAGGATCGGTGAGATCTTCGCATGACGTTCTGTCCATTCAGCATCGCCACAATCGTATAAAGCATCTTGCCTGACCTCCCATTCATGACAGAAGAGCAGCTTGAACAGGATGCCGCCACCGCTTCGGACCACGCCTGATTTCAGGCAAGCATCGTATGTCGTTAGCTGTGACGATGATTCTGCAGACCTGTGCAAGAAAACCGGTCACTTATGAAGCGGAATGTTCCCGCAATGCGTATCTTCAGCGTAACAGGAAGCGTTGCTAGTCACCCGAAACGATCTGTCTGCCCTTGAAACGCCACAAAGCTCTTCTTTTGCTGCTGCTGTTCATGTTGCCGCCTCTTCACTGCAGCATATCAGCAACGGACAATCCCCGGAAAACCCCTCCATCAGGCATCAATGCCAGTAAAAGTAACGATACCGGCAGCGGAAAGAAACTGCTGATTCTGTGGTGGAATGTGGAAAACCTTTTCGATGCGGTTGACGATCCAGCTACTGCCGACGATGATTTCACGCCTTCCGGGAGGCTTCACTGGACCCCGAAAAAGCTATTCCTCAAACAGATGCGCCTCCGCCATGTCATCACAGCCGTCAGGGCAAGCCCGGATTACGGAAAGTATCCCGATCTGCTCGCTTTCGCAGAATCTGAAAACAGGAGAACATTCGAGGATACGCTGTCACCGCTGGACGGCATCAGGTACAAAACCCTCTATTACGAATCTTCCGACCCGAGGGGTATCGACATCGGGATAGCCTACGATCCTCAGAGCCTTCTTTTCCGTTCGATAAAAGCGTACACCGTGCCTTCCGCGCGAGAGATCATTGTGGCAGGGTTTTCTGCAGAAGGCCGGTCCTTTCATGTTATCGTCAATCACTGGCCCTCACGCTCCTTCGACACCGAATGGAGCGAACCGAAAAGAATCGCCGCAGCGATCGTCTGCCGCCATATCGCGGACAGCCTGATGCAGCGCAACCCGAAAGAGAAGCTCATCATCATGGGTGATTTCAACGACGGACCGGAAAACCGTTCAGTGAAAGAGGTACTCCGTTCATCATTCGATGTCCGGAAAGTGATTGCAGAACAACATATATCGCTTTTCAACTGCTGGAGCGGCAGCAGGCAAAACGGCAGTTTCCGGTTCAAAACACGCTGGCAGCGAATCGACCAGATGTTGCTTTCGGCCGCAATGCTCGAACATTCAGGAATTTGGTTTCCTGCGGATGGCTTCAGGTGTTTCTCTTTTTTCCGCATGCTGGACCCGCTGACCGGAAAACCCTGGCCGACCTGCGAAAAGAACCGCTACCTCGGCGGCTATTCAGACCATCTGCCCCTTGTCCTGAAACTCGAGGTCGATAACCGGCGCTGAAGTCCCCCTACTCGTCTGCATGGAACGAGGCAAATTCCGAGCTGGACTCCATGCTGAATGTCCATGCCGGAGCCCGACAGACAGGTCGCATCTCATGAAAACACCGTGTATACCCATCATTGCTGAACACCGGGAAAAATGAGGGTAACGGCCGTCCCTTCGTTCTTTGCACTGGTGATGGCAACGCGGATTTTCTGCAGATCGGCGAGCTTCCTGACAATAGCCAATCCCAGACCTGACCCACCGGTACCCGAGTTTCTCGACTGATCGACGCGGTAAAACCTTTCGAAGACATTCTGGAGCCTGTCTGCGGGAATACCGATGCCGTTGTCCCGTATCGTGCACGTTGCAAGCGCTTCATTCCGTTTAACGGTGAGCGAAACAGACGATCCGGCCGGAGAAAACTTGACGGCATTTGAAAGCAGGTTTTCAAGGATAATCCCGAGCATGGCGGGATCGGCCGCCACCCTGAGCGTTTCATCGAGGTCGAGATCGAAGGTTATCTGTTTTTCATCAGCGACATGCCTGATCCTTTCGACCGCATCCGCAGCATGGCTGGCAAGAACAATCGTTTCTATGCTCGATGTCACCGAGGAACTTTCATGGCGGGCAAGCATCAGCAACTGATCGATGAGCACCGTCATTCGGTTGACCTCTCCCAGGCAGTACTGGATTTTCGACTCGTAATATTCCCGTTCCCGCGGTTTGCGCTTCAGCACCTCCAGAGTACCCTTTATGGCGGCAAGCGGTGTTTTCAGTTCATGGGATGCATCGGCAGTAAACTGTTTTTCCCGCAGGAAAGCTTCCTGGATGCGGTCGAGGAAAGAGTTGATGGTTGCCGACAGGCGATAAAGCTCGTCGCGGTTCGGAGGCATGACTATCCTCCGGTCGAGGTTTGACTGCGTCATCTGCTCGGCAGTAGCGATGACTTTCTCTACCGGTCGGATGCTCCTTCCGGCAATTGCCCGGCTCAATACGAACAAGGTGAGAATGATGACCGGAAAAGAGAGGAAAAAAACCTTTTTAAGGTCATGCAGGACAATGATGGCATTTTTCATCGGTACGGCAATGATGAGGAACCCGACCGTACGGTTTTCGAAGCTTACGAGAGGATGCTGTACCTGGCGGACGGGCGCCCCCCAAAGGCCGGCAGTGAAAAAATAGCGGTCCTGATGATGAAGATCGAATGCGAGCGCCGTACTGAAAAGATTGAGCGATTTTCTGAAAATACGTCCCTTCTCATCGACGATCTGGATATATTCGACATCCCCTCTGCTCTGCAGGCTTTCTCCGGAAGCAGTTGTCTTTTTTTTCCTGTCCTCGTCGTCATCGTCATCTTCACCCTTGTCGTCGATATCGACAGATCCGAACGCAGAAAGGGTCCTGAACCCTTCAGCGGGAAATCGGGCCTCAGTGAAGATTTCAGTAATTTCAGCCTTCAGTTCATCGTCAAACTGCCTGTAGACGACACGATCGACAAGGAAGTAGACCGCGGTGAAAACCAGTGCGACGAGGACAGCTGTGGCGCCGGTGTAGTAAAGGGCAATGCGGTTCCTGAGGCTCATCGAATTGAGCCTCTTCCTGAATAATCCTTTTGCAGTTATGGGATCTCCTGCCTCTTTTTTCATTGAGTATCCTGTTCGCGAATGATGTACCCCACCCCGCGGATGGTCTGGATCAGTCCCCTGCAGCCGGCCGCTTCGAGCTTTTTGCGGAGAAAAGTGATATAGACATCGATCACCGAAGTATCCGAATCGAAATGAATATCCCACACATGCTCGATGATACGGCTTCTGGTGCACACCTTTCCCTTGTTTCGCATGAGGTACTCGAGAAGGGAAAACTCTTTCGGGGTGAGCACGATTTCGTTCCTGTCGCAAAATGCCTGATGGGTGACGGGATTGAGCGTGAGTTCACCGGCTTTGAGGGAATCTTCACCATCGGACCTGCTCCTCAACTGAACCCGAATGCGTGCAAGAAGCTCCTCGAACTCGAACGGTTTTTTTATGTAATCGTTCGCGCCGTTGTCAAGTCCGAACACGACATCCTCGAGCGTATCCCTCGCGGTCAGGAGAATGACGGGAACTGCATTGCCGGACTTCCTGACCTGCCGGCAGACTTCGATCCCGCTCAATCCGGGGAGCATCCAGTCGATGATAAGCAGATCGTACTCGTTCGTCATGGCGAGGTCAAGTCCGCTTTTCCCGTCTGAAGCGGTATCGACGGCAAAATATTCCTCTTCAAGCCCTTCTTTGAGAAACCCGGCTATGCCCGGTTCATCCTCTATGATCAGTAATCTCATGATCTGTTTCTTTTCCTTCTTATGCTGAAAACAACCTGCCGTGCAATCTTTATCTGAACCGAAAAAACCTTCTGCAGGGAATCCTTTCCATCAGGCAAATGACAGCCTGATCCTCATTCGTATAACAAGGTAAAGCCACTGTTCCTAAAAGAAGCTGAGAGAATCCTTAAAATTTACCTAAAAAGCTCTTCGCTGTCTGTTCCGGTCAGCATGCATTTCTGCCCTCGAAACGATTTCTTTCCCGGTGATCCAATAACCTGACAAGTCATGGTGAGCTTTGCGTTTTTCAGGCTTGACATTGCCTGGAAAATCCTGTTCTCATCATCTCCCATCAGTTTCGTCAACTCCTGGCCGATCCTCGTCCTTGGTAAAGGTTGTTGTGCAGACATTCCGCACAACCGCCCGGCTGTTTCGGAATAACACAATAAGAAGCAAATAGCATCTCCATTTTTCGATCGATAAACTCATTTGTCCCGATCGCGAAACAACGCAAATGAAACAATTTATGTATCAAACTGTGTCATTCCGACGCAAATTGACACAGTCGGATTATTATAGAATTTCGCACTTATCTCATTATATAACATACACTTAATGAGATATAAAGCACCATCGGCACATTTTTTGCTGATATATATACAAATGACAACAGAAACGAACAAGACCAAAGACTCAATAAATACTGCGCAAGGAGGGACGAGCCATGACAAACAATAATAAAAACTCGAACATGACTCTTATCGATCGCTTTAAGGCGGTATTGCTCAACACGGTAAAGCCGGTCCTTGTGGGTTATGATACAGCCAGCCTCTCCGGTGGCGATATACCGATCTTCAAGTGCCCAGCCTGCGGACGCGAGTTCATTACAGGGCATCATTGCAAATGCGGTGTAAAGTTCGACTGGAGCAGATAAGCCGACTTTACCGGAAACGGAAATACTCCTATAAATTTTAATGCGGGTTAACGTTTTTCGACCTGAATAACGATGGATGCAAAAGAACAGGTACTTGAAGTCATAAGGAAATCGGCGGAGCCGCTCAGCGCAGGCCAGGTTGCAGAACTGAGCGGGCTTGACCGTAAAGCAGTTGACAAGGCAATGAAATCGCTGAAGGATGAAGAACGTATCGTTTCTCCGAAGCGCTGTTACTGGGAAGCGAAAAAGTAAAGGAATAGTGCCACACACAGATACGAACATCCCCGCCTTGTTGCGGGGATGTTCGTATTTTATAGACTTCACCTCATGAATCAGGGTATCTGTTTTACAATCCCGTACTCACTGGCTGATCGAAATCGTCTTTGTAAGGTCCAGACGCTTCATTTTCCGGATCAGCGTTGACCGGCTTATCCCGAGTAGTTCCGCCGTTTTTGTCTGGTTTCCGCCGCACTGCTTGTAGGCTTTGAGAATGGCCTGCAGTTCCATGTCCTTCAGAATGGGCTGTCCCTGGAGGTCGCTTTCCGGAAGCAGTTTTGCGGTAAACCCGGTAACGTCATCGGCAATCGCCTCCCTCTCCGGAACAGCTTCATGTTCCTGCTGTACCTGAGCAGAGGCCGAAGGAAGATTGAAGGTATCGATCAGCTTGCCTTTCCGGTTGATGACAGCCCGACGGATAACATTCTGAAGCTCGCGGATATTACCCGGCCAGCGGTATGCCTTCAGCGAATTCAGGGCCCTGGTTGAAATCTCTGGAGGTTCGATATTGTTCGCCTTGCAGAATTCATTGAGGAAATGCCTTGCAAGAAGGACGATATCGTCATCCCTGTCCCTGAGTGGAGGAATATAGAGCGGATACTCTTCGAGCCGGTAATAAAGATCGGCCCTGAAAGCGTTTGTGGCGATCGCTTCGGTGAAGTCACGGTGCGTGGCTGAAATAAGCCTGAAATCGACCGGCCTTTCCTTTTTTTCCCCTATTCGCCGGATCTTTTTTTCCTGTAGCACACGAAGGACCTTGGCCTGAATATCGATATTCATGTCACCGATTTCATCGAGAAAGATCGTGCCATGGTCAGCCTGCTCGAAAAAACCGATATGGTCGCTGTTCGCACCGGTAAATGATCCTTTCAGGTGCCCGAAAAGCA